>NZ_JAUXQE010000009.1:0-49255 GCF_030683615.1 Undibacterium sp.
TATCGCCTTCCAGACCAATATCCTGGCCTTGAATGCGGCAGTGGAGGCCGCCAGGGCAGGTGAGCAGGGCCGCGGCTTTGCCGTGGTGGCGGCAGAAGTGCGCAACCTGGCGCAGCGTAGTGCCAGTGCTGCGAAAGAAATTAAATCGCTCATCAGTGATTCAGTAGACAAAGTCGATCAGGGTAGTAAGCTGGTAGATGAGGCTGGCAAGACCATGGATGAAATTGTCACCAGTGTCCAGCATGTGGCCGACATCATGAGCGAGATCACAGCAGCCAGCCAGGAACAAAGTTCAGGTATAGAACAAGTGAATCTGGCGATTACGCAAATGGATGAAATGACGCAACAGAATGCAGCCCTGGTTGAACAGGCAGCGGCTGCGGCAGAAAGCATGGAAGAGCAGGCTGTCGAACTGGCGCGTGCAGTGAGTGTCTTTCAACTGCCAAACCATCTGCAAGCTGCCGAAGGGGCTGGCTCGCAAGCACGTCGCTATACGCCCAGACAATTGGGGAATTAAGGTCAGACCTTGTCTCAATGTCTTGATGGGCGTTGAGACAATCTACAAAACCTTGCCGGGATTCATCAAATTCTGAGGGTCCAGCGCTACCTTGATAGCGCGCATCATGGATAATTCCAGATCAGATTTATACAGTTTGATCTCATCGCGCTTCAACATGCCCAGCCCATGCTCTGCAGAAATCGATCCTTTAAGTTGATGCGCGTGGTCGTGGACTATGCGATTGATGGAAGCTTGTTGCAGGATGAAGTCAGTATCGCTGCAGCCAACAGGTGCCGAGACGTTGTAGTGCAAATTGCCATCCCCCATGTGACCGAAGCAGACAATCTGGCAGCCTGGAAATGCTCTCTTTAATTCTGTATCTGTCACTTGGATGAAGCGGGGGATTTGCGAAACCGGGATGGCGATATCATGCTTGATGTTCTTACCTTCTTTGGCCTGTGCCTCGGAAATGTGCTCACGTAGCTTCCATAAAGACCTGGACTGGCTGATGGATGTCGCGCAGACGGCATCAGTGGCATGACCATCATTCATGGCCTGTTCCAGAACTTGCTCTATAAGTGCAATCGCATGGCTTTCTGATTCATGATCAGACATTTCCAGTAAAGCATAGTAGGGATAGCTGCGACCGAACGGATGCTGGAGTTGCGGGAAATGTTTAAGCACCAGTTGCAGGCTGAAATCAGATATCAGTTCAAACGCTGTCAGGGTAGGACCCAGTGCATATTGACTATGCTTGAGTAAGCCAAGCGCGGCATCTGGATTTTCCAGTGCCGCGAATGCAGTAATTTGCGCGCGTGGCTGCGGGAATAGTTTCAGCACGGCTGCCGTGATGATGCCCAGTGTGCCTTCTGCACCAATAAACAGATCGCGCAAATCATAGCCAGTATTATCCTTGCGCAAACCACGCAAGCCATCCCAGATTTCACCCTGGGCAGTGACGACTTCCAGGCCCAGGCATAACGCCCTGGTATTGCCATAGCGCAGTACAGCAGTGCCGCCAGCATTGGTTGAGAGGTTGCCACCTATGGTGCAGCTGCCTTCTGATGCCAGAGATAGTGGAAACAATCTGTGCTGTTCAATTGCTGCAGCCTGTACTTGCGCCAGCAGGCAACCTGCTTGCACGGTGATGGTGTTGTTGGCTACATCAATAGCCAACACACGATTCATGCGCTTCAGTGAAATGACCACAGCCTGCCCAGACTGATCTGGTACGCTTCCCAATACCAGGCCAGTATTGCCACCCTGGGGCACGCAGGCGACCTGATGCAAGGCGCATAACTGCACCAGACTGGATACCTCAGCGGTGGTTTGTGGTAAAAGTACAGCAAGTGCCTTACCCCGATAGCGCTGGCGCCAATCTATCAAATAGGGGTATTGGTTTGCTTCCTTAGTGATGACAAAATCATTTCCCAAAATGCTGATACAACTAGCAAGAAATTCTGTTTGCATGATGTCGCCCTCGTCTGCCTGTCTCACCGTTCTGTTGCCTCTGCTGCTTTCGCTTTCGCCAGCGCTTTAGCTGATTTTTTCAAAGGGCGTAAGTACAGAACGATGGCGATAAAAAATAGCAAGGACAGAGCAACTTCTGCCCAGGCCAGCGCCATGGACAAGGGTAGGCGGTCACTGTATGCCCTGACTACGCCTTCGGTGAAATACAGCCAGATAAGCATGGACGACCATTGCATGGTGTAGTTGTCGCGTTTTAGTACGCCGCGCAAAGGGATCAATAAAGGCAGGGCCTTGAGTATCATCCATGACCCGCCCTGGCGCAGTGGTGCCAAAAACCATTCCCAGCATATACATAGCAGTAATAAAGCGATCAGGCTGGCGGAAGCGAGCAGGTAATATTTTTTTTCTGTTGTTGCCGTGCTCATGCTGAAGCCTGTAATTTTTTGCTGACTTCAGCCAGACGTTTACCTAGTGCGACTGCCAGTTTGCGACTATCGTCCGAAATAGCTTGCGCACCATCCTGGCCTGCCCAATGGGTAGCGCCATAAGGGCTGCCACCGGTTGTTGTTGTCATCAGTTCGGGGTGGCTGTAGGGCAGGCCCAGCATCAGCATGCCATGGTGCATGAGTGGTAGCATCATACTGAGTAAAGTCGATTCCTGGCCGCCGTGCATACTGCCAGTGGAAGTAAATACACAGGCTGGTTTGCCAGTAAGGGTGCCAGATAGCCAGTCGGCTGCTGTGCCATCCAGAAAATACTTCAGGGCTGCAGCCATATTGCCAAAACGGGTGGGGGAACCCATGGCCAGTCCTGCACATTCTTTGAGGTCAGACAATTCCACATAGGGCGCACCTTCTGACGGGACGTCAGAGGCTGTTGACTCTGTCACTGTGGAAACGGCTGGCACAGTGCGCAAGCGGGCATTGCAACCGGGTACGCTTTCTATACCTTGAGCAATAAATTCTGCCATTTTTCTGGTATTGCCATGCCGTGAGTAAAATAAAACTAAAATCGTGAGTTCTTGTGTAGTCATGCTTGTATTATAGAAGTCTTTTTTCTTGGTCTCTCGTTAAAATCGAGGCATTTATATCTCTAGCTGCAAAAACTATGCGTGGTCTGTCGTGGAAACAAATATTCAATCTCTTCAAATTTGCCCTGCAACGCTTGCAGGAAGGTCGTTTACCACAGGTTGCAGGTAGCCTGACTTTTACCACTGTACTGGCTCTGGTACCGATTCTGACCGTGGCATTTGCCATTTTTACGGCTTTCCCGCTGTTCAATACCTTCCGCACTTCGCTGGAAGCGTATTTTATTCAAAGTTTGATGCCCAAGGGGATTTCCAATACCATTTTGGGTTATCTGACGCAATTTGCTACCAAAGCCACCCGTGTTTCTGCGATTAGTGGGGTAGCCCTGATGGTGACTGCCATTGCTACCATGGCAATGATAGACAAGTCATTCAACCAGATCTGGCAGGTCAAACGCTCACGCCCTGCCTTGCAGAGGCTGCTGGTGTATTGGGCTATCGTCACTTTGGGCCCCTTGCTGGTGGGCGTTTCCATTTCCAGTACTTCTTACTTGTTCACGGCCACCAGCGGTGTGGTGGGGGCTGTGCCGTTTCTGGGGGCGGTATTTTATACCCTGACTTCGATTGCGTTTACAACTGGCGCATTTACCTTGCTGTATCTGGTCGTGCCAAATCGCTCAGTTGAGTGGCGCGATGCTGCCTGGGGTGGCTTGTTCGCCGCGGTGGCATTTGAAATTGCCAAGCGTATATTTGCCAGCTTCGTCATACAGTTTCCTACCTATACCATTGTGTATGGTGCTTTGGCAGCCGTACCGCTATTTCTGGTCTGGATTTATGTTTCCTGGCTGATCATCCTCATTGGTGCAGTGATCGCTGCTGCTTTGCCTATTGTCAAATTTGAGCGCTGGTGGCATGTGCCTACACCGGGCAGTGCCTTCGAAGATGCGGTCAGTATCCTGCAGGTGCTGGTTGACGCGCGCCTGGCTGACACTACCGCAGCGGTCAGTGTCAATACCATCCGTACCGAGACCAGACTGGGTATAGATGAAATTGAAGGCTTGCTGGAACGTATGTCAGAAACCGGTTGGGCGGCAAGGGTGAATGTCAATACTACGGCTTCGCGCAGCCGCTTTTGGTTGCGCAAAAATGAAGCTGGAGCAGAATTGTGGATCATGCTGGTCAATCCTGCAAGTTTGCGCTTGTCGGATATTTATCGTCTGTTCGTCTTTGATGCTACCCGCCAGAGTCAATTATCCAGCCTGGTTGTCCAAAGTATAGAAAATGGTTTGCAACAAAGCCTGCAGACTTATTTTTATCCGTCGGAGCAGGCTTAAATGAAATTCCGTTTGATCAGGGCAAAAGAACTTGATGCGTCTTTGGCTGCGCGCTGGGCAGAGTTGCGCAGTCAAAACCTGATCTACGATAGTCCTTATTATGTGCCTGCATTCACTTCCATCATCGCCAATGCCCGGGAAGATGCCCGTATCCTGGAATGCGAAGATGCTGGCGTTGTCGTTGGTATCTGGCCCTTTCATGCGTTGAGTCGTTTTCGTGCTGTTTCCATAGGCGATTTCCTGGCTGATTATCAGGGGCCGATATGTGAAGCGTCTCTGGATTTGCAAATCAGTGAGGCCTTGAGCGCCATGCATTGTCGCTATTTTTCCTTTAATCATATGCCCAAGGAGTTGGGTAAATTCGGTCAATATGCCTGGGAGCATAGTCAATCGCATATTCTGGATTTGACGGGTGGTTTTGATGCATATGCTCAGCGCCTGACGGACAAGCGTGATGCCTCGTTATTGAAGAAGGTGGCAAGCAATGAGCGCAAACTCAGTAAGAAATATGGTGAGCTGCGTTTTGAGTTGCTAAGTAGCAGTGACGCAGATTTTGCAGCTTTGATAGCTGGGAAGAGCGATCAATTTCAGCGCACAGTTGGGGCTGAACACGATATCTTCAAGCTGGACTGGGTCAGGCAAGTAATGGATGAAATCAGGATGGTCGATACGCCTGATTTTGCAGGTATGTTATCGACACTGCATGCTGGTGACACCCTGATTGCGGCGCATTTCGGTATGCGTTCCAGTAAGGTATTCCATTACTGGTTTCCCTGGTATCACACTGACTATGCAGAGTATTCACCAGGCTTGGTATTGCTGGCGCAATGCGCCAGGTACGCAGCGCAAGCGGGTATAAGTACGATAGATTTGGGCAGGGGAGACCAGGCTTATAAATTGCGATTTGCCACAGGTGCACATCAGCTATGTGAAGGGGCTGTCAGTTCTCCTGCTGTCTTGCGCAGAGTGCCTGCGGGCCTCTATCATGGTAAACAAAAATTGAAAGCATCCAACCTGGGGCAATACTTGCTTAAATTGCGCAAGTCGCACCAAGGGATAAAATAAGTTTTGCTCAATAGGCGTTTTTATCGCCCAGCACAACCTTGACTGTGCGCCAGATAATGACGATGTCCAGCCAGACAGACCAGTGCTGGATATAGTAAAGATCATATTCAACGCGCTCTTCCATTTTTTCCAAAGTCTCGGTTTCACCGCGCAAACCATTGACTTGTGCCCAACCAGTGATGCCAGGTTTGATCTTGTGACGGAACATATAGCCACTCACCAGTTTGCGGTATAGCTCATTATGTTCAACCGCATGAGGACGAGGGCCAACCAGGCTCATTTCACCCTTGAGTACATTGAATAACTGCGGCAATTCATCAAGGGAAGAACGACGCAGGAAACGGCCAAACTTGGTGACGCGCGGATCGCCAACGGTGGCTTGTATCACACGCTCATTCGGGTTACTTTGACGCATGCTGCGAAATTTGTAGACATTGATGGGGCGGCCAGCTATCCCATACCTGACTTGTTTAAAAAGCACAGCACCTGGTGAACTCAGTTTGACGCCAATTGCTATCAGCAACAAAATTGGCGATAAAAAAATCAAGCCGAAGAACGAGCCGAACAAATCCAGTAGGCGTTTGGGTAAAGCTGCCAGGCCTATGAATGGGGTTTCTGTCGATGCCAGTACTGGTCGGCCAGCCAATTCACGCAGTTGTATGCCAGGCATGCCAAAAATCAGCGATTCAGGGACAAAGTAAGTGGATGCCGTGCTGTCCTCCAAAATGGCGATGATTTCTGCCAGTTCGGGCGGCTCTTTGGTGTTTAAGCCGATGAAGACCACGTCTACATTGACGCGCCCGGTATCGGCATCAACGATCCAGTCCGCCGCGTCACTCAAGTCTCCCAGTCTCTCCAGATTGCTGGGTGGGCGTGATTCATTCCTGTTGTCAAAAAAACCCACAAAATCAATCGCAGCCAGTGGCGTATTGCGGAGTGACTCTACCAGGTCGGCACAGGCAGAATTCGACCAGATCAGTACGGCCTTGCGTCTTCTAGTCGGATTGGAGTAATACAGCAACGCCAGCTTGCGCATGATCAGTGCGGTCAGCATGAGTGTAAAAGGCGTGCTGAATAGCCAGACCAGCATGACGGCACGTGACAGACGTTCGGTCGACTTGTCGACATAAGCGCTCAGTAATACCACCATGAAAACCACAAACCAGCGTGCCGTAATGCTGGGGAAAGCTGCAAAAATATGCTTTTCTTGCAGCGTCCCAAGTAGTTGTTGGCTGGAGAAAAGGATCATGCTGGTCAGGCAGGCGATCAGCATGCGCACACCAAATATCTCCGGGTCAGCATAGTCGGAATACAGAATGATTCCCAGAAGCGTCATGTAAGTCGTTGCGCCAAATGCAATGCCCGTCAGCGCAGCCAGAAGCTGTGCTGATTGTGAAGTGTTGGAGACGCGTGATGAGGCATTGAACATGGTCGTGGGGCTTTTCGCTTATATTTTTGTGCTATTGCTGAATTCAGTTTTTTTGCCCGGAAAAGAGTTTCTTGATCTGTCCTAACTGCCAGCGATGCAAGTGTTGGCGAAATTCCATATTGTCATATCTTGGGGCGCGTTTAATCGCTGCACCCAGGTAACCTGCAATGATGAGCAAGCCACCTATGACAAAAGGCTTTTCTCGCATACGAAAAACACCTGATGCCAGCGCATACAATGGGTGGTAGCCCATGAACCAGATGCCGCGTCCCCAGCGCAGGCGTCCGCGATACACATTTTTGTCGGACGAGCCCATCAAGCGATGATGCATGAGTATGGCGTCAGGATGTAAAAAACTCCTGGTCGTCCAGCCCTTCATGCGGGCTGTATGAACATCAATACCATCCCACAAGACTTCTTCGACAAAACCACCGATTTCTTCAAATGCTGTCCTGCGATACAGTTTGAACTGACCGGCGACATGTTCATCGATGATGATTTCTTCTATCTTTTGACCTTCTTCCTCACGAAAGACCTTGCCAGACACGGCTGCCAGCTTGGGTTCAAGGGCAAATTGTTCGAACATGCACTCCAGGTATCTGGGGCCAAAAGACATATCGCCATCCAGTTTGGCGATATATTCATAATCCTGATGCGCAATTTGCGTGATACCAAATTTAAATGCTGCCACTACACCGCCACCGACTTTGCGAAAACCACGGTCCGGGCGTTGCACCAGTCTGATAAAGGGATATTTGTCTGCATATTCGCGCACAATATCCGCCGTCCCATCCTGCGAGCCATCATCAACAATGATCCATTCGACCGGCTTGACGGTTTGTGCAACCATGGAATCAAGGGTTAGTTTGATTAAGTCGGCTTCGTCACGCACCGGCGCAATGATAACCAAAGGCACCACTGTTGCGGGAGCTGCTGATGGCTGTGCGGGCTGTGTGCTCAGGCTGGACATATTTTATCTTTCTTACTTGTAGTTGAATGTTAACTGAGCTTTGAGTTGCCCACAATTCAATAAAGGTTAATTTTTGTTATTAAATGGCAATAGTATTGTTGCTGGTATGGCACTGTTGCCGGTTTTGTTGTCCTGACAAAAATTTGCATCTATTCTTACTATTGCAATATAAAATGAAGTTCTTTCCATGAAATGTCTGAAGTCAGATGACAATTTGGTCCAAATTTTCTGCTCATCTTGAAATTGCCACCTGCAAACTGCTCTGTGCAGTGGCGGTGTTCGCTTTGGCCGGTCAGTTGCACGCACAAGAAGTCACGACTATCCCTGTCAATGGCATGAAACTGGAGAGCCAACTTTTACAGTTGCCTCAGACACCAGTAACGCAACCATCAGAAAAAACATCAATTCCAGCAAAGATAACTGATGATACTGTTAGCGAAGCGGCTTCCGATGTGATTGGTGAAGGCGATCAATTGCTGGTTACTGTCTTTGGCCAACCCGACCTTACTGCTGACGTCACCATAGGTGAAAGTGGTGTCATTACCTTGCCTCTGGTTGGTACTGTAGAAGTCAAGGGTAAAACTGCGACAGAAATTGCGTCTATCTTTGCAAAAAAACTGGAACAAGGGCAGTACATTAAAACCCCAAGGGTTTCCATCAAGGTCATACAGCAGCTTAGCAGGACTTTCTCTGTACTGGGGGAGGTATTGCGGCCAGGTCGTTATCCTCTGTTGGGGCAAATCAGTATTCTGGAAGCCCTGAGTCTGGCTGGTGGTGTTTCGCAAAAGGCCGAGAAAAGCTTGCGTATCTTGCGTCGCGAAGCCGGCAAGCCCGCTTCTGAGTTGCAGGAATACGCATCCATCAAGCTAGAGCTTGATGCCAGTAAATTGCCACCAGAACTGGCGCAAAAAATACAGCCGAATGATGTCTTGTTCGTGCCACAGCAGAAGAATTTTTATGTCTATGGAGAAGTGCGCCGTCCGGGCATCTACCCCATGGAGGAAGATTTGAATGTCATGCGGGCGCTATCCATAGGCGGTGGTATTACGGATAGGGGATCAGCAAGACGCATCATCATCCACCGCAAAACAGATGGTGGTGAATTGCGCGAAATCTCCGCAGGTATTGCCGACAGAGTCATGCCGGGTGATGTGGTGTTTGTCAAGGAAAGAATATTCTGACGCGTATGATAAAAACCTCTACGAGTGAATTGGTATTATCCTTTGCGCAAATTGGCGCAATGTTGCGCGCACGTCAGGTCTTGATTGCCGTGGTGATGATTGTTGCTGTTGTTGGGGCGGCGGTGACCAGTTTGATTTTGCCCAAAACTTATGTTGCGGTTGCTGATATTTTTATTGACTACCGCGTCAATGACCCTATTGGTGGCAGGCAGTTTCACCCCATGCAGGACGAAAGTTATCTGCAAACGCAATTTGATGTTATCAAGAGTGTACAAGTGGCTGAGCGTGTTATACAGGCGCTGGGCTTGCAGACAGCTCCTGAGGCCAAGCGCTTTGTGCAAAGATATGGCGAACAACGTGGTTTGCGGGCCCTGGCAGAAGCTATCGTCAGGAATACGGATGTAGCCCCACACAAGAATAGCCGTGTCATAGAAATTCAATATTCATCAGGTGACCCCAAGCATGCCAAGGATATGGCGAATGCCATAGTCAAAGCTTATATAGACTTGTCACTGGAGATGATGAATGCGCCTGCCAGGGCGCGCCGTGATCAATACAATGCGCAACTCGAATCCATGAGCAGGCAGATAGATGAATTGCAGAAAAAACTGACCGCCTATCAACAAGAGCACAAGATCGTCGATGTCGATGAAAGAGCGGACCTTGAGTCCAAGCAGATGAATGCGTTGAGTGTGCGTCTGATCGACATACAATTGCAAAGGGTTGAGGCGCAAGCCAAACGGCAGTCGCTGGAGAAATTGGTCAGGGAAGGAAGCCCCGAGTCAGATATCCCTGAAATTGCTGGCATAGGCCATATCTCGGGCTTGAAAGCTGCACTGATCTCACTGGATACGCAATTGGCGAATGCCAAAATCACTTTGGGTGCCCGTCATCCCAAATACATGGCAATCAATGATGAGCGCCAGGCCTTGATGGATAAGTTAAAGAGGGAGTCTGCCACCGCATTTGACATGCTGGGGGCGGCAGAGGCGCGTTTGATTCAGCAGGAAAAAGTCATAGAGTCAGAAATAGCCAGTTATCAAAAAAAGACCTTTGAAAATAAAATTCACAGGGACGTGATCAGTTCTTATCAGCGCCAGCTTGACAGCGTGCAAAAGATCTACAATGCCGCGATTCAAAAATTTGATGAATTGCTGATGACCAGTAATGTGGCAATCTCGAACGCTTCAGTCATGCAATGGGCTGAATTACCTGAGAAGCATGCTAAACCTTTGCTTCGCAATAATCTGGTGTTTGGCTTGCTGGCAGGATTGGTTTTTGGATTTGGTCTGGCTTTCTTGCTGGAGTTGATGAACCGGCGAGTGCGTTGTCTGGAAGATCTGGAACGTGAATTTGATGAACCCGTGATGGCAAAAATTGGATTTGATGAAAAACTGATAGGCAATGGACAAGGTGGTTTGCATGCAAGCAACTGAGCCCCTGAATCAAGCCGTTTCAAGAATTGGGCGACTCGGAGAGTTGTTCCTGCAAAAAGGTTTGCTCACACCAGAGCAAATCGATCAAGTTGCACAACTGCAAAAAGAAAAAAAACTCAGGTTTGGTGATGCAGCCCTGGCACTTGGTTATCTGAGCCAGACGCAGCTTGACCAGGCACTGGGCGAGCAATTCGGTTACTCAACCAAGGACTTGATGAACGGCAGCGCCGACAAGTCCCTGAAGTTTTTTTATTTTCCCTTCAGTAAAGAGGCTGAAGAAATTCGTCGCCTTCGCAGTGAACTGCTTTTGAAGTTCAGTGGTCAAGAAAAGATCAAGGTCACCCTGGTCAGCCCTGCGCGTCGCGATGGCAAGTCTTATATGGCGGCCAGTCTGGCGATCGCCTTGTCACAAGTAGGTAAGCGCACTTTGCTGGTCGATGCTGATTTGCGCAGTGGCAATCTGCATGAGTATTTTTCTCTCGGCAAGCCGGATGGTCTCTCGTCGGTGCTGGCAGGGCGCATCAAGGCAACTGATGCCCTGATACAGTTGATGCCGAATCTGTATTTCTTGCCTGCCGGACCACAGCCGCCAAATCCGCTGGAGATTTTACGCGCCCCTCGCATGCGTGAATTGCTGGAATCATGTTCCGAGCAGTTTGATGCGTTTGTCGTGGATACGCATACGGCGACTCTCGCATCCGATGCGCAAATGGTTGCCCATCAGACCGGTAGTGTCTTGCTGGTAGCCAGACAAGACCACACCTATGTCGATGAATTGCGTCAGGCAAAAGCAGATATGCAGGCTGCCGGTGTCGAAGTGTTGGGGACGATTTTCAATCAATATGAGTCTGCAGATGCAGCACACTTTGCCCCCTTTACCTGGGCATTGCGCTTGTTATCCAGATTGTTCCGTCGAAAAAACTGAGTTCGTATGACTGAACTCAGCATCTGTATTTGCACTTATAAGAGACCTGATTTATTGCGACGCTTGTTGCAAGCCATTTTGACGCAGACTTTGCGTGATGTAGCGATGGAAGTTGTGGTGGTGGACAACGATAGTCTGAAGTCGGCTTCTGCTGTGCTGAATGAAATGGTGGATAGCTTCGATGGTGCTCTAAAGGTATTGGCGCTGGCAAATTCAAATATTTCACTTGCAAGGAATGCTGCGATAGCTGCTGCCAGCGGTAACTGGATAGTCATGATCGATGATGATGAAGTTCCGGTGTCTGACTGGTTGGAGCAACTTCTGAATGTCCAAAAAACTGAGCAAGCCGATGTCGTGTTTGCGCCAGTCTTGCCTGAGTATTCTGAAGCCACGCCATTGTGGATACGAGAAGGTGGTTATTTTGACCGTCGCCGCATGCCCACCGGAACAAAAATTGACCACAGGGATGCCCGCAGCGGCAATGTCCTGATTCGTCGCTCAACACTGCAAGCTATCGCCGCATCGCAAAAAGATGGCATAGGCCCTTTTGATCCTGCTTATGGCACAACGGGTGGTGAAGATACCATGCTATTTCGCCGCCTGGATAAATTGGGAGCTGTCATGGTCTGGTGTGACGAAGCGCCAGCGCATGAATTTATTCCCGCTGAACGAGCCACGGCAAAATGGTTGTTGCAAAGGTCTTATCGTACCGGACAATTATTTATTCGCACTGAACTGGCGATGCAAATAGGTACAAGTAAAACCGCTGCCGCGCTGATGCTCAGTGCGCGTGCCTTTCTGCAATTTTTTCTCGCACTGCTGTTCGCATTGCTGCTATTGCCATTCAAGTCCTTGCGTAGCTTTACCTGGCTCAGAGTGGCCGCATCACAGTTGGGCAAGCTCAGCTATTTCTGGGGTGGCGTCGCGCATGCTTATGGCAACCTTGAAAAACAAAAAAAATCATAGCATTTTTCAATGCAAGCTTTTCCTCATTTGTGTAAGTAAGGTTTCAGTGCAGTGTTTTTTGCTGCGTTTTAATACCAGCCTGCGCTTGTAGTTTTAGTCTCCTGGTGGTGGAGGTAACCGCGACCATACTGAACATGAAGAAGACATTTTGAAAAACGAAACCACGGAATAAACTGCTTTCAGTGAAGTTCGTGGTGACGACGATGATCAGGATAGTGGTCCAGAATGCTGCTTGCTGGCGGTCAAGACGGGAGAGAACAACCAGTAGTCTCACCTGTGTTGCCAGTGTGAGTATCAGTAGTAATAAACCTATCAAGCCTTGTTCATTGAGTACGTCCAGATAGCCATTGTGTGACTGCAATGGTATCCAGTGCAGGGCATCAATGACAAATTGCGATAAGCTGTCTGGCCCAAGCCAGAATGCGCCATAGCCCAGCCCAATAAGATAGTGCTTGTTGATTTCCAGCCAGACCAGCTCCCAGATATCCGTCCTGCCAGTCAAATCCGTCCCCTTGCCAAACAAGCCGGCGATGGGGGATGCGGCTTCCTGCCAGGTTGGTAGGCGAGACTCCTGCATGAAGAATATGTAAATAATGACGACAAGCACGCAAAACAAAGCCAGCGCGGTCCTTGTCAGTGCATAGGACGACGACAAATAACGTTTGCGCAATAGATGAAATACGCCTGTTGCCATCAATGAAATAATCATACTGGTCGAACTTTTACTCATGACCAGCATAAAAAAGGAAAAAAGCAAGCCCAACATCAAGGGTTTGATACCCACGTTTTCGGTGCACGCCTTGACCTGCCATAAAAGTATGCTGAGTGCTGCGATCTGGCCCAATTCATTCTTTTGAGACAAGGCACCGCGCCATGCACCACCAAGCTCATAATCTACACCTATGCTGGGAATAGCAATCGCAATGAAAAAAGATAGCACCAACATGCACATCAAGGTGTACAAAATATGACTGACCATCATTTGTAGCGGCCGCGCGGCGAGTTGTATGCTCAAGCCTATCATGATCAGGCCATACAGTTGGATGGCGCGTTTGATGGTCGTAGCTGGCAAGGGCGACCAGATGCATGAGGCCAGGCACCAGATCAATACCAGCATGAGAAAGGGGTTCATGGCTCGTAAATCTAGCAAAGCCTCCGCCAGATGGCGGTAGAGTACGAAGGTGGCCAGCAAGAACAGGCTGCCCCACTGCAATTTGGTGGTCATTGACCCTTCCATTGTCAGCGCGGATGAGCCGCTATAGTCCCAGGAAATACCATAGGGCATCAAAGAAAAAACCACGAACAGAATGATCATCAGCCTGACGATTCTGGTTTCTAGCAGGCTCAGGCTGGTATTGCCGGGCAGTACGGGCAAATTTTGCATTTCTCAATACTAATGTCATGTGTTTGTGCGATATTCTAATGGCTACCTTGTCTGTTGCGACTCAAACTATGAAGTATTTTCAATTGCAGGTCATTTTGGTTTTCCGCTTGACGTTGCTGGGTCTCGTTAGTCTCTGTCCGTCTTTCGCGGCTGCTGGTGATATTGCCTGGTATCGTTTTGAAGTCAATGAAGATGCCTTGTCGCCAGTTGTGAGTTTTGCCGGTTTGAACCATGCTTTGGATGCTCGTGACAGGATATTCGTCAAAGAGGGGCATTTCTTCAAGGTAGGGGCGGATGGCCGACCTGGTACAAAGGACGATGCCCGCGTACGCTTCTTTGGCATCAGTTTTGCCAGCGCGGCCAATTTCCCTGAAGAGAAGGATGCGCAAAAAATTGCCCGTCGTTTGCGCAAGCTGGGATTCAATGCGGTGCGCCTGCATCATCTGGATAGTATCCTCAGCGATAGCCAGGATCAGCCCCGTGGTATTTTAACGACAGCAGCGTATCCTAGCTTCAACGAAACAGCTATGCGCCGTTTACGCGTATTTATTGATGCACTCAAGGCTGAGGGCGTGTACATCAATCTGAATTTGCATGTGGGTTATCAATTTCGCCCCGCTGTAGATCAGGTCACGCCTATGATGCCGGGTGAGAGGATGCCTTTCGCCAGCCATCCACTGCATTTATTTGAGCCGCGCATGATCAGCCTGCAAGCAGAATATGTGCAGCAACTAATGCGCAGGCTTGATCTCAGGGATGAGCCGGCACTGGCTATGGTGGAAATCAATAATGAATCTTCATTGTTGGGTGCATGGCAGCGCGGGCAGCTCGATGATTTGACTGGCGAATATGAAAGAGCCTTGCAACAGCTATGGCAAAAATGGATGTTGCGCCAACATGGTCACGCTGATAATGCCTGCAAGCTTTGGGATAGTTGTTCGTTGACGCGCAAGGGTGTTGTCAATGTCAAGTCATCAGAATCCGTCATACTTGAATATGGTGAGGGCTGGGTCGCCGGTATGCAGCGTTTTTCGCGGCGGGCTATTAATAAACTGGGGTGGGAGACTCCAGCCTCCTTACGGCAGCACTACCGTCCGCATCAACAGGGTAACGGGCGCAGGGTGCTGGATTACGTGCGTTTCTTATCTGATCTTGATCAGCAGTACTTAAATATCATCCGTAAGACCATCAGACAGGAAGCCGGTAATCTGGTGCCAGTGACGGGTACGCAGATGTACTACGGTGGTGTTGCACTTGCCGATGCGCAACAACACATGGATTATGTCGATGAGCATTTCTATGTTGATCACTATGATTTTCCGCATAAGGAATGGGATAGGAATGACTGGCGCATCCGCGATAGTTCGGTCTTGCGCGAAGGGTGGCAATCCTTGTTGCAGCGGGCTTTTGTGCGTGACGCGCGCAAGCCCTTCGTTGTCAGTGAATTCAATCAGGCTTTTCCGAATCGCCAGTCAGCAGAAATTTTGCCTGTCATGAGTGCGGTTGCCAGTGCACAGGATTGGGATGGCCTGTTTCTATATCACTATATTGATGGTGATCGCTGGCTTTCTGTTCCTGATAGTTTCGGTTTGAGTGGGCATAGCGGTCAATTGGTGCTCGCTGGCATGGCCGCGAGCATGTTCAGGCAATTTCAGGTGCGCCCCTTGCCGACCCAGATGAATATTAGCCTTACGCCTGAAGAGCGCACCATGCTGGGTGCTTTGCGCGACGGTGTCAGTGGTGGTGGTTTGCCTGCCTATTTGCAAGTGCAATATGGGCTCAATTACAAACATGCTTTTTATGCACGTGTAGCCATGTTGCATGGGATGCAGGCCAAATCACCTTGGCAAGCACATCATGCAGGTAAGCCCTGGCGTGAAGAAGACATGAGTTGGGCCGCACCTGGCGGGCAATTGCGCTATAGCGAATCGGGTCCATGGCTGGCGGCTGAAACTAGTTACACCCGCATGTTTGCTGGTCGCAGAGGAGCGAATGGTGCCGTTTTGGATGTAGAGAAATTTTTGCCATCATTTGCAGAAAAGGGGCGGCAATTCGGCGTCATGATGCTGAGCAGTCGAGATGCCTTGCCGTTAAACGAGAGTCGTCATCTGCTACTTGTATTAAGTGCTGCAACGACGACAACTCAGTCAGGTGTGCAAGCCGAAAGACCAAAGCAATTAATTAATTACGATGGACAGGCTGCATGGTGGACGCTGGAGCGTGATGTGGCAAACGCAAGTAAACCCTCAGGCTCACTGGATGGCGTAGCTCCGGCTTGGATGGAGCGTGTGCCCGTCGCATTATTCCATGCCAGCAAAAGCAAAAAAATCACGGTTTTTCCTTTGGATGGCAGTGGCATGCGCATGAAGGCTTTGCCGGCTAGTTCGGTAAAGAAAAAATCAGATGGATTTGAGCTGGTTTTTGACTTTCCATCACCTTGGTATGAAATAGTGCTGGAATAAGTCGGCAAACTTGAATAGAGCGTTGGACGATGGTGCAGAAATCAGTGATTTGCATAAGAAATTTGCAGTTCCTTGTGGTGATGTGAAACTTAATTTTCTTTGTGCAAAAAGTTGAATCGCCAAATTTTATAATGTGAAATCGATTTTTCATATTGTGAAAGATACCTGTCTCACTGCACAAATTATTTTTCTCATTCTAAGAAATATAATTTCACATCGCAAAAAATAGATTTTAAGTATTTGAATTTAAAAGAATTAATATTTGTCATATGTCTTATATAAGACCTTGTTGCTGCGCAAAAAATACTCTATTATTTCTCTCAACGGATTCACTTTTTCATTTGATTTGCCCACAGGAGAGAAACATGACAACTCGCGCACAACAAGTAGCTGAATTGCAAAAAGACTGGGATACCAATCCACGCTGGATCGGTATCAAGCGTAATTACACGGCAGAAGAAGTCGTTCGCCTGCGTGGTTCCATGAAGGTTGAGCACACTATCGCCAAAAACGGCGCGATCAAGTTGTGGGATCTGGTCAATAACGAGCCGTTCATCAACGCTCTGGGCGCATTGACTGGTAACCAGGCCATGCAACAGGTTAAAGCTGGCTTGAAAGCCATCTACCTTTCTGGCTGGCAAGTTGCAGGCGACGCCAACGTTGCCGGTGAAATGTATCCTGATCAATCCCTGTATCCGGCCAATTCCGTCCCACTGGTTGTCAAACGCATCAACAACACATTGACACGTGCTGACCAGATTCAATGGTCTGAAGGCAAGGACGACATCGACTTTTTCGCCCCTATCGTGGCTGATGCTGAAGCCGGTTTCGGTGGCGTATTGAATGCTTTTGAATTGATGAAGGCCATGATCGAAGCGGGCGCATCAGGCGTTCACTTTGAAGATCAACTTGCTTCTGTGAAAAAATGCGGCCACATGGGTGGCAAGGTTCTGGTTCCTACCCGTGAAGCGATTGAAAAACTGAATGCAGCACGTCTGGCTGCCGACATCATGGGTACATCCACTGTGATTTTGGCCCGTACTGATGCTGAAGCGGCTGATTTGCTGACATCTGATGTCGACCCCAACGACCAGCCTTTCTGCACAGGTGAGCGCACAGTTGAAGGTTTCTACAAAACCAAACCAGGTCTGGAGCAAGCGATTTCCCGTGGCCTGGCTTATGCAGAATATGCTGACTTGATCTGGTGTGAAACTGGTAAGCCTGACCTGGAATTTGCTAAAGCATTTGCTGATGCTATCCATGCCAAGTTCCCAGGCAAATTGCTGTCCTATAACTGCTCTCCATCTTTCAACTGGAAGAAAAACCTGGACGATGCAACGATCGCCAAATTCCAGAAAGAACTGGGCGCTATGGGCTACAAATTCCAGTTCATCACACTGGCAGGTTTCCATGCATTGAACTACGGCATGTTCAACCTGGCACATGGCTACGCACGTCGCCAGATGTCTGCCTTTGTTGAATTGCAGGAAGCTGAATTCGCAGCAGCAGAAAAAGGCTTTACAGCCGTTAAGCATCAACGTGAAGTTGGTACTGGTTACTTTGATGCAGTTACTCAAACTATCCAACAAGGCAAGTCTTCCACGACAGCTTTGCATGGTTCTACTGAAGATGAGCAATTCTTCGATGCAAAGAAGGTAGCCTGAGAAGTAGCGTAAGTATTTAAAGTAATCTCCCAAGAAAAAACCGCACAAATTGTTATTTGTGCGGTTTTTTTCATTGACTTTCACCGCGGACTTTTTTGAATGCCCACGGGACTTTTAGTGCATTTGCTTTTGTATTTTTCTCTCGCGCAGCAATAGCCCGACAAACCGCCAGGCTTGTGTCGTGTAGCGTTGCCACAAACGGCGCGGTTCGCTGGCAAGGCGCCAGAACCATTCCATGCCTATCTTTTGCATCCATAAGGGCGCACGTTTTTTCTGGCCCAATGCAAATTCCATGGCTGCACCTACACATAGTATCAATGGAACATTATCGGTAGTGAATTGCGCGCGATAGCGAAATGCCAGTCTTTCTTGCTTGGGCATGCCCAGGCAAATGAAAAGGATGTTTGGCTTTGTAGCCTGTATGTGCTGTATTGCGAGATCGCTTTCGGTTCCATCGGCGTTGAACTGCATGGACGGGCAAAAAATATCTACCTTGAGTCCAGGATAAGTACTGGCAAACGATTCCAGTAACAGGCTTTCTTGCCCGGGCATGCCGCCTAAAACAAAAATCGACAAATCTTTTTCTATGCAACCCCTGCATAGCGACACAAACAGGTCCGCACCAGTCACACGTTCTGGCAAGGGTAGAGCGCACATCTTGCTAGCCCAGATGATGGGCATGCCATCGGCAAAAATATAATCTGAAGTGGCATACTGGGTCTTGAACTCAGGCTCATATTCCAGCTTGGTCATATGATCCACATTCGGCGTCACTACCACACGGCTGGCATGATCACGGTTGCTGGCAACTTCCAGCAAATGCTGATTGGCTTCTGCAAAACGCATATTGCAGATGCCTAATCCAAATAGCCGGGTGATGGGCGGTTTTGTCGCAGGTGAATTCATGGTGTGTATAACTGAAATGGTAATTGATTATCGCATAGGACATACTTGTAATTGCTTAAGGAATAGAGGGTGAGGCGGATTAAACAGGTAAAATAAAGCAAATTCAAAATCGGCGATAAATATGCAGCAACACAGAACCAGAATAAAAATTTGCGGCTTAACCCGACCAGAAGATATGCGATTCGTTGTCACGTCTGGTGCTGATGCCCTGGGTTTTGTGTTTTATCCGCCCAGTCCGCGCTATGTTACGCCTGAAATTGCCGGGGCCTTGTTGCGTGAAATTCCGCCTTTTGTGATGTCGGTAGGTTTGTTTGTTAACATCGACGAGGCAGGCTTGCAAGAGGTCATCAGTAAGGCTCCCGTCCAGTTGCTGCAATTTCACGGCGATGAAATGCCTGAGCAATGCGCCAGCCTGGCGGCAAGTGTCAATCGTCCTTTTATTCGTGCTTATCGCGTCAAAGCTGACACAAGGCCTGAAGATTTGCTAGAATGTGAGCAGTCTTATCGTAAGGCTAGTCCTTTATTCAGTGGTTTATTGCTAGATACCCATGTTGATGGGTATGGCGGTAGTGGAAAGGTTTTTGATTGGTCTCTCATACCAAAAGAGCTCGCGCCTCGGGTCGTTTTAAGTGGTGGCTTGAGCGTACAGAACGCGACTGGCGCAGTTAGTCAGGTTCGCCCGTTTGCGGTCGACATCAGCAGTGGTGTGGAATCGGCAAAGGGTATCAAGGATGAGGTCAGCGTGCGCGCGTTTATTGCTGCGGTGCGTGTGGCAGACAATCAGGAATAGTGATGTTGCGTGGGGTAACTCCCTCAGTTCATCGCTTTCAAGCCAGTTTGAAGGAAAGAAAATGAAAGAACTTCAGTCTCTGGATGCTCAGTTCGAGCGCCAGTCTAACGCCAGCCAGGCAATTTATCAGTCAGCTCAATATCATTTACCAGATTCACGTGGTCATTTTGGTCAGTTCGGTGGTACCTTTGTGTCCGAGACGCTGACGCATGCGTTGTCCGAGCTTAAAGAAGCCTACGCCAAGTACCAGAATGATCCTGAGTTTTTGGCTGAGTTTCGCAACGAATTAAAGTACTTTGTCGGTCGCCCGTCGCCCGTGTATCACGCCAAGCGCTGGTCTGATCTGATGGGCGGGGCACAAATCTATTTCAAACGTGAAGACCTGAATCATACCGGCGCCCACAAGATCAATAATGTCATCGGTCAGGCTTTGCTGGCCAAACGCATGGGTAAACCGCGCGTGATTGCTGAGACTGGTGCCGGTCAGCATGGCGTTGCCACAGCAACTATCTGCGCCCGTTTTGGACTCGAATGCATAGTCTATATGGGTTCTGAAGACGTCAAGCGCCAGGCGCAAAATGTATATCGCATGAAGTTGCTGGGTGCAACCGTGGTGCCGGTGGAGTCAGGTTCCAAGACTTTGAAAGACGCTCTCAATGAGGCCATGCGTGACTGGGTAGCTAATGTCGATAATACTTTTTACATCATAGGCACGGTGGCCGGGCCACATCCTTACCCTATGATGGTCAGGGATTTCCAGTCCGTCATCGGTGAGGAATGCTTATGGCAGATGCCTGAGCAGACCGGACGTCAGCCAGACTATGTGGTGGCTTGCGTAGGCGGTGGCTCTAACGCCATGGGCATTTTTTATCCATACATTGATCACCAGCAAGTCAGGCTCATCGGTGTGGAGGCAGCAGGCGAGGGGCTGGAAAGTGGCAAGCATTCAGCCTCACTGACGGCAGGGTCCCCCGGTGTATTGCATGGTAACCGTACTTATTTGCTGCAGGATGATAACGGTCAGGTCATAGAGACCCATTCTGTGTCAGCGGGTTTGGATTACCCAGGTGTCGGTCCTGAACATGCTTGGTTGAAGGACAGTGGTCGTGCGCAATATGTGACGATTACTGATGATGAGGCGCTCAAAGCTTTCCATGATTGCTGTCGCATAGAAGGCATTATCCCTGCGCTGGAATCCAGTCATGCTCTCGCTTATGCCGCCAAGCTTGCTGCGACTTTGTCAAAGGATAAGATAGTCTTGGCAAATCTGTCTGGCCGTGGTGACAAGGATATGCACACCGTGGCCGAGCGGGCAGGGCTGAAGTTCTGATTCGCCCTTGAGCAAACGTGCAGGCATATCCATGTAGAGATGCTGCCTGCATGTCTTCATTTCCAAGGATTTAGATTGATGCCATTGCGTTGTTGGTAGCGCATCAAAAAGGACAGACAAGATGTCAAGAATTCAAAATACCATGGCTGCATTGGCAGCAAGTAATAAAAAGGGTTTAATCCCTTTCATCACTGCAGGTGACCCAGCGCCTGAAATAACGGTGCCTTTGATGCATGCCCTGGTCGAGGGTGGGGCCGATATTATCGAGTTGGGCGTGCCGTTTTCTGACCCGATGGCAGACGGCCCTGTGATACAGCGCGCGTCGGAGAGGGCATTGCAATTTGGAGTTGGCTTGCGGGATGTATTACAATTCGTCCGCGAATTCCGTCAAAGTGATCAAAAGACACCAGTTGTGCTCATGGGATATGCTAATCCTATAGAGCGCATGGGCCAGGATACCTTCATCGCCCAGGCAGCTGAAGTTGGGGTGGATGGTGTGCTGGTCGTCGATTACCCGCCGGAAGAATGTGAAGAATTTGCAAGTAAAATGCAGCAAAAGGGTATGGATACGATTTTCTTGCTGGCACCGACATCTACCGATGAACGCATTGCGCAAGTTGGTAAAATTGCCAGTGGTTATGTGTATTATGTGTCGCTGAAGGGTGTCACCGGTTCTGGCGCGCTTGATCTGGATGCAGTTGCAGCCATGATCCCGCGCATCAGAAAGCATGTCAAAGTGCCAGTAGGCGTAGGCTTTGGCATACGTGATGGTGCGACGGCGAAAGCCATTTCCACAGTGTCGGATGCGGTGGTGATAGGCTCGCGTATCATCCAGGAACTGGAAAATACTCCGCGTGAAAACGCAGTTGCTGCAGTGAAAAGCTTTATTTCTGGTGTCAGACAGGCTTTGGACGAGTAAAATACGCGCCTGACTGGTTCTTTTACCAGAATGAACCTGATGCCGGGTTGTTAAAAAGACAGCCTGGCGGCCATAAGGAGAAAACATGAGTTGGTTAGAAAAACTGTTGCCACCGCGTATACAACGCTCGGAATCTGCAAATCGTAAGTCGATTCCCGAAGGTTTGTGGGTCAAGTGTCCCTCTTGCGAAGCGGTGCTTTACCGTTCTGATCTGGAAGCCAATATCCATGTTTGCCCAAAATGCAGCCATCATTTGCGTATAGGTGCACGTGAGCGCCTCGATGCCTTGCTCGATGCAGGTGGTCGTTATGAAATCGGCCAGGAAGTATTGCCTATCGATACACTGAAATTCAAAGACAGCAAAAAGTACCCTGATCGCCTCAAAGATGCACTGGAAACTACTGGTGAAACTGATGCTATGGTCGTCATGGGCGGTTCCATTATGGCGGTGCCTGTTGTTGTAGCTTGCTTTGAGTTTGAATTCATGGGCGGCTCCATGGGTTCCGTTGTTGGTGAGCGTTTTGTACGTGGCGCGCAAGCGGCACTGGAGCAAAAGGTGCCTTTCATTTGCTTTACCGCCACTGGTGGTGCACGTATGCAAGAGGGCTTGCTGTCCCTCATGCAGATGGCAAAAACCACATCCATGTTGACCAAGCTGTCTGAAAAGAGGTTGCCTTTCATCTCTGTGTTGACTGACCCTACCATGGGTGGTGTGTCGGCTTCTTTCGCCTTCCTCGGAGACGTGGTGATTGCCGAACCCAAGGCATTGATTGGCTTTGCTGGTCCGCGCGTGATTGAAAACACTGTGCGTGAAAAATTGCCGGAAGGCTTCCAGCGTTCTGAATTCCTGCTACAAAAAGGCGCCATCGACATGATCGTTGACCGTCGCAAGATGCGTGAAGAAATCGCGCGTTTGCTGGCTTTGTTGCAAAACCAGCCTGCTGAAGCAGTATCATCCTGATTTATAGTGAATATCCAATAAGCCCGAAGCATTTTGTTCGGGCTTTTTTTATCTTATGACAAATTTACCTGCCACCCTGGCTGATTGGTTGGCCGTACTTGAAACCCGCCATTCCAAAGAAATTGATATGGGCCTCGATCGCGTTGCTGCGGTCAAGAACAAACTTTCCATTCACTACGATTGCCCCGTCATTATGGTGGCTGGCACAAATGGCAAAGGCTCCACCTGTGCCATGTTGGAAGCGGTGTTGATGCAAGCTGGCTATCGTGTGGGCTTGTACAGCAAGCCGCATTTCCTCGATTTCAATGAGCGTGCCCGTATTAATGGCGAAATGGTGAAGGACGATGTTTTTATCTCCACTTTCAATGCCGTTGAAGAAGCACGTAGCGATATCTCGCTTACCTACTTTGAATTTACCACCCTGGCAATCTGCAAATTGCTGGCAGACGCCAAACTTGACGTAGTGATCCTCGAAGTCGGACTTGGTGGTCGTCTGGATGCCGTGAATGTCATTGATGCCGATGTCTCCATTGTCACCAGTATCGATATCGATCATATCGATTATCTCGGTGATACCCGGGAAAAGATAGGCTTTGAAAAAGCCGGTATCTTCCGCCCAGGTAAGGCAGCCATTTGCGGTGACCCTTTGCCACCCCAGTCCCTGATTGATCATGCGAATACCATAGGTGCTGATTTGTGGTTGTTCGGTCGTGATTTCAACTATAACGGCGACAAGCAACAGTGGAATTTTGCTGGCCGTAGCCAGCGCCGCAATTCCCTTGGCTATCCCAGCTTGCGAGGTGCCAACCAGCTCCTGAATGCGTCTGCTGTATTGGCCACGCTGGAAGCATTGAAGCTGGCGTTGCCAGTAGGCGCGCAAGAGGTTCGTACCGGTTTGGTGATGGTGGATTTGCCAGGGCGTTTTCAGGTCATGCCAGGTCGCCCGACCGTGGTGCTGGATGTGGCGCACAACCCGCATGCAGCGGCTACGCTCTCGCAAAATCTCGACAATATGGGTTTCCATGCCTATACCTACGCAGTATTTGGTTCCATGCTCGATAAGGATATCGATGGCGTGATTGCGCAACTGAAAGATAAAGTAGATCACTGGTGTGTCACGGCCTTGCCTTTGCCGCGGGCGGCCCCAGTTGAGGTATTGAAAGACAAGCTGATCGCCGCTGGCGCGCTGGCAGATACCGAAAAAACTGTTACTGGTTTCGATACGCCAGAGCAGGCTTATTCGGCAGCCATCAGCAAAGCGGGCGAAAATGATAGAATAGTGGTCTTTGGATCTTTCCTGACGGTTGCAGGTGTGATGCGCGCCCGCCGTTCGGCACTCCATTGATGTTTTTGCCAGAGGGTTTGTTGATGACAAGCCCTTTGGCTAACTAACCAGAAATTTGCACATGGGTTTGCTCTCGCGTTTTACACAGAAGCAAGAAACTTCCGATACTCAGGATAGTGGTGAATTCCGTTCCCGCGCCGAAGAAGAGAGTATCGAAACTCGTTCCAGGACAAAGAAGGCCGAGCCCAGAAGGCGCTCCAAGGTCAACGACCCCATACTGCCCGAGAAAAAACGTGCCAGACGCCGCCTGATAGGTGCTGTTGCTTTGGCTCTGGCGGCCATCATAGGCTTGCCTATGATACTGGATTCTGATCCTAAGCCTTTGGCCGACGATATCAGTATCCGTATCCCATCCAAGGACAAGGTGGGGGATGCTGATGTAGTCGTGCCAAAGGCAAAGAATCCGTTGTCACCTGAACCTCCCGAAGAAATCATAGAAGTACCGTCTTTGCCAAAAAACAAAGTTGCTGGCAATGAAAATACGGACAGGCAGATAAAAACGGCCACTGCCGCTACCAATGCAGCCACAGCACAGCCTGCAGCGCAGGTCAAGCCTGAAATAAAAACCGAAACCAAGTCACTTGCGAAAGTGGATACCAAACCTGAGCCAAAAGTTGAGGTAAAGCCACTGCAAACTCCTCCAAAGCCGGTGGAGAAAGAAGCCGCAACTGCGAAGAGTGAAGTGAAAGGTGACGTCAAGCCAGTTAAATCTGAAGTCAAGCCTGTTGTTGCCAAACCTGGCAACGCTGACGACGAGGCTGCCCGTGCACTGGCCATACTTGAGGGTAAAGCGCCACCAGTAGCCAAGCCTGTAGTCAGCAAACTTGAAGCGGCTGAGAAGTCAGTTGAAAAATCATCTTACACAGTACAGGCTGGTGCGTTTTCTACCCAAGCCAAAGTGGATGAGGTACAAGCCAAGCTGAATGCTGCCAATATCCACTCTTATACGCAAAAGATAATAACGACGAATGGTGAAGTGATAAGAGTCAGGGTAGGCCCCTTTGCTTCCAAAGAAGAGGCGGATAAAATGCGCGCCAAATTAAGCAAGCTGGGCCTGAGTGCCAGCCTGCCACCTAACTGAATGCGTGAGGAATATCTGGCGTGACCGTGTTTGATTATCTTGTGCTGCTGATTCTGGTTTGTTCTATTGTCATCAGCACACTGCGCGGCTTGATTAAAGAAATTTTGTCACTACTTAGCTGGATAGTCGCATTTGTGATTGCCAATGCCTATAGTGATGTATTGGCGACCTGGTTGCCATCTGTCGTGCCAGGACAATTGTTGCGTCTGATCGTGGCCTTCATTGCCTTGTTCATTGGTGTGCGTCTGATTATGGCGCTGATCATGTTGGCAGTGGATGCCTTGATCAAGGCCAGTGGCCTGACTCTGGCCGATCGTGGCTTGGGGGGGTTATTTGGCCTGGCGCGGGGTTGTATTCTGGTGTTGGCGGGAGTCTTGCTCTGCGGTATGACCTCTATACCGCAGCAGGCATTCTGGACCGAAGCCTGGCTCAGCCCTCTCGCAGAAACTGCAGCGCGCACAGTGATTCCACTGTTGCCGACCTCTGTTTCGGAGCATGTAAAGTTTTAATTGTTTTTTTTAGGAGTCCACCATGTGTGGCATCGTAGGCGTATTCTCAAATAATCCTGTCAATCAATTGATTTATGACGCGCTACTGCTGTTGCAGCACCGCGGTCAGGATGCAGCCGGTATCGCAACAAATCATGGCAATAAGTTCGCCATGCACAAAGCGAATGGTCTGGTGCGTGACGTATTCCGTACCCGCAATATGCGTTCTTTGCCGGGTAATGTCGGTATCGGCCAGGTGCGTTATCCAACTGCTGGCTCTACCAGCGAAGAAGAAGCGCAACCTTTTTATGTCAATGCACCCTTTGGTATCGTGCTGGCACACAATGGTAACCTGACCAATGCAGTAGAGTTGAAGATTGAGCTATTCAAGAATGATCGCCGTCATCTGAATACGGATTCTGACTCTGAAGTCTTGCTCAATATCCTGGCGCATCAGATACAGGAAGTCACCAGTGGTTATTCGCTGGACCCTGAAGGTCTGTTTCGTGCGGTATCCATGCTGCACAGGCGTGTACGCGGTTCCTATGCTGTCGTGGCACAAATCTCAGGCTATGGTTTGCTGGCTTTTCGTGATCCTTTTGGTATTCGCCCCCTTTGCATCGGCGTCTCACAAACTGAAAGCGGTGCAGAATACATGATCGCCAGCGAATCTGTTGCTCTCGAAGGTCTGGGCTTCAAGTTCCTGCGTGATGTTGAACCGGGTGAAGCCTTGTTCATCGACATGGATGGCAAGCTGCACACCCAGCAATGTGCTGACAATCCTAGTTTGAATCCATGTGCATTTGAATATGTCTATCTGGCTCGTCCTGATTCCATTATCGATGGCGCTTCGGTGTATCTGACCCGTTTGAAAATGGGTGAGTATCTGGCCGAGAAAGTGCGCAATCAATTTCGCGATGGTGAAATTGATGTGGTCATGCCTATCCCAGATTCTTCCCGACCGTCGGCAATGGAACTGGCACTGAAACTGAACTTGGATTATCGAGAAGGCTTCATCAAGAATCGGTATATAGGCCGCACCTTCATGATGCCTGGCCAGGCTGTACGCCGCAAATCAGTGCGTCAAAAGTTGAACGCAATTGGTTCTGAATTCAAGGGCAAGAGCGTCTTGCTGGTCGATGATTCCATCGTCCGGGGAACTACCAGTCGTGAAATCGTGCAAATGGCGCGGGAATCCGGTGCCAAGCGCGTGATTTTTGCTTCTGCTGCCCCTCCGGTGCAATTCCCTAACGTCTACGGTATCGACATGCCTACCCGCAGTGAGTTGATCGCCTATGGCCGTAGCGAAGAAGAAGTTTGCCGCGAAATCACAGCGGACGCCCTGGTGTATCAGGATGTCGCTGCCATGAAACGTTCGATTTCTGATGTTAATCCGCGGTTGAAAAACATAGAAGCTTCATGCTTTGATGGTTTTTACATCACTGGTGATGTCACGCCAGCATATCTCGACAAACTGGAAACGGCACGCAATAGCCCACGTCCTGACACGGAGGACTTGCTGCGTTCGCAATTGAACTTGAATCTGGCCGTCGCAGATTGATGGGTTACGTGAGTTAAGCTGGTTCAGGATTTGGTAACGCAATGAAAGCCTGCACATTTGAATGTGCAGGATTTTTTCATTGCAGGTGAGTGGGGAAATGATAAATCTAGTGTTCTTCAGTGAATTTCATGCCTTAATGTAAAAACTTGTTGCTAACTGGCTCGTAGTTTTCAGACTTGTTTGCAGTAAAAGCATCGTTTGCACTACCATTGTCTGCACTGCTTCTTCAACAAAGGCATTCTCATGACAAGCGCGCTGCTGGATGTGCAACACTTGACCAAGGCTTATGCTGCTCGTAAGGTTGTTGATGATGTTTCTTTTTCTGTTGTGCGCGGGCAAACTTTGGGTTTGCTGGGGCCGAATGGTGCAGGTAAATCAACCACGGTCAGCATGATTTGTGGCTTGTTGCAGCCAGATCAGGGTAAGGTGTTGCTGGATGGGCAAACGATGGGGGCGGGTAATAATGCCGTCAAATTCAAGATTGGCCTTGTGCCGCAAGATTTGGCGCTGTATGAAGACCTGTCGGCCAGAGAAAACCTGAAATTATTCGGTGCTTTGTATGCATTGTCTGGTAGTAAGTTGCAGCAGCGTTGCGATGCCGTGCTGGATCTGGTTAATCTGCTCGATAGGGCAGGTGACAAGCCATCCACGTTTTCTGGTGGGATGAAGCGCCGCCTGAATATAGCGGCAGCACTTTTGCATGATCCTGAATTGTTGATACTCGATGAACCTACAGTAGGTGTTGATCCACAAAGTCGCAATGCGATTTTTGATAGCCTGGAAGTATTGAAATCACAAGGCCGTACGCTGATCTACACCAGTCATTACATGGAGGAGGTCGAGCGGCTGGCTGACCATATCGTGATTATCGACCACGGCAAAGTCATTGCCAATGAAACGCCAGCAGACCTGTATCGTCGCCTGCCCGCAAAAGCGGCACTAAAGCTGGATTTGCTGACCGCAATTGCAGAGACAGATGTGGCAGCCCTGAGTGTCTTGCCCGGCGTGGACAGCGTGCATATGTCTGACCATGGCAAGCATCTGGATGTGGCGCTGACTGAACATGAAGTGGCCCTGAGTTTGCTCAACTGGCTTGCCAAAGCGGGTTATAAGACCAGTCATTTTGCGACTGCGAAGACCAATCTGGAAGCGGTATTTCTGATGCTGACTGGACGTAGTCTGCGCGATTAAAATCATGTTGCTTAAATCCATACTGTAACAACGCAAATTACTGAGGGATGATGATGACCGCCTTGATTGCATTGATACGGAAAGACCTGATACTGTTTTTGGTAGACCGCCGCGCCTTGTTACTCAATTTGGTGATGCCTATCTTGTTGGGAGCCTTCTTTGGATTTGTCACTGGTGGCAAGGACACTAAAGATGCGGCAAAAATAGAGATCGCAGTAATCAGTCAGGATAATCATGTCATCAGTCAAAAAATACTAAAAGGCCTGAAAGACGAGCCTACTCTACTGGTCAAAGAACTGCCATTGGAAGAGGCCAAGGCCCTGGTATTGAAGGGTAAACTGAACATGGCAGTGCTTATACCTGAGAGATTTGGCGAGCATGCAGGCGGGGCATTATTCGGCGGCAAGGAAAAACCGGAACTTGCCATTTTCTATGATCCTTCGCAAACAGCAGTTCTGGCGATGGTCAAGGGCATGCTGACGCAGCAAGTCATGCAAAGCGTCAGTGCTGAAATGTTCAATGGTAAAAGCGGCAGCAACTTTGTTGACCAGACCTTGCAAGACCTGGAGAAAGTGGATAAGAGCAATAAAGGTGCCGGAGAATTGCATGACTTTCTTGGCAGCCTGAAAAAATTCCAGCTCAGTCAGCAGGCAGGTAAGGATGCAGGTGCCGCAAGCTCGTCAGCGGTTGCAAATGCAAATGCCGGATTGAGCATGCCATTTGTTACAAAGGATCAGGTGATGACTGCGGGCGATCCCATTACCAATAAATATAATGGCTACGCACACTCATTTGCAGGCATGAGCGTACAGTTTATTTTGTTCATGGCGATTGATGCTGGCATAGGCATACTGCTGGCCAGGCGCCTGGGTTTATGGAACCGCTTGTTGGCAGCACCGGTAGGCTTGAACACCGTGCTGATTGCCAGGGCACTGTCTTGTGCATTGATTGCCTGTTTCCTCATGTGTTTCATCTTCCTGGTCGCTGTTCTGGTGTTTAAAGTGCAAATTGCAGGGAGTTTGCCGGGGTTTATTGCTGTGGTCATTTCATTCTCGCTTATGGCCGCCAGCTTTGGTTTATTGATCGCCGCCTTTGGTAAAACGCCAGAAGCAGCGCGTGGGATTTCAGTATTCGCGACTCTGATTATGGTTATGCTGAGTGGCGCCTGGATGCCATCGTTCATGTTTCCGCAGTGGCTGCAAACCGCGACGTTGGTCGTGCCTACGCGCTGGGCGGTGGACGGTCTGGATGCCATGACCTGGCGTGGGCTGGGGCTCGATGCTGCCTTGCCTGCAGTTGGTGTGCAATTGGCTTTCACGGTTTTTTTTGGTGTTATTGCGTTATGGCGTTTTCGCAGAGGCTGATTAACCGTCATTGTTGTCGGGTATCGCAAAGTAACTGACACAGACATGTTGTTTCAATTCCATACAAATATGGAGCGGCCTTCGCTGGTATTCAGGCTTGCTTAAAAATACAATCTCGACATGAGAGCGCAGGACTTGCTTGCGCTCATGAGTGTTGTGTTTTTATGTTTGAAACCTATGTATCCAAAATTAAGATTGCGTACTCTGACACTGACAGTCGCCAGTGCTTTCTCGGTAAGTTCATTTGCGTATGCGCAAACAACTTCATCCGAGCCTGCTAAAAATTCGGAAGAAACCACGCAAGATGCCAAGGTCAAAGCAAAAGCAAAGTCTGATGACAAGAAAATAGTTGCGCCTTCAGCGAATGACGGGGTTCAGAAGGTCACCATCAGCGGTGGTCGTACTGATCAGGAAGCGCGCCGTCAATCAACAGCTGCCAAGATTATTTTTGGCCGGGAAGAATTGGATAGGAATGGTGACAGCAGCATCGGCGACGTGCTTAAACGTTTGCCCGGTGTAACAGTGGGCGGGCGTCCTGGCCGTGGTGGTGACATACGCATGCGCGGTATGGGTAATGGCTATACCCAGATATTGCTGAATGGCGAAAGAGCACCCCGTGGTTTTTCCATGGATAGCCTGACACCTGACCAGGTGGAGCGCATAGAAATTATCCGTGGCTCGGTTGCTGAATATAGTACCCAGGCAATTGCCGGCACGATCAACATAGTCTTGCGAGAAGAATATAAGCAAAAAGATATCGACCTGAAATTGTCCCTGGCTTATGAAGAAGGCAGGCTGGCACCAAATGTATCGCTGACCGTGCCTGGTGAAATTGGTAGTTTGTCGTATGCCTTGAGTGGTTCTGTTTTTCAGAATCGCCAGCATGATGATGGTAGTACGTTGACCAATGAAAAAAACCAGAATGGAGATGATACATTGATACAAGATCAATATGATCAAACCAATCGCAAAACGACCGGCATCCATTTAACACCGCGTTTCAACTACAAATTTGAAAATGGCGATACCTTGATGATGCAGCCGTTCCTGATGAATTCACGGAGTGATTCCAGTACTCAGAGCACGGTCAACGAAATTTATCGCTCTCCTAAAGCAGACCCTAACACGAATACTGTTGAGGAATTTGCAGTGGCAACCGGATCTGCTCGTTCGGAAACAACATTTTTGCGTGGTTTTGGTAACTGGCAGCATAAGTTCGAGGGTAACTCGAAACTGAATATCAGATTTGGTGGTGGTCTCGGCAAGATGGAAAGCAATTCCTTGCGCTACCAGTTTGATAAGAATGGCAAGCAGATAGACGTGATCAGTGACGTCAACAATACCCGGGACAGCAGTATCAATACCGGTGGTAAATTCACCATGCCCTATGGCGAAGGCCACACTTTGGCAGCAGGTTGGGACCTGGAAATGGGCAAGCGCAGTCAGACCCGTATTTCACTGAATAATGGCAAGGCGCAGTTTGCAGAGTCTGGTGATAACCTGGATGCAAATACCCGCCGACTGGCTGTTTTTGCGCAAGATGAGTTGGATATCAACGCACAGTTTTCTGCCTACGCAGGTTTGCGCTGGGAGGGCATCAGAACCAGCAGCATCGTTGCGGGGCAGTCAATAGAAAATGCCAGCAGTGTCTGGAGCCCAGTCTTACATGGCGTCTGGCGTATTCCTGGTGCTGGCAAAGATCAGATCAGAGCCAGTCTGACGCAAAGTTATCGTGCGCCAGCATTGAATGATTTGATTGCTGTGACCAGTATTTCCAATCAGAACAGTGTTTTTCGCCCTGATCGCACTGGCAATCCATACCTGAAACCAGAACTGTCCAAGGGCATTGATATCGCCTATGAACATTACCTGACACGGGCGGGTATTATCAGCGCCAATTTTTTTGTCAGAAATATCGATAATCTGATTCGCAGAAACACAGAGGAAGTTCAATTTTTGGATCCGGCTGATGGCAAGTACAAGCCACGTCAGGTGTCCAAGCCTGTGAATATCGGTCATGCAACGACCAAAGGCATAGAGCTGGAAGCGAAATTTCAACTGCAGGAATTTTTCCCTGATGGCCCGGCTATTGATGTGCGCAGCAACTACAGTCATTTCTGGTCCAGTGTGGATGATATTCAGGGGCCAAACAATCGCCTTGATCAGCAGCCTACGCAAACTGCAAATTTTGGGCTGGACTATCGTCCGGCAGGCACCGCGCTGACGGTAGGTGGCAATATCAACTGGACGCCTGCATATGAGATGCAAAGCAGCAATATCCAGATCAATCAGACAGGTATAAAGCGTCAGCTTGATCTGTATGGCTTGTGGAAATTCAACCCGAACTTGCAAGTGCGTTTGTCTGCCAATAATCTGCGGGCCAATGATTATGAGAGCGGCAGCATCATTAACTCTGATTCGCTCAACCGTATTGACTACAACACATCCAAAACCTACACCACCTGGACTTTGCGTGTAGAGATGAAACTGTAAGTCATGCCATAAAAACAAAGGATCGTGCAGTGCAGCACGATCCTGTCACGAAGAGTACAATACTTGCAGAAGGCGGTGTATAGGCAAGTAATTCCTGGCTAAAACAGGCAGTCCGGGGAAAAGATGAAGACCGTCAGCCTGATTTTCATCGTATTCATCATGTTATCTCCAGAACTAAATGCCGATTTGCATAGCCATTCCATCGTCTCTGATGGTGTGCTGGCACCAGCCCAACTTGCCGTACGTGCCAAAGCTAATGGTGTTGACGTATGGGCGCTGACTGATCATGATGAGGTGCGCGGCATTCCCGAGGCGCGCGAGGCGGCTCTTGATCTGGGGATGATTTATATTCCCGGAGTAGAAATTTCTATCACATGGGCTGGCAAGACTATCCATATCGTCGGACTGAATCTCGACGAAACCAATCCTGATCTGGTAAACGGCTTGGCGCAAACTCGCTCGGGTCGAGAGCGTCGGGCGCGCGATATGGCTGCCGAACTGTTAAGCAAGGCTGGTATAGCGAATAGCTATGAAGGTGCGCTTAAGTACGTTGGCAATCCAGACCTGATTTCACGTTCGCATTTTGCCCGGTACCTGGTCGAGATTGGCGCTTGCGCCACAGTGTCCGATGTTTTCCGGCATTATCTGGCAGATGGCAAGCCAGGTTTTGTGCCGCACCGCTGGGCAACGCTGTCTGAGGCAGTAGGCTGGATACGCGGCGCCGGTGGTATGGCGGTGGTGGCGCACCCGGGACGGTATGACCTGAGTCCGCTGGCATATGATGCCTTTTTCACTGAGTTTAAAAACCTTGGTGGTCTGGCAATAGAAACAGTGACGGGTAGTCACACGGTCGATCAATATGATGAGTACACCAGGATAGCGGCTCATTATGGCTTCTTGTCTTCACGTGGCTCAGACTTTCATTCTCCTCAAGATGCAGAAGTGGACATAGGTCGTTTGCCGGTTTTGCCAAAAATGGCCAAGCCAGTATGGGAGCAGTGGTCGCTACCTTGAAACGCAGCCTTGAAAATGCGGGCTTAAGCCATATCTAACAGGGCATGAATCGTGTGTTCCCAGTGGAGGTATTCATGAAACGTATAGTCCTGTTTTTGCTGACAAATCTGGCGGTTGTCGCCGTCATGTCCGTGGTCTTGTCTTTGCTGGGCGTTAGCCGGTTTTTGACGGCTAACGGTTTGCAACTATCGACGCTGCTGGCCTTTTCCCTGGTAGTGGGTTTTACGGGCGCCATTTTTTCCTTGCTGATCAGCAAGCCCATGGCAAAATGGTCAACAGGTGCCAAGGTCATAGAGTCACCCTCTACATCGACAGAGTTGTGGCTGGTCAATACTGTTAAGGCTCTGTCAGAGAGAGCCGGTATCGGCATGCCCGAGGTAGCGATATATAATGGTGAGGCGAATGCCTTTGCCACGGGTGCTTTTAAAAACTCGGCCCTGGTAGCTGTTTCTACAGGTTTGCTTAACGGTATGACACGGGAAGAAGTTGAAGCCGTACTAGGGCATGAAGTTGCCCATATCGCGAATGGCGACATGGTGACCATGACGTTGATACAGGGCGTAGTGAATACTTTTGTAGTATTCCTGGCGCGTGTAGTTGGTTATGTTGTCGATAAAGCGGTTTTTCGTAATGGTAATGATAGCAGGCCGGGTATTGGTTATATGATCACAGTGTTTGTTTGTGAGATTGTGTTTGGTATTGCTGCATCCATGATCGTTGCCTGGTTTTCCCGTCAACGTGAATTTCGTGCAGATGCCGGTTCTGCCAAATTGCTGGGCAACAGTCAGCCCATGATGCACGCTTTGGCAAGACTGGGTGGTTTGCAGCCAGGTGCATTGCCACAATCCATGGCGGCGTCAGGGATTAGTGATAAACCAGGTTGGAGTGCTTTGTTTTCTACCCATCCTCCGCTGGAACAACGTATTGCCGCATTGCAGAATATGCGTTAATTTTCGGTAATTAATTTTGTGGCGGTAGCAGAGCTACCGCCTTTCTTCTTTTTATGAGCCAATTTTTTCAAATTCATCCTGATAATCCGCAACTGAGATTGATCAAGCAGGCAGTGCAGATTATCGATAATGGTGGCATCGTTGCCTTGCCTACGGATTCTTGCTATGCGCTGGTTTGTCACCTGGACGATAAGGATGCCGTCACGCGCCTGCGCAAAATCCGTGGCGTCGATGAAAAGCATCATCTGACTTTGCTCTGCCGTGACCTGTCTGAGATTTCTCTATATGCCAAGGTTGATAATCGCCAGTACCGCATGTTGAAGGCAGCCACGCTTGGGCCTTATACCTTTATTCTCGAGGCGACCAAGGAGGTGCCACGCCGCCTGAGTCACCCTTCTCGCAAGACCATAGGTTTGCGCGTGCCTGAAAATTCCATTACCCATGCCTTGCTGGAAGAGTTGAAGCAGCCTTTGCTGGGTGCGACCCTGATTTTGCCAGACGAGGAAGAGCCTTTGACCGACCCTGAGCAGGTCAGGGAAAGACTGGCGAAACTCGTCGATCTGGTCATCGATGGCGGTGCTTGCAGCCTGGTGCCAACCACGGTAATAGATATGACTGGCGATGCGCCGGAACTTGTGCGTCAGGGACGCGGGGACGTTGCCTTGTTTGGGCTGTAATCTGTCAGTCTGACCAATCTCGCGACTGAGAATTTTCTTGCATTCTAACGACTTAGAACTACTTAGAGCTGATACATGAATGAATTGATACAAACCGTTTTGGTTTATGCCTTGCCTGTTATTTTTGCCATTACCCTGTATGAAGCGGCGCGTGGTTATGCTGCGCGCTATTTTGGCGACACAACTGCGAAGGCGCAAGGGCGCTTGAGTTTCAATCCCGTGGTACATATCGATCCCATGGGAACGCTGGTCATTCCTGTGGTTCTTTATCTGGTGACTCAAGGGGCATTCTTGTTTGGTTATGCTAAGCCCATGCCTCTCAATTACTCCATGTTGCGCGACCCAAAAAAGAATTTGAAATGGATAGCATTGTCTGGTCCGGCAGTTAATCTGCTGATGGGATTTGCCTGGATGTTATTGTCTATTCTGCTCGTAGCATTGTCTGTCAAAGAACCATTTTTCAAGGAAATGGCGACAGCAGGTGTGTTGACCAATCTAGCCATGTTTGCGTTTCATTTATTGCCGATTCCACCTCTTGCAGGCGGACAGATCATACTGAGTTTGTTGCCCCATGCGCAAGCCTACAAGTATGCAAAGATAGAGCCGTACTGTTTCTTTATCCTCATAGGTCTGGCCCTGCTTCATGTTTTGCAATATTGGATGATTCCTGTGATGACCGTTGGCAACTTTGTTTTGCAGTTGCTGGCATCACCTTTTATTGCGTTGCTGACTTAAATATGCGGTTTGATGAAGGAGAGGATTATTGACGAAGCAGGTGAAACATCATGGGAGCTGTGCGCAGCAGACTGATATGGCTTCCTCCTGGTTAATGCGGTTTTCTCATTTGCTGAGACCGCAGAATGGGGTCATGTTGGATCTGGCCTGCGGTAGTGGTAGAAACAGTTTTTACTTGCGTGAACTAGGTTCGTCCGTTCTGGGGTTGGACAAAAGTGATCAGGGATTTCCTGCCTTGAACGCGGCGGGTATCGAAACACAGTTACATGATTTAGAGTCTGGTGAGGCCGGTTACGATTGGCCATTTGCTGAGCATAGTTTTGCTTCCATCATCGTTTGCAATTACCTGCACCGCCCATTATTCCCGCATTTGCTCGCCAGCCTTAAACCAGATGGCATTTTGATTTACGAAACCTTTGCTGCTGGCAATGAAAATTTTGGTAAACCCTCTAATCCGGCTTTTTTGTTACGTCACGGCGAACTTCTCGCGCAAATGCAGTCTAACTCCCAGGTGGAGATGAGCGTTATTGCTTACGAGGATGGCTATGTAGAGCAGCCCAAACCAGGCATGGTGCAGCGTATTTGTGCCAGAAAGACTGGAAAGATCACTGTTTTGGATAGGCTTTGAAGCAAATGCTCACAAGTTTAGAGGCTTATTCCAGCTATTTGCGCCCAGATTAGCAGTGTATCCGCTACAATCAGGGTTTTACTTTTTTCTTGCATTAACATGACAAAGATTCAGGGTAGTCTGGTTGCGATCGTAACCCCCATGCATGCAGATGGCAGTCTTGATTTGCCATGTTTGCGCAAATTGATAGACTGGCATATCGACGAAGGCACAGACGGTATCGTGATCGTTGGTACGACGGGTGAGTCTCCCACTGTTTCTGTTGAGGAACACTGCGAATTAATACGCGTGGCGGTCGAACATGCCAACAAGCGCATCCCTATCATTGCTGGTTCTGGCGGCAATTCAACTGAGGAAGCAATCAACCTGACCAAGTTCGCAAAACAGGCTGGTGCCGATGCGTCTTTGCAAGTCGTGCCTTATTACAACCGTCCTACCCAGGAAGGTATGTATCAGCATTTCAAAAAGATTGCTGAATCTGTTGATATTCCTATCATTTTATACAATGTGCCCGGCCGTACAGTGGCAGACATGTCGAATGAGACTATACTGCGCCTTGCGCAAGTGCCTGGCATCATTGGTGTCAAGGATGCAACTGGTAATATTGCCCGCGGTACGGACCTGATACGCTTGGCACCTGCTTCCTTTGCCGTGTATTCAGGTGATGATGCAACTGCAGTCGCGCTCATGTTGTATGGTGGCAAAGGCAATATCTCCGTAACGGCCAATGTTGCTCCAAAAGCCATGCATGAATTATGTGCAGCTGCCATGCGCGGTGATGTCAAGGAGGCTGTTGCCATCAATAACCGCCTGATTCCCTTGCATAATAAATTGTTTATTGAGCCCAATCCATTGCCAGTGAAATGGGCGATGGTGGAAATGGGTCTGATACCAAGCGGTATTCGTTTGCCTCTGGTGACTATGGCTGAGCAATATCATGAAACCGTTCGCGCAGCGATGCGTGAAGCTGGTGTACTACAATGATTTCTCCTGAACGGCTAGGTAACTCGCACGTTTGCTTCACGCAGTTTTAATTGATAATAATTCGTAGGGACTTTCACATGGCAAAAAGCTTTGTTGCTAAAAACGGCATCATAGGCGCATTGGCGCTGGCAGGTTTGACTGGCTGTAGTTCAATCGGCAATATTCTCGAACCAAACAGGATCGACTATAGAAGCGCCAGTAAGACAACGTCCGCATCCCTGGAGGTGCCACCCGATTTGACGCAAATTCGACGCGACAATCGTTTTTCTATCCCAGAAGCAAACAAAAGCAGTGCTACAGCATCCGGCTATAACCTGGAAAAAGGAAACAAAGTTGCCAGCAGTGGTAGCGGTGGCATAATCGCAGCCAAGCAAGTCCAGAATATGCGCATAGAGCGCAATGGTACAACTCGCTGGCTGGTGGTAAAAGACACGCCTGAATCGCTATGGCCACAGTTGAAGGACTTTTGGCAAGAACTGGGATTCCTGATCAATGTTGAGAATCAGGAAGCTGGTGTCATGGAAACCGATTGGGCAGAAAATCGTGCCAAAATCCCTCAGGACATTATCCGCAATACTCTGGGTAAAGTACTCGACTCACTGTATTCCACAGGCGAACGTGACAAATTCCGTACCCGTCTGGAACGTGGTGCCAATGGCGAGGTAGAAATCTACATCAGTCACCGCGGCGCTCAAGAAGTATTGGTCGGTGCACAAAAAGATGGAACGGTATGGACGCCTCGTGCAGTCGACCCTGGTTTGGAAGCAGAATTTCTGTCCCGCCTGATGGTGCGTCTGGGTACTGATGGTGAAAGAGCTAAAACTGCTGTGGCTGCGCCTAGCACACCAGGCAAGGCTCGTTCGCAATTGCTGAAAAACGATGGCAAAACCTATGTTGAAGTAGATGAGGCATTTGAACGCTCATGGCGTAGGGTAGGTCTGGCACTGGATCGCATTGGCTTTACTGTTGAAGATCGTGATCGTTCGCAAGGCTTGTACTTTGTCCGTTATGTGGATCAGGACATTGATGCCAAGACCAAAGGTGCCAGCGAAGGCTTCTTCTCGCGTTTGTTCTCGTTTGGCTCATCCACTGATGCAGTAAAAAATGCGCAGAAGTATCGTATTTTGGTCAAAAATGCTGCCAATGGTGAAATCAGCCATGTGTCGGTACATAATAGTGATGGAAAAGTGGATTCATCACCAGTCGCAGAGAAAATCCTGCAATTGTTGAATGACCAACTGAAATAAGATGTATGTATGATGAAAAAGCGAGGCCTGGCCTCGCTTTTTTGCTGTCGGCGCATACGCAATTAAGGTAAGCATCGCCAAACTTAACTGCAGCGTATCTTCAACGATTCTATATAGGCTTGCCCATCCGGCGGCAAACCTGTCCTTTGTGAATTCCATATCATTTCACCCAGGCACTCCATGATTTCATGGTGTGCCTCATGCTCAGACTGATGCTTTCTGGCCAGTATCTGAAATGCCTGCTTCACCCCTGGAGGTTGATCCACCGAGATTTGCTCAGCTATCGATAAATGCATGGAGAGATGCAAAAACGGATTGGTTTGCCCTTGGTCTACACTGTAACTGGCTTCAAGAGCCTGCTCTATATCGGCGAGGTCAATATCATACTCAGGATGCTGTCTGATCCAGTCAGAGGCAATGATTTCCAGTGGCGTCAGTATCAGGTTTTCGCGGGTTTTCCTGAAGGTTTCACAAAAAAAACGTCGTACATCGTGCTGGCTAGGGGTGAACATGAAAAGGTCCAAATTAAAAAGTGCGCCTATTGTAAAAGGTATTTTCTTTTGTCGCCCTGAAGCTTTTCATGACATGGGTTATTATCCACCGATTATTTGAAAGGAATACTCCATGTTATCCAAAGACGCTCTCCATACCTTGTTTACAAATGCACGCACGCATAATGCCTGGCTGGATAAGTCAGTCACTGATACGCAATTGCAAGAAATATATGATTTGATGAAATGGGGTTCCACTTCTGCCAATTGTTCGCCAGCGCGTATCGTATTCGTTAGGTCTGATGCTGAAAAACAAAAATTGCTGGGTTGCGTTTCCCAAGGTAATTTTGAAAAAACCAAGACTGCACCAGTGACAGCCATCATAGGCATGGACATGGAGTTTTTTGAAAAGCTGCCGCAATTATTCCCGCATGCAGATGCCCGTTCGTGGTTCGCTGGCAACCAGTCCAATATCGATGCGACCGCTTTCCGTAACTCATCCCTGCAAGGTGCCTACTTCATGCTCGCGGCACGCGCAGTGGGACTGGATTGTGGCCCTATGTCGGGTTTTGATGCAGACAAGCTCAATGCCGCTTTTTTTGCTGGCACCACGGTTAAAGTGAACTTCATTTGCAATCTGGGTTATGGCGATGCGCAACAACTTTTCCCACGCTCACCTCGCCTGAGTTTTGATGAGGCTTGCAAGATTGTCTGATCATCTTGCGTGGTAGTGTGACATTAAAGTAAAAAGAGCCTGCAATTATTCTTGCGGGCTCTTTATTTTTGAATTGGTGCCTTGTCGGTAGCTTACACCGTTTCAGGTAGTGGTGTTTTTTGCTTGAACTCACAGAGATCGGCAATCATGCAATTCCAGCACTTGGGTTTTCTGGCGATACAAGTGTAACGGCCATGCAGTATCAACCAGTGATGTGCATCTTGCTTGAATTCTGCTGGTACAAGTTTCATTAGCTTCTGTTCAACAATATCAACATTCTTACCCGGCGCAATGCCAGTGCGGTTGGATACGCGGAAAATGTGTGTATCCACGGCGATAGTCGGTTCACCAAATGCCGTATTCATGACCACGTTGGCGGTCTTCCTGCCAACGCCAGGCAGGGCTTCAAGAGCTTCGCGCTGGCGCGGCACTTCGCTGTTGTGTTCAGCCATCAGGATGCGGCAAGTTTCGATGACATTCTTGGCCTTGGTGCGGAACAGGCCTATGGTTTGTATGTACGGAATCAGTCCATCTACACCCAGCGCATGGATTTTCTGGGGGGTGTTGGCTGCCGGATAAAGCAGGCGTGTCGCTTTGTTCACTGACACATCAGTGGCCTGTGCCGAGAGCAGCACAGCAATCAGTAATTCAAATGGCGTTGTGTATTCCAGTTCTGTAGTTGGGTGAGGATTTTGTTGTCGCAAACGTTCAAAAATGACCTGGCGCTTTGCTGCATTCATTCTTTATCACCTTCTACTTTATCTTCGGATTTCGCTTGCAGTTTTTTAATGCGCGCTCTTTCTATGGCTGCTGCAATGATGGCTTTCTTGCGTTCTTTACTGTCAATTTCTTCGGCGCTCATTGCAGGCTCAGCTTCCAGTGCAACCAGCTTGGCCGCAGCCTTAGCAGCCAGGCGATCATCATTCTCCTGTTTTTCGCGTATCAGGCGCTGATTGCGCAAGGTATAGACTTGGCGAGACTGATCGGCCTGTTCTTGGCTCCAGGCATCCCAGCCAGTTTTGCCTGTGGTAACGGGTAGCATGCTGATGCAATCAACAGGACAAGGAGCGACGCATAGATCGCAGCCGGTACACAGTTCATTGATGATGCTATGCATTTGCTTGGGGGCACCGATAATTGCATCTACTGGGCAGGCTTGTATGCACAGGGTGCAGCCTATGCAGTAGGCTTCTTCTATTCTGGCTACGGGGCGTTCACGCTCAAGTCCGTGGCTGATATCGAGTGGAATGACAGCTTTGCCCAGTATGCTGGCAAGACGTACTACACCTTCCTGTCCACCTGGCGGGCATTGATTGTAGTTGGCGGTGCCATTGGCCATGGCTTCGGCATATGGCCGGCAAGCGGGGTAACCGCATTTGGTGCACTGAGTTTGTGGCAGGGCGTTTTCCAACAGGTCTGCGAGAGAATCTGACACGATGTTAAAAAAGTACAATAAAGAGCGTGATTATCCCCCTAAACACCAGAGGCCACAAACAAAAAAGCCACGACGCTTTTTACTGTCGTGGCTTGTGCTTGGTATGGGCAGATCAAGAATGCTGCTTGATGAATTCGCCGATTTTTGGACAAATGATATCGCGCCAGCGACGTCCAGAGAAAATGCCGTAATGTCCTGCGCCCGGTGCGACATAATCCTGTTTCATATTGGCAGGGATGCCACTGCACAAATCATGGGCCGCCTGGGTTTGGCCAGGGCCAGAGATATCATCGAGTTCACCTTCTACCGTGAACAGGGCAACGTTCTTGATATCTTGTGGTCTAACCAGCTTGCCTTCAACTTCCCAGGTGCCAGTCGGCAGTCGGAATTCCTGGAAAACTAGTTTAATGGTTTCCAGATAGTATTCAGCTGGCATATCCAGTACGGCGTTGTACTCATTGTAGAATTTGCGATGCTGCTCGGCTGATTCGTCATCACCCTGTATCAGATGCTGGTAAAAGTCCCAGTGACTCTGCGCATGACGGTCAGGATTCATGGCAACAAAGCCGGTATGCTGCAAGAAGCCTGGGTAAACCTTGCGGCCATAGCCAGGATAATTTGCCGGCACACTATAAATAACCGTGTTTTCAAACCAGGAGAATTTCTTTTCCGTCGCCAGATTGTTGACCTGAGTCGGTGATTTGCGTGGATCAATAGGGCCACCCATGAGTGTCATGGTTTTTGGCAACAAAGGATCTTTGGCAGTCGCCATCAGGGATATCGCAGCAAGCACCGGCACAGTTGGTTGACATACGGAGATCACATGCGTACCAGCACCCAGGTAATGGATAAAGTCCTGGACGTAATAAATATAATCATGCAGATGGAAAGGGCCAGCAGACAAGGGCACCATGCGTGCATCAGTCCAGTCAGTGATATACACATCATGCTTGGGCAACAAGCCGCGTACAGTATCGCGCAACAGCGTTGAGTGGTGACCAGACAGAGGAGCAACCAGTAATACTTTTGGCTGGTTCAGTTTTGTCAGTTCTTTGTCGCTCAGGACTTTTTTAAAGTGCAGCAATTTGCAGAAAGGCTTGATGACGGCGGTGCTTTGCGCGATCTCGACTTCTTGTTTGTCTATGGTGGTAGACGTAATACCGAATTCTGGTTTTTCATAGTCTTTGCCCAGGCGGAACAATAGTTCATAGCCTGCTGCTATGCGCTGCGAATAAGGCGAGTGCGCCAAGGGTGAGACCGGATTGGTGAACAGTTTTGAAGATGCTTCTGCCCATTGAGTCAGGGGATTCAGAAAGGCGCGATTGAGCTCGTGAAATTGATAAAGCATAGTGAATCTTTCAAATAAGGGGCCACGCATTCACTCGGCAAAAACAGGATCGCTGAGGCCAAATGACACAGGCCGAAGCAAGCTTAGAAAAAACACTTAATCGAACTGTTGCAATGCATCATAAACCAGTTTTTAATTTTTTTGGCTGAGCAAAAGACTTGTGTAAGTTGTTGGTGTGAATTAATGTTAAATTATTGATTTATATGCAATGATTTCTTGTGGGAATGTTGAAATTTAAGTATTTTTCAAGAATTAGCTGCATCCTTTTCAGCGTTAAAACTGAATAGTGTTTTATTTGTTCATTTATTCGATGAAAAGACACAGTTACTGGCGATGTTTTTCCATAAGCCTGTATCTGGCATTAATATTGTCGTAAATGTCAGATCGAATGAAAAAAGAGTTTTGTACCCGTGCTGAAGACCCTGGAAGCAAAGCCATGTTCCAGGTTATTTTGATATTTCAATGCATCATTTCTTTCTGAAGAGCTGAGCAGAATGAGTAAAGATAGTTCTCTAGCAGAAATCCATTGGCGTGAGCTTTGTCTGGATGCCCTGGACCTGATGCGCGACAACTCTGCAGATGGCCGCAAGATTGCCGACAGCCTGCGCCTGCAGGAACCTGGCAAATCCAACCCCGCCAGATTGATCGCAGCGGATCTTATCGATGCCTTTGCTGATTATTTTGATGATCATATGGAGCAGGCTGCTCCCATTTTTGAGCGTGCTGCCACTTTGTTTGAATCGGTGGATGAGCATGAAGGTATGGCATTCGCCCTGTTTGGGACAGTGGCAGTCTGGCGTCGCCGCGGTCAGGTGCAGGATGCTTATGCACTGTGTCACTCCCGCATCGTGCCTGCATTGCGCATGAAGGTCAGTCGCATATCTATTGTTGTCTACAATACCCTGGGTATCTTGTCACAAGAATTGGGGTATACCGAAGAAGCGATCCGCCATTTTTACACTGCACTGAATGATGCGCGCGTCTTGCAAATACCAAACCGGGTGGCGCAGGTGACGGCCAATCTAGGGGAAATTTTTTACGTCAGCGGCAATGCTGAAGATGCTGAAGTGTTATTGCAGGAAGCAAGGGATATTGCTGTCACATCCAGTGAGCGCTGGCTGGCCCCCTTTGTGTCTACCATGCTGGCTTTATGCAAGGTATCGCTGGACAAGTATGAAGAGGCCTACCAGACCATTGCTTCTTACATAAGTGGTATCAAAAGCGGTGAAAATGCAGATAATTCCAGCCGTGCATTTTGCCTTTCAGTGGCAGCATACACGTTGGCCATGCGCGGGCAACTGGAAGAGGCAGACAAACTCAGTGAAACAGCCATGAGTTTGCTGGACAGTTTCGAAGACAAGCATTTGAAGCCATATAGCTGGTGGGTCAGCGGTCATTTGCATCGTAGCCACAAACGTTATCCTGAGGCCATACGTGACTTGCGCCGCGCAGTGGATGAAGTTGGGGGCAATGGCTATATCTATATGCCGCTGCGGGCAATCAAGGAATTGTCTGAAATTTTTACTGAACTTGGGGACTGGAAAGAAGCCTATAACGAGCAAAAACGTTATCTGGACTTGTTTGCCAAAGCACAGGGGTTGGCTACCCGCGTTCACGTGCAAACCCTGCACATCAGGAATGAATTGAAAGAAGCAGAGCTGGCCAGGCGCATGGCAGAGCGTGCTATGGTTGAGCGCCGTCAACTCGAGGACGAGCTCAAACGCATGCTGGCCGAGCGTGAAACCGTACTGGAAAATTCCATTGTCGGCATGGTTTTTCTGAATAACCAGGGCCGTGTGCAATGGGTAAATACTCCCTTGTGCCAGATATTTGGTGTTGAGCGCGAAAAAGTCCTAGGCTCTTCACTGGAGCCTTTCTACGAATCGCGCGAGGCTTATCTCGAATCTGGCGCAGCGGTCAGTCAATCAGTCTTGCTGGGTGAAGCCTACGAGGCTGAACTAAAGATGCGGCGCAGCGACGGCACTGTGTTCTGGGTGCACTTTTCGGGGCGGGCTGTTGATAAAACCAATCTTACCCATGGCACGGTGTGGGTGGTCATGGATATTTCTACCCGTCGCCAGTTGGAAGAAGACTTGAGCAAGTCTGAACAACATTACCGCCAGCTTATCAATAATGTGACGGAAGGCATATTGGTCGTGCAGGATGGCCGCATCGTGTTTGCTAATCCACGCGTACAAAGCCTGACAGGTTACAAAGCAGATGAGTTGGCGCAAATGTCTTTCATCACCGCAATTTATCCTGATGACCGGCCTTTGGTAATAGACCACCATACCAGACGCCTACGTGGTGAAGAGGTTGAGCAGTATTACCACTTCCGTATTGAAAATCATCAAGCCCGGTCTATCATTTGGGTTGAGTTGTCTGCGGTCATGATAGATTGGGAAGGCCGTCCAGCTACCCTGTCTTTTGTCTCGGATATCACCCAAAGAAAACTGCTGGAAAGCCAACTCAAGGAAAGTATGGCAGAGCAAATACGCCTGCAGACTTTACAAATGCAAAATGAGTTGAAGGAAGCGGAAATGGCACGGCGTCATGCGGAAGAGTCGACGGAAGCCAAGTCCATGTTTCTCGCGAATATGAGTCATGAAATCCGTACGCCTATGAATGCCATTATAGGCATGGCACATCTGGCCTTACGCACTGAACTTAATCCCAAGCAAAAAGATTATGTAGAGAAAATCCATAAGGCAGGTATTTCCTTGCTTGGCATCATCAACGATATTTTGGATTTTTCCAAGATAGAGGCAGGTAAACTGAGTATCGAGCAGGTAGATTTTAATCTGGATGATGTGCTCAATAATATCTCGGCAGTCACGACAGACAAGGCTGATGAAAAAGGCCTGGAATTTCTGTTCCGCGCACCGCCGGATATTCCACGTTATCTGAATGGTGACCCACTACGGTTGGGTCAGGTCTTGATCAACCTCATCAACAATGCGATTAAATTTACTGAGCGGGGAGAAATCTATGTCACCTGCCGGACGCTGGAAGTAGCTGGCGGCAAGGTTAAACTCAAATTTGAAGTGCGTGATACTGGTATAGGCATGTCTGAAGAGCAGTCAGAAAAATTATTCCGCCCCTTCAGTCAGGCGGACGAATCAACGACACGCAAATTTGGTGGTACGGGATTGGGCTTATCAATTTCCAAAGGGATGGTCGAATTGATGGGGGGGGAGATTGCCCTGAGCAGTGAGGCAGGGCGCGGCACTTCCGTGTATTTTACGGCCTGGTTTGGCATAGCCCAACCGGTAGTGCAACGCCAGGTGATACCGGGTGCAATCAATGGTATGCGCTTGTTGATTGTTGATGATAACCCTGCTGCTGCCGAGATTTTGCAGGAGATATTATCCGAGTTGCCAGTGGATATCGATGTTGTCAATAGTGGCGCTGCTGCCTTGCAGGCGGTCATGGAGTGTAACCTTACCCATCCCTACGGCGTGATCTTTACTGATTTGCGTATGCCGGAGATGGACGGGCTTGAATTGATTACTTACCTCAAGCGTGATGGGTCACTGCAACCGGCACCCTTGATGGTGCTGGTCAGTGCGCATGGACGTGAGGAAGTTAGTTACCGTGATGACATCGCCTTGCCAGATGGTTTCCTGACCAAGCCTGTGAATGCTTCTACTTTGGTAGATTGCATGGTGGAGCTGTTTTCCAGCACTAATTACGCCATTCCTAGCAACCATGGCTTACTAGTACCCAAATATACTGATTTGCGGGTCTTGCTGGTGGAAGACAATGAAATCAATCAGCAAATCGCTCGCGAATTGATGGAGGCGGCTGGCGTAACCGTGGATATTGCCGGGAATGGGAAAATAGCATTAGAAATGGTAGGTAGGGCTAGGCCGGACTACTATGGGGTGGTGTTCATGGATGTGCAAATGCCAGAAATGGATGGACATCAAGCCACTAAATTAATACGTGCAGACGCGAATTTTGCCGATTTGCCGATCGTCGCGATGACTGCCCATGCGATGGTCGAAGAGCGCGAGTCGTGCTTTGCATCTGGCATGAATGCCCATCTCGCCAAACCTATCAACCCCAAAGAGTTATATCACGCGATTTCACATTGGTGCCCGGAACATGTCTCTGGTAGCAATTTTGACAACGTGCAATTACCTTTGCAGGATATTGGCAATAGTTTGCAAATAGAGGGTATTGATGTTGAAGAGGGGTTGAGCCGCACTTTAGGTAATCGCTCCTTTTATCTGGAATTGTTATCCCGTTTTTGTGATGATCAGCGCAATGTTGTAGAACATATTCGTGATGCGGTGGAGGCTGGTGATAACTTATTGGCCGAGCGCCTCGCGCATACCCTCAAAGGGGTAGCGGGCTTGATTGGCGCAAAAACCATACAACCATTTGCTGCAGAACTGGAGCTTAAGTTGCATGACCAGATCAGTATGGCAGAGATGGAACAAGTGCTGGTCGAAACCGCCCGAGCAATGCAGATCACCATCAATGCCATTGATCAGGTATTGGCGCAGGAAAAATCCATTAATAAACCCGACACCAAGGTGCTCGACTTGGCACCGGTTGACCACGAATTGATGCAGAATTTACTTGTAAAATGCTGTAACTTGTTGCGTGATTACGATGGCGAAGCGGTCGACTTGCTGTTAGAGTCAGGAGAAATGATCGCCAATGCCTTTGGTGTGGATGTGCAAAAGCAAGTCATGCGTGCGGTCAGGCAATTTGACTATGATGCAGCCTTGAATTTATTGAGCAATAGCGCAAAAAACCTCGGTTATGAAATACTTTGATTTGATGAAATCCAGTTCCGTACATGGCATCCACATGAATGTGGTGCAGTTACTTCTTATCGGGGTGATCTATGAGTGAGGTATTCGATCAAAATGCCAAACAGGTTATTTTGATAGTAGATGATACTCCGGACAATATTTCACTCTTGTCCGGATTGCTAAAAGATCAGTATAAGATCAAGATTGCCACCAACGGCCTGAAGGCCTTGCAGATTGCCTCTAGTCTGCCCGGCCCCGATTTGATCTTGCTGGATGTGATGATGCCTGAGATGGATGGCTATGAGACTTGCCGCCGCCTGAAGGCTGATATCGCGACGTCCGACATACCGATTATTTTCCTGACAGCTAAAAGTCAGGTGCAGGATGAGGAAATGGGTTTGCGTTTAGGGGCAGTTGATTACATCAGTAAGCCCATCAGCCCCCCCATCGTGCTGGCAAGGGTGGCGACGCAACTGAATTTGGTGCGTGCCCGCCACTTATTGCAAGACCAGAACAAGCATCTGGAAAGCCTGGTGCAGGATAGAACCCGCAAGCTGGCCAAGATGCAGGATGCCATCATCATGGCTATGGCTTCGCTGGCTGAGACACGCGACAATGAGACCGGAAATCATATTCGACGCACACAAAATTATGTCGCAGCACTGGCTCGCAAGTTAAAAGGTCATGTACGTTTTAGTAATGACTTGACGGAAGAAAACATAGAATTGTTGTTCAAGTCAGCGCCACTTCATGATATCGGCAAGGTCGGGATTCCCGACAATATTTTGCTTAAACCGGATAAATTGACATCAGAAGAGTTTGAGGTCATGAAGTTGCATACGGTGTACGGGCGGGAAACCATCATCTCTGTAGAAAAATACCTTGGGGAGAGTAATGAATTTCTCCGCTTCGCCCGTGAGATCACGTATTCGCATCAGGAGAAATGGGATGGCTCAGGTTATCCGGAAAACCTGGCAGGCGATGCCATACCCCTGTCTGCGCGCCTGATGGCGGTAGCTGATGTATATGATGCTCTGATTTCACGTCGGGTCTACAAACCCGCATTTTCGCATGAAGAGGCGATCGGTATCATGCGCAAGGGACACGGCACGCATTTCGATCCTGATGTTCTGGATGCCTTTCTGGAGATTACTGAAGAGTTCCGTCAGATCGCCAATCAATTCAAGGAGTCGGATTCGCATGTGCCAGTGAATTAAGGAACTGGGCGATAAAGTTTCAGGAATAAAAAAGCGCAAAGAAAATCTTCGCGCTTTTTTGTTTTGGTGGTTCGAAGATTAATCGAAAACCGGTGTTTCCACGCCCAGGATTTTGTGCAGCTTTGGCGAAGTCGTGGTGTATTGCATGTGGATTTTCTTGTCAGGGAAAATATACGGTGCAGCACCGAACGCAGCCAGTGCAGCTTCATGGAAGCCGGACAGGATGAGTTTTTTCTTGCCAGGATAGGTGTTGATATCACCGACGGCAAAAATGCCAGGTACATTGGTTTCAAACTTCTCGGTATTGACGACCTTCAATTGCTTGCGTTCTATGTCCAGACCCCATTCGGCGATAGGGCCGAGTTTTGGTGACAGACCAAAGAAGACCAGCAAAGTATCGAGTGGCATGCGACGGGTCACGCCATCAGCACCGGTAACCTTGATTTCGGACAGCAAATCGTCCTTGGTTTCTATGCCTGTGACCTGGCCTATGGTGAGTTGCATTTCATAGTTGTCGCAGAGTTCTTTCATCTTGGCGACAGAGGCTGGTGCAGCGCGGAAGTCTTCGCGGCGGTGCAGAACTACGACCGATTCAGCTTTGCCTACCAGGTTCAATGCCCAGTCCAGCGCAGAGTCGCCACCACCGCAGATTACCAGGTTTTTACCATGGAACTGGGTAGGGTCTTTTACGCGGTAGAACACCTGTTTGTTTTCAAAAGCTTCTATGCCTTCAACCTTTAAAGTGCGCGGCTGGAAGGAGCCAACGCCAGCAGCGATGAAAATGGTTTTGGTGATGAAGCGTGTACC
>NZ_JAUXQE010000031.1:0-10464 GCF_030683615.1 Undibacterium sp.
TGGTCGAGCACAGTTGGGCCAGTCCGTTTAATGATGACAAAAAGCTGATTGCGTTTTCTGATTCGGTGCAGGATGCTGCACACCGTGCTGGCTTTTTTGGCGCGCGCACTTACCTCAACAATGTGCGCACCGCTCTGGCCAAAGTGATCGATGAACTGGCCCAGCCCAATCTGAGTTGGACTGATTTTCTGGCACAAGCTGACGCACTGTTTGACACCCCAGGCTCGGTGCTGTACATGACGCCTGAACGCTTGTTGGCGGAGTTCATCGGCCCCAACATGACTTGGCAGCGAGACTGGGCTGAAGAACTGCTCAAGAAAGGTGCCTTGCCCGCATCGAGCCGCTTACCCGCAAAGGTGCGCAAACGGCTGCTGTGGCAAGCTTTTAGTGAATTCACTTACCTGAGCCACCGTGGACGAAATCTGGATCGTATTGGCAAGGCCACTGTGTCAGTGCCACTGGATCGGGTTACCGCAGTGGCCGAAATTTTGTTACCCAGGCTGCATGAGCAATTTGGTGCCAAGGGGTTAAGCCTGCCGGTGCTGACCCAATGGCTTTGGGGTTTGTTGACACATTTGCGCCGCCGTGGTGCCGTGATGCACCCAGAGCTGGTCAACTATGCGGGTGATGGCAATATTTACGCGTTGACCAATACCGGTGGTCGCAGAGAGTGGTTACCCAGCATGGGTGAACGCACTCCCAGGCCGGTTTTTTTGACACTGGGAAAGCAGCGCGACTTTGACAAATTGACCAACACTCAACGGGCCAGCTGGTTTGACCGGTGGGCTGCAGCGGCATTGGGTCGCCAGATGTTGTTGTCGCCAGGACTGGCGGTTGATATTTTTCATGCGGCAACCAAGGTGCTGGAAGACCAAAGCATTTTGGTGCGCACCGCTGACCACCAAGGCGACACCTTGGCGATCAACCCATTGGCTTTGCAGCTGGATACGGAAACGGCCTATCTCGCGACCCCTTTGGGAAAGCGTCGCTTGACAGTGCCAGCCAGCGCGGCTGACGCCTTGCAAGGGATGCCCTGCATTGATGCCACCGATGAGTTTTACGATGACATCTTGCCCACCGGTGGTTGGTTGTCTGATCGGTTCAGCCAGGGTGATTTGCGCCGCGTAATTGCTGCCGAGCACACCGGTTTACTGGAGCGTGAGGAGCGCGAGGCGTTGGAAATTCGCTTCAAGTCAAAGCAGCCGCGTGACTGGTACGAGAACTTGCTGTCAGCCACCCCCACTTTGGAAATGGGTGTCGATATTGGCGATTTATCGTCTGTGCTGCTGTGTTCAGTGCCACCTAACCAAGCCAGCTATCTACAGCGAATGGGTCGTGCAGGTCGCCGTGATGGCAACGCCATGACAACGACCTTGGCCGATGGCAGCAGCCCACACGATTTGTATTTTTTTGAAGAAACGCAGGAAATGTTGTCCGGCGAAGTGGCACCACCTGGTGTCTTTTTGCAGGCGGCGGAGGTGTTGCGCCGCCAATTGTTTGCCTTCTGTATGGACGACTGGGTGAGTGGCATCAGTACGGCCACAGCTTTTCCAGAAAAGACATCCACAGCCATTGATGCGGTAGAGCAAGCCAACCAGGCGCGGTTTCCGTATAACTTTTGCGACTACGTGCTGGCTCATGAGCCCAGGTTGTTTGCTGCCTTTATTGATTTGTTGGGATCAGATGTGGATGCGGTGGTACGCCAACGCCTGCAAGACTTCATGCAGGGACAGGGAGATGCAGATGGCCTGCGGTCGCGCTTGCTGAAGTATTTGCAGGAGCTGGTGGAAGAACGTAAGACCTACAAAAAACGCAAAGATCAGATTGACGTGCTGCGCAAAGCGGCCGAGCAAAGACCGCAAGATGACGCAACACGCGAAGAAATTGACAGTCTGCTGCGCGAACGCGACAAGATGCTGGAGCTGATTGCCGAGATCAACAAGCGGGATTTGCTCAACACGCTGACCGATGCCGGACTGATTCCCAACTATGCGTTTCCTGAAGCAGGTATTGAACTGAAGTCGGTCCTTTGGCGCAAACGCGGATCAGACGAGCAAGGGCAAGGTGCCTATGTGGCATTGCCAGCCATTAAATATGAGCGCCCAGCCAATTCGGCTTTGTCAGAATTTGCCCCGGAAAATCGCTTTTACGCGAACCAAAGGCGCGTGGAGATTGATCAGATCAACATGAATCTGGCCAAGACCGAGAACTGGCGGTTTTGCCCATCGTGCCATCACATGCAAAACCTGGAAGTGGAGGCCGACACGCATGCCGTTTGCCCACGGTGTGGTGATGCCATGTGGGGCGATGCGGCTCAAAAACGCACACTGCTGAGGTTCAGGCAGGCGATTGCCAACAGTGATGACACCAAGGTGCGCATTGATGACAGTGTGGATGACCGTGAGCCCAAGTTTTACGTTCGCCAATTGATGGCAGATTTTGAACCGAAGGACATTCGGGAGGCATGGCAAATCAAAACCGGTGGCTTGCCTTTCGGATTTGAGTTCATATCTCGGGTGACATTCAGAGACGTGAATTTTGGTGAGTTGGTGAAGCCTGGTGAGTCGTTCAAGGTGGCAGACAAAGAGTCGTCACGGCCTGGGTTCAAACTGTGCAGGCATTGCGGCAAGGTCCAAAAGCTACCGAAAAATCGGTTTGAGCCAGTAGGTCAGCATCACAGCTTTGATTGCGTCAAGCATGGCAATGAAGATCCCGCCAACCTGCTGGAATGTCTGTATTTGTACCGCGAATTTGCCTCTGAGGCCCTGCGGATTTTGGTGCCCTATACCAAGTCTGGCGTGGATGAAGAGGTGGTGCAATCTTTTATGGCAGTCCTTCAACTGGGCTTGAAAAAGCGTTTTGGTGGTCGAGTGGACCACTTGCGCCTGGTGACCCAGGATGAGCCCGGCAAGGATGGTGGTCCCAGGCGGCATTTTGTGATGCTGTATGACTCGGTGCCGGGTGGAACGGGCTACCTTCACCAGCTGTTGGCCCAGGATGCTGGCACGCTGACTGATGTGATGCGGATGGCGTTGGAAAGCATCAGCAAATGTTCCTGCAATGAAGATCCCGAGAAAGATGGCTGTTACCGTTGTGTCTACCAGTACCGCCTGGGTCGCAACATGCATCTGGTGTCACGTGACCGGGGCAAAGAGGTGTTGACTGAGTTGGTGGCATCCTTGGACCAGCTTGAAAAAGTAGCCACCATTTCCGATATTTTCATCAACCCGAGTTTTGATTCGGTGCTGGAAAGCCGGTTTATAGAAAGCCTGCGCCGGATGAGCGGTGCCAATGGCTTGCCTCTAGTGAAGTTGGTGCAAGACATCGTCAACGGTAAATCCGGTTTCGTTCTCGAAGTTTCGGGTCAGCGTTATCGTATTGAGCCCCAGTGTAATTTAGGCCCATCTGAAGGGGTTGCGGTGGCCAGCAAGCCGGACTTTGTGATCTGGCCATGGCAGGGTGGGTCTGTTCGCAAGCCCATTGCTGTGTTCTGTGATGGCTGGGCCTATCACCAGCATTCTTTGCGCGAAGATGCCTTAAAGCGTTCGGCTTTGGTCGCCAGCGGTAAATTTTGGGTCTGGTCGGTTACCCATGACGATGTGAAGGCTGCATTGTCTGGTGTTACCGGGACGGATCTTGACTCGCCTCTGGTTACAGCCAATCGCCATGATGGATCCAAGGCCCCACCTACTATGCCTAGAGTTGGCCAGAATGCATTTGCACATCAGTCCGTATTTCAGTTATTGAACTGGTTGGCCAATTCTGTTGCGGTGGCCAGTGAAATTGATGCTGTTGTGGACCAAATGCAGAGCAACGCACTTTGGCTTGGCTTTTTGATGGTCCCGTCCACCTCAGGTGAGTTGCAGCAGGTTCAATTCGATATGGCGGGCTGGATGCAGCAATTGCCAACATGGTTGCAGTCTCCAGGCAAAGGTTTTGCGCCCAGTTTGTCACGCAAGGATTCATATCCAGCGATCGCTTTCTCGTGGCCGCTGGCTTGGGCACAGGGCAAGATGGAGTGTCTGACCAGTCCTGGCGTGCTTGTGCTTGATGATCTGTTAGATCAAACTGAACAAATGCCGCATTTGCACTGGCGCAGATGGCTTGCGCTGTTCAATACGCTGCAAACCTTGCCTGCAATGGTGATGGCAACAACCAGCGGCATCCAGGCTGGTGATTTAGAGATGCTGAAGGCGGCACCAAAGGTGGGTGCATCTGCTGAGTCTCCAGATCAAACGGCTCTATCACAAGAATGGTCGGAGTTGCTGAACTTGACCCTGGATGCGCTGAAATCGGGCTTGCGTGAATTGGCAATTCTGGGCGCACATCCTCCGGTTATCGGGCATGAATTAGCTGATGATCGGGGCACTGTGGTTGCCGAGGCGGAAATGGCGTGGCTTGCCAATCATGTTGTACTTCTCACTTTTGACCAAGCTGACTTGGCAGATGCCTGGGTCACTGCGGGTTGGCAAGTGCTGGTGCTCGATGAGAATACTGCAATGGTCGATGGTGCCGGCTGGCCTGGGGCTGTGGCTTCGAAGCTGGGTATGGCAGGGTTTCATAAATTAAATGAGGACGTGACAACATGAGCTTGAAACCCAAAGTGGCACTGTCTCAGGACTTTCTATTTCAATTGGCCAAGTTGCCATCTGGTGCTCAATCCAAGGTCCTGAAATGGGCGGTGAAATTTCAAGCTGACCCCAAAAGCCCGGGTATCAATTATGAAAAAATCAATGCAGCCCGCGACCCGAACCTGAAGTCTGTCCGTCTTGACTTGGATTGGCGAGGCATTATTTTCAAGCCAGACAGAGGTGATGTGTACGTTTTGCTGCATGTGGATCACCACGATGAAGCCTATCGCTGGGCTGAGCGTCGCAAAATTGCCATCAATCCAGTGACCGGAGCGATGCAAATTGTTTTTCTGGAAGAGGTGGCAGCACCACCTAGAGTTGATCCGACTGAAACAAGCGCGCCGATTGCGTCTGCTGTGAAGCTCACTGGAGTTTCATCACAGCAGGTATTAGCCACAATCAAGCCTCCACTCTTTGCGACCCTTTCCGATCGTCAGCTGATGAGCATCGGTGTGCCAGAGGATTGGATTGGTCGAGTGCAGGGAATTCAAACGGAGGATGAGTTGGATGGTCTGCAGGCCAGTTTGCCGGTGGAGGCATATGAGGGCCTTTTCTTGGTGGCGGCAGGAGACACGATTGATCAGGTCTTGACATCACGCGAAACCCGTATTGATCGTGCCATCGACACCACTGACTTCATAACTGCTTTAACCACCCCGGAATCGCAGTCCCGGTTCGTGATCGTTGATGACGATGAAGCGATGTTGGCCATCATGAATGCCCCTTTGGCCCAATGGCGCATTTTTTTGCACCCTACGCAACATAAATTGGCCGGCGGTGACCGCAGTGGCCCGGTGCGGATTTTGGGTGGTGCTGGCACCGGTAAAACGGTGGTGGCCATGCACCGTGCGAAGTGGCTGGCTGAAAACCGGACACCGGATGGCAAAAAAGTTCTGTTCACCACGTTTACCAAAAACCTCGCACTGGACATCGAAGACAACTTGAAAACACTGTGCTCACCCAACACGATGGCCAAGATTGAAGTGCGCAACCTCGACGCATGGGTTCATGGGTTCATGCGTTCGCGCAAGCTGGAGCACAAAATTGTTTACGACCGAAGTCAGGACGGTGCCTTGCAAGCTTGGCAATCCGCATTGGCCGTAAAAGATGCATCCATTGATTTGCCAACAACTTTTTATGAGCAGGAATTTGAGCAGGTGATCTTGGCACAGGGTGTCACAACGCGCGATGAATACCGGGCTGCTCGCAGAACCGGTCGAGGTGTGATTCTGAGTCGGGCCAAACGAGATGCGATCTGGCCCGTTTTTGAAGAGTACCGAGGTCAGTTGACCTCCCGCAAGCTCAAGGAGGTGGACGATGCTTACAGAGACATTGCAAACGTTCTGCAGCAGGAATCCGAAAGCCAAACCCCGGCATTGCCATACAGCGCAATTGTGATTGATGAAACACAAGATTTCGGACCGCAGGCGTTGAAACTGTTGCGCGCAATGATGCCGCGTGAATCGAATGATTTGTTTTTTGTAGGTGATGGACATCAACGCATTTACAGTCGCCACCGCGCCGCCATGAGCAAATGTGGAATTGACATTCGAGGTCGATCTCGCAAGCTGTACCTGAATTACCGTACCACCGATGAAATTCGCCGACTCGCGGTGGCAATGCTTGAGGGATGTGACGTAGATGACCTGGATGAAGGACATGATGAAACGCGCCGCTATAAGTCACTGTCGCATGGACCAGTTCCTGGAGTCGTCGATGTTGAAAGCATAGAGGCTGCAATCACACTTGCCATTGACAGCGCCAAATCATGGCAAAGGCAGGATGAACAAGGGCGTTCAGGCAGTACCTGCGTGATTGCCAGTAACCGGTCGTTGCGTGAGGCTTTTGCCAAGCAGTTTGCGGCAGCTGGATTCAAAACCTCGGTGATTGATGCGAACCAAAATGTAGGCAGAGAGGCTACTTGCATTCACTTTGCGACCATGCACCGAGCCAAAGGACTAGAGTTTGACCGCGTGATAGTGGTTGCACCGGCCTCATTCTTTGGGAATCCACTGGACACTGATAGCCAACGAAAGTTGATTTACGTTGCTTTGACGCGGGCCAAGTGCGACGCCCTGATGCTGAAAATCTAGTTTCAGGTTGATAAATAAAACATGTCTTGGTCAATATCCTCGGCTTCTCGGTGTCCCATAAAGTCGGCGAAAGCCAGACGCGATAGATGTCAATAGAAATTGCATCAGATTCATGCCGATAAACGAATTTGTGCATTCACACCTGGATCTCTTGGCAAATCAGACGCTACAAGTTGAATAGCCGGGAATGAATCTGGTCGCGAACCTTGAAGTGACCTGTAAAACCACATGCCAAATCCAAGAAATTGTTTGTAGTCGCTCACATGGATGGGGACCGCCTTGAGGGGCATGATTGAAAGTGTCTCTGAAGTCGTCCAAGGTGCAATGGTTCCACCGTTCTTAATGAGCTCATGAGCGTTCATCAAAATGGCATGTGCATCATTGACTTCCATCCCCATGATCAAGAGTTCAGGATGCTGATATTGGTAGTACAGACCAATCGTATAAAAAAATTGAGGAGTATCTTTTTCTGCACGGATGGCAACGACGTGAAAGTCATAGGTATGCACATTGGAAATTATTTTTATTTCATATTTTTCTTTCCCAATTGGGAGTGTGAAATCCCTGATTTTTCTGCCTCCCTGATCGTCATGTGAACCGTGACATAAGCAATTTTTTTGAGTATTGATTATTTTTCTCATATTCTTGATTTTTAAAAATGGCAGTTGTATAGGCAAGTGGTATCTCAGAGTGAAGCCAAGCTTTATATTGAAAGAAGCCAGAGTGCTGCCATTCACGTCTTTGTCGGTAGTGGATGCCATGGTTGGTTAAACAACATGCAGGGGCTAGCCGCCAAAGTCAAATGGCTCTGGAGTGGTAGCCAGCTGATGAGCTAACGCCCGAGCATCGCGAACTGAATCACGAGGCCTACCCGCATTGCTCTTCCTCTTAGGTGGACCTCCAGTGCTAAAAACCCTGTCTTTCTCTCCCAGTTTGACCTTTAGATACTGCTCAGTCTTGGTAAGGTAACGAATCACATAGTTAAATAAATTAGATCGTAGTCCTGCATCCATTTCTGATTCCGCATTGATCATCCCAATTCCTAAGTGGGCATATTTCTTCTTAGAAGCGTTGCAGTTGAAATACGATCCAGTTCCTGCGGTAATGACATTGCTCCAGTATTCTCCAATCTGATTTCCAAGATAAGTATCTTTATGGACGCGCGAACCCAGGAAAAATAAAATTAGATGGTAGTGAAAACCTTTCTTGCCCCCATATTCAAGTTTAGAAATATACCCAACCATGTGTTCAAAAATTTTGTTGTGCCTTCGGTTATTAAACAACTTATTAAAATCATTTCTTACCTGCTCAATAGTTACTGTGCTTTGAATAATGCCATCTTTATCGGCTGTAGCGTAATACCCTAAATCCAATCTAATCACCAGTAATCTTGAGTGGACCGAAAACAACTCTTTCACGTACTCAGTGAGTCGCTTTTGCATTCTGACTGAGTTTGATTTTCGATTGCTTAATTTCTTTCTGAACGTCTCCGTTTTTGATTTGACCCGAATGAGTGTGATGAGGTCGTTGTAAAGTTCGGCCTCATGCCTCTTGTTAGCGTTGTAAAAGAATTCAGGTTTGTTAAATTGGTTTGGTGAGAGTTCTAGCTCCTTGCAGCACTCCAAGAAAAGAGTGACATTTTCACTGTAAATGTAAACATCATCGTAACTATACACAGTGCTGATGTATGATTTTATATTGGTAAAATAGATACTTAATTTTTCGGCTTTGAAAATTACTGACTGTACTCCGCCATTTGATGAAACTTCTTTTCGCGTGTATCCAATGTGATTGGTTGATCTGATCAGTTCGACAAATTTTTCGATCGGACTGAGAGTTGGTGTATTGTCGAGGTTTATGGTTGTGTTGATCTTCTCGTCGATCTTTATTTTAAACACTGCTGCTTGGTGGACAATATCCTTGTAGATACGATTGGATGTTAGATCATCGAGGTCTTCAATTATTCCTTGCGTAGTCATAGGGTGTTAAATATAAATTTAATTTGTGTTGTATGAATGTATGATGATGGTGTGGTGTTGTTTTATTTCGATAATATTTAATTTTAGATTGCTATATTAGTATTTTATATTAGCAATTAATTTTTAATAACAATTATTTATTTAAATTAGTAATAACATTTATATCCAATATAAGAATGATTTTTGAAATTAAACTTCATTAAGGCGTTTTTAGTATTTGCAATGTGCTTTCTTTGTAATATTTTTTTCATGACTGAAGATATTCGTGTGCGGAGTTATGAAGCTGAATGGGTACATTTTTTGGGGCGGCGTGGTTCATTGAAATCAATTTTTGATTGGTCAATCACCGGTCAACATAAATTGGTAATTTTGAGTAGATGAAATTTATGCCTATTTTTTCGAGAGTGTCGTGTGTCACGGCGATTCAATTCTTTCGCTAGACCTGAGTCAGCTTTTAAACAGTAGCAGGGCACTACCTGTCGCTCGCATGTAGCGAGCAGAAAGGGGTGCGGTGCTGTTTAGATTTCCATCGGGTCTGAATAGTGCGATCTAATACCTTGCGTGCCTCCTTGGCCATTCGCCATCTCTAAAACGCTGTGTGTCAGACTCGTCATTTCCTTTACAACTGCCATAACACTTGGATCGTTGATAAATTTTTCACCAATTGGAATGAGAACATTGCCACGAAGACTCGATCCCGTAAACCGTCCGATGCCACCAGTTTCTTCACGCCAGTAATTCGCAAGCGATTCTTGTATAGATTCATCACCGTCGCCATTGGTATCATCTAGAAAAATTAAAATGTCAAAGCAGAGGCGATCTCGATAAAAATAGTTTATCTTCCAGGCACTATCAATATAGGAATGAGACCACGATCCGCTTGTGAAAGACTTTATCATCGACTCAATAACACCAATTGTTTTTTTATAATCTACATGTGGATTATCGCTGTGGGTTGGTACGTCAGGGTGATAATCATGCGAAATAAAATTGGCAAAAAATAAGGAAAATTTGGTTCTTTTTTGGTATATTGATGTGGTCTGGTTGAGTAGATTGGTGTAGTTGATGGACTCGCGTTTCTGGAGGTCTGCTATTTTTTCTTGCATGTCCGGATCATTAACCTCATATCGAATTTTTTCTACGCAATTGTTCAGCACCTCAACCCATCTTAAAAGCTCAGAGTTTGTCATATATTTAAGTTCTAGTGGAAATTTTTCCAATTCGAACAACTCTATGATTTTCAGTGTGATTTTTACATAAGGATTTCTTTCGGTTTGGTAGCTAATTTGTTTGTTAGTCACCAGTGGATTTAACAAGGTGTTTATTAAGTATGCACCTGAAAAAGATGCATGCAGTGCTATCTTTTTTATACGCCTATCCTGATTCGCAGAAAAATGAGCTCCGGCATCAATAATTAAGCATTTTGTGAAATACTCGATATGTTGTCGATATTCGTTCGGATCAGTGAATAATTCTGCTGGCGCTTTCCAATCCGTTTCGACGTAATACGGATACCTGTTGATGCTTCTCATAATTTACGGCCTCCTGGTTTTGCTGTATGACGGGAAGTGACTTGTAACTGCAACCAACCGTCCAACTCATTTGAAATCCACCCAACGGCGCGCCCACTTGCACCGAGTCGAATCTGTGATGGAAACGATGGGTCATGCCGTTTTGAGTCCGGGTCCAGGCGGTCGTACACCGCAGAGCGTGACAGCCCGGTTCTGCTTAGGACATCTTTGAGGCGGATGACAACGACAG
>NZ_JAUXQE010000004.1:0-68581 GCF_030683615.1 Undibacterium sp.
ATCCATGGGCGCGATCGGCATGGCCGGGCGTGAGCAGCTGGACAACCTGGTCATGGTCGTTAACTGTAACCTGCAACGTCTGGATGGCCCGGTACGTGGCAATGGCAAGATCATTCAGGAACTGGAATCAGATTTCCGTGGCGCAGGCTGGAATGTCGTCAAAGTCATCTGGGGCAGCGGCTGGGATGAATTGCTGGCGAAAGACAAAGACGGCATCCTGCAAAAAGTGATGATGGAAACTGTCGATGGCGAATACCAGAACTACAAAGCCAAGGATGGTGCCTATGTACGCGCCAACTTCTTTGGCAAGCATCCAAAATTGCTGGAAATGGTCAGCAAAATGTCGGATGACGACATCTGGCGTCTGACCCGTGGTGGCCATGACCCACACAAGATTTATGCTGCGTTCAAAGTCGCCCAGGAAAACAAGGGCCAGCCTACTGTCATCCTGGCGAAGAGTATCAAGGGCTTTGGCTTTGGCAAATCCGGCGAAGCACGCAACACTGCGCACAACACCAAGAAGCTTGATGACGAAGCCATCAAGGCCATGCGTGACCGCTTCCAGTTGCCGATTGCTGACGCTGAATTGCCAGCCATCCCGTTCTTCAAACCGGCTGACGACACGCCAGAAATGCAATACCTGCATGCGCGCCGTAAAGAGCTTGGTGGTTATTTGCCACAACGTCGTCAAAAAGCCGACGAGGCTTTGGTGGTGCCTGAACTGACAGCCTTCCAGGCCATGCTGGAACCAACGGCAGAAGGCCGTGAAATTTCCACGACTGCTGCTTATGTCCGTATCCTGACTGCCTTGTTGCGCGATGCCAGCCTGGGTCAGCGCGTGGTGCCTATCATGGTCGATGAATCCCGTACATTTGGTATGGAAGGCCTGTTCCGTCAGATCGGTATCTTCAGCCAGGTCGGTCAGTTGTATGAACCTGTCGATAAAGATCAGGTCATGTACTACCGCGAAGACAAAGCCGGTCAGATTTTGCAAGAGGGTATCAATGAAGCTGGTGGCATGAGTTCATGGATCGCTGCCGCGACTTCCTACTCGACCAATAACCGCGTCATGATCCCGTTCTATACCTATTACTCGATGTTCGGCCTGCAACGTATTGGTGATCTGGCCTGGGCTGCTGGTGACATGCGTGCACGCGGCTTCTTGCTGGGTGGTACTGCTGGCCGTACGACATTGAATGGCGAAGGTTTGCAGCATGAAGATGGTCACAGCCATGTATTGGCTTCCACCATCCCCAACTGTATTCCTTACGACCCGACCTTCGCGCATGAAGTGGCAGTCATCATGCATGACGGCCTGCGCCGCATGGTGACCGATCAGGAAGATGTGTTCTACTACATTACCCTGATGAATGAAAACTATAGCCACCCAGGTTTGAAGGCAGGTCAGGAAGAGGGCATCATCAAGGGTCTGTACCAGTTGCAAAAATCCGAGCAAACCACCAAGCACCGCGTGCAACTGATGGGCTCAGGCACTATCTTGCGTGAAGTGATTGCCGGTGCTGAATTGTTGCAAAATGACTGGGGTATTGCTTCTGATGTCTGGTCTGCACCGTCCTTCACCTTGCTGGCACGTGATGGCCAGGATGCTGAGCGCTGGAACATGCTGCACCCGACCGCAGAACCACGCGTGCCTTACATCGCTCAATGCCTGAAAGACACGGCTGGCCCTATCGTCGTCGCAACGGACTATATGCGCACCTTTGCTGAACAGGTACGTGCCTTCATACCAAAAAACCGCAGCTACAAGGTCTTGGGTACAGATGGTTTTGGCCGTTCTGATTCCCGCGCCAAACTGCGTGAATTCTTTGAAGTCAACCGTTACTTCGTCGTCATCGCTGCGTTGAAGACACTGGCTGATGAAGGTGCATTGTCTGCATCCGTGGTGGCGCAGGCGATTGCCAAGTACGGTATCAATGCAGATAAACCTAATCCGGTTACTGTGTAATTTTACGTCTGACACCCACTAACATTTCCTGCTCCCTTCATTTGTAGGGAGGGGCAGGATGAGCGTGAAGCCAGAGTAAAAACTGGCTTCACCCCAACCGCCCTGTGATTGCACTGGGCGACAATGGAGAAAACTATGAGTAGCGTAGAAGTCAAAGTACCGGATATTGGTGATTTCAAGGAAGTTGAAGTCATTGAGCTGATGGTTAAAGTCGGCGACACCATCAAGGTGGATCAGTCACTGATCACCGTAGAGTCAGATAAAGCCAGCATGGAGATTCCATCCAGCCATGCTGGTGTGGTCACAGAAATTAAAGTCAAGGTTGGTGACAAGGTAGCTGAAGGTTCCTTGCTGGTCGTGGTGGATGCTGCGGCAAGTGCTGCAGCGCCAGCGACGGCACCTGTGGCTGCTCCGGCAGCATCACCAGCGCCAGTAGCTGCAACGCCAGCTCCAGCACCTGTAGCATCTCCTGCACCTGCTCCAGTAGCGGCAGCAGCACCAGCTGCTCCTGTAGCAACAGCCAGCTCAGGCAAGGCCCATGCCTCACCATCGATACGCAAATTTGCGCGTGAACTGGGTGTAGATCTGAGTCGCGTGGCCGGTTCCGGTCAAAAAGGCCGTATCACGCAAGAAGATGTACAAAACTTCGTCAAGGGCATTATGGCGGGTGGTACTGCTGTTGCTGCGGTTTCTGCTCCGGCAAAAAATGGCAGTGGTGTCGGTCTTGATGTATTGCCATGGCCATCGCTGGACTTCAGCAAGTTTGGCGCGACCACGACTTCGCCTTTGTCACGCATCAAAAAACTCAGCGGCCCCAATCTGCATCGCAACTGGGTCATGATCCCGCATGTCACGCAATTTGATGAGGCTGATATCAGCGATCTTGAAGAGTTCCGTAAATCTTCGAATGAAGCCCTGGTCAAATCCGGCGTCAAACTGACGATGCTGGCTTTTGTCATCAAGGCCAGCGTTGCCGCACTCAAAAAATTCCCGGCATTTAATTCTTCGCTCGATGCAACAGGTGAAAACCTGATCCTGAAGCAGTACTACAACGTCGGTTTTGCTGCCGATACGCCAAATGGCCTGGTCGTGCCTGTCGTTAAAAACGCAGACCAGAAAACCCTGTCGCAAATCGCGGTTGAAATGGGCGAGTTGTCGGCCCAGGCACGCGATGGCAAACTGAAACCTGCTGACATGCAGGGCGCAACCTTCACCATATCTTCACTAGGCGGTATAGGTGGTACGGCGTTCACGCCTATCATCAATGCGCCTGAAGTGGCGATTTTGGGCTTGTCCAAATCCAGTATCAAACCAGTCTGGGACGGCAAGCAATTCCAGCCACGCCTGATGCTGCCTTTGTCGCTGTCGTATGACCACCGCGTCATTGATGGTGCCATGGCTGCCAAGTTCACCGCTTATCTGGCTGATGTCCTGGCTGATCTGCGTAAAACCTTGCTGTGAACGGAGAGCAGACTATGAGCACTATCGAAGTCAAAGTACCCGATATCGGTGATTTCAAGGAAGTTGAAGTCATAGAGTTGCTGGTCAAGGTGGGTGACACCATCAAGGTTGATCAATCACTGGTGACTGTCGAATCCGACAAGGCCAGCATGGAAATCCCGTCCAGCCACGCCGGTGTCATCAAGGAATTGAAAGTCAAGCTCGGTGACAAGATTGCCGAAGGCAGTTTGTTGCTGGTGATAGAAGCGGAAGGTGTTGCGGCAAGTCCAGCACCAGCGACTGCTCCCGCAATTGCCACTGCTCCTGCATCTGCACCAGCAGCTCCCACTACCGTCGCGCCTGTGGCTGCAGCACCTGCCGGACCAGTCGGTATCGTCGAAGTCAAAGTCCCTGATATTGGTGATTTCAAGGAAGTTGAAGTCATCGAAGTCATGGTCAAGGTTGGCGACAGCATCAAGGTTGACCAGTCGCTGATCACTGTCGAATCTGACAAAGCCAGTATGGAAATTCCATCCAGCCATGCCGGTACTGTAAAAGAAATCAAGGTCAAGGTTGGCGACAAGGTTGCTGAAGGCAGCTTGCTGTTGCTGGTCGAAGCCGCAGGCCAGGCAGCGTCTGCTCCTGCAGTTGCCGCTCCAGCAGCAACTGCACCTGCTGCTGCTCCAGCCGTCCCTGCGCCAATCGCTTCCGGTTACACCGGCAAGGTCGATGTTGAATGCGACATGATGGTATTGGGCGCTGGTCCTGGCGGTTACTCCGCTGCCTTCCGTTCTGCTGATCTGGGCATGAATACGGTGCTGGTCGAACGTTATTCAACACTGGGTGGTGTCTGCCTGAATGTAGGTTGTATCCCATCCAAGGCACTGTTGCACGTAGCTGCCGTGATTGATGAAACCGCATCAATGGCTGCACATGGCGTGACATTCGCGAAGCCAGAAATCGATATCGACAAACTGCGCGGCTACAAGGAAAGCGTCATCAAGAAAATGACGACTGGCCTGAATGGCATGGCAAAAGCCCGCAAGGTCAATGTAGTGCAGGGCGTAGGCCAGTTCCTCAGCCCTAACCACATCGAAGTCACTGCAGCGGATGGCAGCAAAAAGACCGTACAGTTCAAACAGGCGATTATCGCTGCCGGTTCTTCTGTCGTGAACCTGCCTTTCGTACCGGCTGACCCACGCATTGTTGACAGCACAGGTGCGCTGGAATTGCGCCAAATACCAAAACGCATGCTGGTCATCGGTGGCGGCATTATCGGTCTGGAAATGGCGACTGTGTATTCCACCCTGGGTTCACGCATTGACGTCGTCGAAATGCTGGATGGTCTGATGCAGGGAGCAGACCGTGACATGGTCAAGGTCTGGCAAAAATTCAATGAAAAACGTTTTGACAACATCATGTTGAAAACCAAAACGGTTGCAATTGAAGCCCTGCCTGAAGGCATTAAGGTCACCTTCGAGGCGGCAGAAGCTGGCGGGACTGCACCTGCACCACAAGTCTATGACCTGGTACTGGTTGCAGTGGGCCGCAGCCCTAACGGTAAAAAGATTGCTGCCGACAAGGCAGGCGTTGCCGTGACTGACCGTGGTTTCATTAACGTCGACAAACAAATGCGCACCAATGTGCCGCATATTTTTGCGATTGGGGACCTGGTTGGCCAACCCATGCTGGCACACAAGGCCGTGCATGAAGCCCATGTGGCAGCAGAAGCCGCTTCCGGTGAAAAAGCCTACTTCGATGCCAGCGTGATTCCATCCGTCGCCTACACCGATCCTGAAGTCGCATGGGTAGGTATGACGGAAGATGAAGCCAAGGCCAAGGGCGTCAAGCTCGAAAAAGGACATTTTCCATGGGCAGCTTCTGGCCGTGCAGTGGCGAATGGCCGTGACGAAGGCTTCACCAAGTTGCTGTTCGATGCAGAAACCAAACGCATCGTCGGTGGTGGCATCGTCGGCACGCATGCTGGTGACATGATAGGCGAGATAGCCCTGGCGATTGAAATGGGTGCAGATGCGGTGGATATAGGCAAGACCATCCATCCTCATCCTACTCTGGGTGAATCGATAGGTATGGCGGCAGAGGTGTACAAAGGTGTTTGTACAGATTTGCCACCACAACGCAAGAAGTAAGCATGTAATTAATAAGCAGGACCAGACAAAGCCCGGATACAGGAAATTGTATCCGGGCTTTGTTTTTTGTCCTTGAACCTTTCCTCAGAATCTGAACTAGCTCTTGTATTTGCAGTCATAGACTCATAAGATCGCTTAAATCTATTAACCGGGGGATACAATGGAATTTTTTGCACCTTGTGCCATGACGCTGGTGCTAGCCAGCATCGTCTATCCAGCATTCGCACAAAATCAGGGCGCGGCTGCACAAACACCAACGCCAGCACACAAGCCTGCTGGCAAGGCGCAGGCAGGCAAGGATTTGCTGCCTTTCCAGGCAACCGAGAAGCTCTTGCCAAATGGCTTGAAAATCATCATCGTGCCTACTGGTTTGCCAAATTTGGTATCCTTGCAAATCCCGGTGCAGACTGGTTCCCGTAATGAAGTTGAGCCAGGCAAATCGGGCTTTGCCCACTTCTTCGAACACATGATGTTCCGTGGCACCAAGGAAATTCCGGCAGACAAGTACAAGGATATCCTGACCGCCACAGGTGCCAGACAAAATGCCTATACCAGTGATGACCTGACCAACTACCACACGACTTTTTCCAAGGAAGACCTGGAAACCATACTACGGGTAGAAGCTGACCGCTTTCAGAATCTGTCATATAGCGAAGCTGATTTCAAGACAGAGTCCCGCGCCGTACTGGGTGAATACAATAAAAATAGCGCCAACCCTATCAGCAAGTTGTTCGAAGTCACGCGTGACACGGCTTTCCAGAAGCATACTTACAAACATACCACCATGGGTTTCCTCAAGGATATTGAGGACATGCCCAATCAGTTTGCCTACTCCAAAATATTCTTCGATCGCTGGTACAGGCCCGAATATACAACGCTGATTGTTGCTGGCGATGTCGATCCCAAGGCGACCATCACCCTGATAGAGAAATACTGGGGCAAGTGGCAGCGTGGCAAAATGCAGGCGCCTGTACCTGTAGAACCGCCAGCAAATGGTCCATACTACAAACACGTGCCCTGGCCCAGTTCGACCCTGCCCTATGTGACAGTGTCTTTCCATGCACCGGCCTTCTCAGTCACCAATAAGGAGCATGCTGCACTGCGCATGTTGTTGTCGCTGTCTTTTGGTGCGACTTCGGAGTTGTACAAACGCTTGCAGCAGGATGAACAAAAAGTTGATCAGTTATTTGATTACACGCCAGATAACGTAGACCCCGGTCTGGCGACTATCGCTGCCCGCGTCAAGAAGCCTGAAGATGTGGTTTATGTCAGGGATGCGATATTGAAAAAAATCGCCGTATTGTCGCATGCACCTTTGTCTGGCAAGGAATTGGACGACGCCAAGTCCGCGCTCAAATATGGCGTGATACGCAGTCTCGATAATACTGATCAGATTGCCGGTACGCTGGCGCGTTTTGTTCATTATAAGCGCTCCTATGCCACCATGAATCAGTTCTATCAAGTCATCGACAGCCTGACACCTGCCGACTTGCAAGCTGCTGCGAAAAAATATCTGGTCGATGAAGGCATGATAATCAGCACGCTGTCCAGCAATGCCTTGCCTGCTGAAATTGCAACCCTGCCAAAATTGGCCAGCTTGATAGAAAAGCCTGACTACAGCAAATACAATGTGCTGGTGCAGGCATCCAAATTGCCACAGGTACGCTTCAAGCTGGTATTCAATGCCGGTTCTGCACAAGACCCGGCAGGCAAGGAAGGCCTGGCGCGTATGACGGCAGCGATGATAGACAATGCCGGTTCCAAAGAGCGCAAGATAGATGAAGTCAAGAAAGCCCTGTTCCCCATGGCGGCCAGCTTCTCAGCCCAGACCGACAAGGAAATGACCAGCTTCACTGGCTCCGTGCACAAGGATAAATGGCAAGAATATATGCGCATCGCCATGCCGCAATTGCTGGAACCGGGTTTCCGCGAAGAAGACTTCCGCCGTATCAAGGATGAGCAAAAGAATGCGCTCTTGCTTGATCTGAAAGACAACAATGAAGAAGAGTTTGCCAAGGAACGCCTGCAAACCAAAGTCTTTGCTGGTTCTGCCTATGCCCATCCGGTATTGGGTACGCTGAAAGGCATAGAAGCCATCACCCTGGATGACGTCAAACAATTCTGGAAGCAGGCTTATACCAGTGGCGCACTTAATGTTGGCATTTCGGGTGACGTCAATGATGAGATGGTGAATGCCCTTAAACAGGTTGTCGCCAAGCTGCCAGCAGGCAAGGGCTTGCCGGCGATTGCTGCGCCAGCTGGTAAGGCTACGCAAGGTCTGGATGTAGAAATTATAGAAAAAAATACCAGGGCAACAGCAATTTCTTTGGGTTTGCCTATCACGGTGACGCGCGCTCATCCTGACTTCGTATCGCTATGGGTCGCCAAGACCTGGCTGGGTGAACACAGGGCCAGTTCATCCCACCTGTATCAGCGCATACGTGAAATACGTGGCATGAACTATGGTGATTATGCGTATATTGAAGCCTTCCCTGGTGGCATGTTCCAGTTCTTCCCAACTGCCAACCGTGCCCGTCAATCGCAGTTGTTTGAAATCTGGATACGTCCGGTCGCACCTGAAAATGCGCACATGGCCTTGCGCGTGGCAATTACCGAACTCGATAAAATGGTCAAGCAAGGCTTGAGCAAAGAACAGTTCGAGATGACCCGCGCCTACCTCATGAAGAATGTCTTCATGATGACGGCCACCCAGGACCAGCAACTCGGTTATGCACTCGATGCGCAATGGCATCGCACGCCAGAGTTCACAAAAATGATGCGCGATAAGCTGGCGACACTGACTGCGGATGAAGTCAATGCTGCCATCAAAAAGCATCTGAGTTCTGAAAATCTGTCCGTCGTCATGATCGCCAAAGACGCCGCTGATTTGAAAGAGAAATTGGTCGCCGATGCCTTCTCGCCTATCAAATACAATTCCGACAAACCTAAAGACTTGCTGGATGAAGATCAGGTCATTGGCAAGCGAAAGCTGAACATCAAGGCTGAGTCAGTCAATATTATCCCTGCGAGCAAGGTGTTTGCAGAGTAAAAACACGTCAGATCGTCAAAATCAAGCTTAAAAGCCCGTCAATCCTTAGTGATTGTCGGGCTTTTAAGTTGATGTACCCCAAAAACTCAGGGTAGAGGCGTGTTTTTCTGCCATTTTCTGAAAATGATGATAGATTTATCGTATGACGAGTTGTTAGGCGGCTCTAAGACTTTGAAAGTGAAAATGAAATTATTCCTGGATATTCTGAGTACCCTGGGCCTACTGATATGGCCCTTGCTTATGATGATGTCTCCGATGCTGTTTGATGCGCCTGGTTCAGAGAGTAGTAAATCCAATCTGGCATTTCTGTTGCTGGTTATCTTTTACCCTGTCATTATCTTTGTCGGTTACAAGCTGTTTGGGATGACTTATTTTCGCATTTCTGCGGATCGGGCGTTGCTAACAAGTGTAGTGCTGATGGTGTTGGTGGCGCTGGTGTTTGGTTATCCGCGCTTCATTATGAATGTCGTGTCTGGTATTTCGGGCAACGGCTATTTTGTGAAAGGAGACAAGGTATATTACGATGGCAAGAGTATCGCTGGCGCTCAGGGATCCACCTTCAAGACCATAGGTGAGAAGTATGCGCGCTACGCCGTTGATGAGAAGCATGTTTATTTTGATGGTCTGATGATAGTTGGGGCCGAAGCCGCCAGCTTTACTGGTGTCAGCAATCCAAACAATCAGACTGGTGACGTGCGATCTTCCTTGTTTTGGAAAGACCAGGCCCATGTTTATCTGGAGGGGCGCCAACTGCCTGATGCCAAACCTGCAGAATTCCGGCATTTGGGTGGCCGTTATGGTAGTGATAGCCAGCAAGTCTACTATGGCTGGCAAGTGCTGCAGGGCGCGAATCCGGTGAGTTTTCAATTGCTAAGCCCCGATATCGCCAAGGATGATAAGCAGGTATTTGTTTTCGACAAGGTCTGCAGGCTAAGCGTTTCTACTGCGGAGTTTCGCATGTTGTCAAACCAGGATCTGGCTGTCTATGCTACAGATGGACAGCACCTTTTTGTGGTGTTTTTTGGTACGCCTGAGCCCCTGCAAATTGTTGCAGATGCTGATCCTGCTACATTTACATTGCTGGAACGGGCTTATTTCAAAGACAATAAACGAGTTTACTACAGAGATTCCAGCCTGAACAAAGTGATCTGGCTTGAAGCAGCCGATGCTAGCAGTTTTGTGGCTGGCAATTATGACGTGAACACCGATTCAGATGCACATGATGTTTCACGCTATTATCTGGGTGGCAAGCTGGTAGCTGCAAAAAAATAGGCAGCTACCTATACATCTACCTATTCATCTACATATATACCTGCATATTTTGCAGAAGTTGATCCTATAATTTTTTAACAATATTGACCTACGACAACCAGGGGCATTGAGAAATGAATACAGCCAGTAGCGTTGACAGTTTCACTTGTCCTGAATTTTTGGGGATGGAGCGTACCATCATCGATGACTTTGTCGACTGCACGCGGGAAGCTTGCGAAGAAGCCGAAGCCTGTGTCAAAGAACTCAATAATGATGGTGGTACTGCGTATGTGCACAGATTGTTCCGCGCCATGCATTCGCTGAAAGGCAATTGCCAGATGGTGGGATTGACGCCCTTTGTTGAGCTATTGCACCGTGTTGAAGAGATCGTCGCCAGAGTGAGGGCAGAGCAAGCGCCTTATTTTCGGGAGTTGGGTGAGTTTCTATTGCTGGCCATCGATGAAGTCGAGGATTTGCTCAATGATTTGATTGCCAACGGCAGCACCAGCGATGTCAGACGCAAAAAACTGTATGAATTGTGCGATGCCCTGCAAAAAAGTGGCAATCAGGATTTTCAGCCGCAGCAATTCAAGGATGCGATTGCTTTGCTGGATGGTAAAGTCAGCAGCAAGGAGGCTTCCGGCAAAGCCCCGAAGGTGCTGCTGGAGTTGCAGGATGACATGCTCATGATGCACAGATTTGCGCAGCAAATCGACCACCTCAGTATTTATAGAAAAAATCGCAGTGAGCAGGCAGCTCAACTGACACAGTCTTTGAATGAAGCTTTGGGCTTCCCCGTCGATGCACGGCAATTGGAGGCAGCCTCCTTAATGCATGACGTCGGGATGAGCTTTATCCCGCACAGCATTTTCAATAAAGAAGGGGGCTTGTCCAGGGAAGAGCTGAAAATAGTGCAAGAGCATGTGGTCACTGGCAGCCAGATGTTGTTGCGTTTTGGTGGGTGGGACGAGGCTGCTCGCATTGTACTGGATCACCATGAGCGGTATGACGGTTACGGCTATCCAAATGGATTGAAGGGGCAGGAGATACATGCTGGTGCGCGTATGCTGGCGATAGTGGATACTTTTTGCTCTATCACCAATGAACGCTCAGATCGTAGCTATAAGCGTAGTTTGTTGAGTGCGATTTCTGAGATCAATGCCAATATAGAAAGCCAGTTTGATCCCCGGATGGTAGAGATGTTCAATGATGTGGTGCGCAAGTTGATTGCCCGGCAATAAGCATTCGCACACATCTTATGCAGATAAACAAAATACCGACAGTTCCAATCAGAGACATAGGCTTGCGCAATATACGCCGTAGCGATGTACATGCCTGGTACAGTTACCTCAAGAATCCGGATGTGATCAGGCATACTAGCTGGAATTTGCGCAATGAGGACGATTTACTTGTACAGTTCGGTGCCTATGAAAGTAAGGAACTTAACTCGCCCATCCGTCTTGCCATCGTCAATCATTCAGATGACAAGCTGATAGGCACAGTTGGTTTTCATACCATCTCGGACATCAATCGCAGTGCAGAGCTGGCCTATGATCTGGCACCAGAATATTGGGGGAAGGGCATCATGCAGCCCGCTGCAATGGCGCTCTGTGACTGGGGGTTTCAACAAGCTGGCTACAACCGAATTCAAGCGACCGTGCTGGACAGTAATTCTCCTTCCATACAATTGCTGGAACGCATGGGTTTCCAGCGTGAGGGCTATTTGCGGGCTTTTCGCATGGTGCGTGGCAATCCCGGCAATTTTTGGATGTATGCCCTTTTGGATCCTGATATTGCTGATAAATAAACTAATTTCAGTAGTGAATTAGTAAGACTGTTTTTTTCCTGCAAAGCTTGTTGCTTAGTGTTGGACATTTGCTTATAGCTTGAGTTAGGCTGGCATTGAACCGCCTCTCAATTCTTGTTGAGCTGCGCTGCTACTCAATTACCAGCAATCGTCAGCAACGGCCAGCAAAGACCAGGAACGCAAGCATGTTGTTAAAACGCTCAAAAGAAGAAGTTGTCTTGCTCATGCTGTGTGGTTTGAGTATACCCAGCATTCTCCCCTTTGGTATCGTCCGCTTGTTTCAGGGCAATTTTTTGATGGCAGCGGTTGATCTCTTGATCGTGCTTGGCATGTTGTGCATTATGGTGTTTGTCTGGCGTACCCGGCGCGTCCGTCTTGCTGGTATTGCTGTCACGGTGTTTTATTCGCTGGGCATGCTAGCCGCCATCTATGTCAAAGGCGTGCCTATCGTGTACTGGGTGTATCCCACCATGATTGCTGCCTTTTTCATACTCAGGGCTAGAGAAGCCTTGTTGATCAATAGCGTATCACTGTTATGTCTGATCGCGATATTGCATGGTGCGATGCAGATACTGGATTTGTCCAGCCTGGTCGTGACTCTGGTGCTCGTCAATTTGTTTTCTTATATCTTTTCCGACCGTACCAGCCTTCAGCATTTTGAATTGAACCAGCAAGCCGAAAAAGATTTTTTAACCGGTGCTGGAAATCGCCGTGCTTTTGACAAACAACTGCAAACCCTCTGCGCCAAGGATGTGGTCCAGACAGATGCGTGCATACTGATACTCGATCTTGATCATTTTAAGAAAATCAATGATCAGTTTGGTCATACTGTGGGTGACCAGGTCTTGATACAATTTTGCTCGCTGCTGCGCTCACGTATACGTACTGCCGACAGTTTTTTCCGTTATGGCGGTGAAGAGTTCGTCATCGTTGCCATGGGTGCTGATGTTTTTGCTGCAGCACGTTTTGCCGAAGAATTGCGCTCGCTGATCGAGAAAGCGCAATTGTTACGCGATTATCCTGTCACGGTATCAATCGGCGTGGCAAAGAAAATTGCTGACGAAGAAGGTGAAGCATGGTTCCAGCGCGCGGATGCCAAGCTCTATGAAGCCAAACTATCCGGGCGCAACGCTGTGCGCGTGGCCATGGAATAGAGGGGAACTAGTCTTTTTGGTCTGGACTATTGTTAACGTCCTTCACGTCTTCCTCCACAATTGTTTGCTTTTCCAGTTCACGGTCAGGGCGATAACTCCAGGCTGGCATGACAAGCAAAATAAATAAAGATGCCAGTGCTGTGATGGCGCTGATCCAGAGGACAAACTGGTTGGCGGCGATACGCTCAGGGTAGATATGGGTAACTGCACCCAGACCAATGGCGTTGGCAGCGGCTACCAGTACTGCACAGGCGTAATCCTGAAAGCGCCTGGCCTTGTTGGCACTCTTGGCCCAGCGTGGGTCAGTGTTATAGCTGGGCAGGTGCAGGTGGGCATCTTCCAGCCTTTCCAGTGTGGCAAGGAAATGGCGCAAATTCGTGATCGAGCGTTCTGCCTTGTAATTCAAAAATGTCAGGCAGATGGATGCCACGGGAAAACCCATCACCAGCCACTCGATGGGCAGTTTGCTGCTAGGCTCGCCGGGCTTCAAGGCCACCAGTGCGGCCAGCAGGCTGACCACCAGGGTCACATACAAGGCCAGCGCCTGATGTCTTTGCGCGATGCGGGTATTGACTTCCTGGCTGGCAGCGATGAAACGGTAATTCGCATCAACATGGGATTTCGACATAGGGCAGCTTTCGGTGAACTTGGAACAAGCCGCTATTATCGCTGAATCCAGGCACCCCAACACTCAAAATGCCCAGGTGGCAGAAATGTAAGCTGTTCTGCTGTCTGGCAATTGCGCCAGTATTGCCTTGCTGGGGCCGCCATAAAAACGCACACCGCCATTGATACTGATGCGGTCACCCTGCCAGCCCAGGGCTGCTGTGACGATGCGGCCATTGTCTTCTGGGGTCCACAGTACATCCAGCGAAGGTTGCCAGCCATTTTCTTGCCAGCTCCAGCGTGCAAACACATTCTTGCGACGGATATTGCCAGAGGCTGACAATGCCTGGTTTTGCCATGCCAGGTTATAGCCAATCACTTGCTGCATTTGTGGCAAATAATTGACGCTACCCTGCAAAGTCAGGTTGCGCTTGTTCCAGTTTTGCCAATCGCGGTCAGACAAGGCGGTGCCATCCCACCAGGCTTCGATGAAAAAGCTGTGCTGTGACTCTGTCGTATAGTTCGCGCCCAGCATGGCCTGTACGACATTATTTTGGGTATTGTTTTGCCATGGGCTGTTGCGCTGTAACAGCGGGGTATCTGCATTCATTCGCAAGCCTGTGTTTCTTTGCATGAAGCGCAAAGAGCCGTGTACCTCCATTTCATCTGTCGCGACCCAGGATGCAGCAGCACCCAGGCTGCCACCGCTCTTTTGGCCATAACGGCCAAAGCCATGTAGATCCACACCGCCATTATGGTGATAAATCCGTGCTGCCAGGGCTTGCTCGTCCGCCACATCGGTGGTTGCTGCATGGCCGGGATTGACCCAGACCATGGACACAGACGTATTTGAGTTGAAATACTCCAGACTTGCCAAAGGCTTGCCTATCACCGTGGTGCTGATCAGCGAACGACGTTTTTCCTGTGCCACCACATCATTCGGGCGAAAACCATAACCAACATCCCAGGCGATGGTTTTTTTACCAGCACTGAACTGCCATGCACCATCACCCAGGCTGCCATAGAGTTCATTTAGCCATGCTGTGGCCTGGGTGCGTCCGCCATCATTCATTTGCCCCTGCAAGGTGGCGACAGCAGTAATGCCTTTGCCACTGGCGCGCAACTCGGTTTCCACTACACCCAATAGTGTATTCTTGTTGCTCAAGCCAGGGGCGAGTTGATTGGCAATTGCTAACTTGCTGGCACTATTGCTGGAATAGCTATTGAGCAGGCCGCGCACCTGACCGCTGAAGTCTGCATCCTCAGCCAAGGCAACAGCAGGTGTGCAGAGCAGGGCTGTCAGCAGGGCACCCAAGGCAGGGGTTTTCAAATTAACCATGTCTACTCCAGACTGGGGTTTTTGGCCAAAAACATGGGGTTCAGCCATTGTTCAGGCACGGTCTTTTGCTTGCGGCTGAGATAGCGCACGCGCGTTTCTTTGTGGCTGCTCAATTGATCCAGCAAGATCATTTCAGACACTGCAGTTGGTGCTTGCGGTTTGTCGAGGACAAAGCTGGCCTGCTTGGCGAGTTTTTCTGATTGCACATATAAGTCTGCCTTGATCGGCTCATGGCGGGTCTTGCCCAGCCACAGTTCTATGCGCTGGTAGGCGACGGACTTACGGACGGCATTCAGGCTCAGGTGTATGCAGGGCTTGTCATTGCATTTTTCTTCACCAACTATCTTGCCTGTGTAATCTTGCGACCAGCTCATGGTGGCGATATCGCCGATAGAGGCGTCCCCCAGCAATTTTTGCATAGGTGTGATGCGCAAAGGCCGCTGGCTGCCGGGCAAAAGCATCCAGAAATCATCACCCAGCATCAAGACTTTTTGTCCTTTTTCTGCCGGGCTTTTCATCAAGACCAGAGATTGATGATTGGCTTGCGAAAACACCAGGTAGTTTCTTTCCTTTTCCTTGCTGCCATCTTTGGCAAAGGTGGTGATCTCTGTTTCTACCTGCATGTTTTCTGTACCGACTCTGAATTGATCTGCCGTTTTCAGGTAGTCACTGACTTCATCTGCCCTGGCAAGGCCTGTGGTAGCTGCCAGCAGCAAGGTGGCGATGTGTATAGCTGTTTTCATTTTTTGTTCCTGTCTTAGTTATGTGCCAGTGCATCGACGATAGGTTGGCGCAGGGTTTTGCGGGCGATTAAGGCTGACGACAGCATGGACAAAGCAATCATCATGAATACCGTGATGGCATACATGGCGGCATCAATCGTGATCAGTAATGGGTAGCCGCTGGATCGTCCCGGTGGTGGTGGCATCTGTACCGGAAATATGGTCAGCAGCAAGGCAACCGTGATCGCCAGGGCCGCGCCCACTATGGCACCTGTGCCACCCAGTATCATTCCTTCAAATGAAAAACTGCGTATCAGTTGACCTGGTAGAGTGCCCATGGCGCGCAGTGTACCGACTTCACGGGTACGTTCTATGATGGCCATGGCCATGGCATTGGCAACCACGAACACCACGATGACACTGATGATGGCACCCAGTGCACCAAATATACGGTTATACAAATCGCGTACAGATTTATAGAAGAAAGCTTGTTCCAGCCAGTTTTGTACTGTCAGCTCAGGAAAGGTTTTTTCCAGCCTGGCTTGCGCTGGCAGGGTCGCATCCATGGAGTTCAGGAACACTCCCAGGCTGGAAATGCGCTGGGTATTCAACAGTTTTTGTGCGGTCTTGATATTTGAATACACCAGACGTTTATCCAGGTCTGGTACACCGGTGGATACCAGGCCCTTGACGGTGACATCAACTGCATTCAATGCACCATCTGTGGTGCTGGCCATCAGTGTCAGGCTGCTGCCGGGTTTGGCTTTCAGGCTGCGTGCCAGTGCTTCACCCAATACGATTTCAGCTTCTGCAGACTCGGTTTGCAGGAATTCACCTTCTTTCAATGTCAGAGTAGGGCCTTTGACCGAAAACTCAGCATCTGGGTCTATTCCAACTGCCATCATGATGGTGGACTTGTCGCCATTGCTGATCAGGCCGCTATATTCTATACGCGGCAAGACGTAACGCACGGCCGGGTCTGCCAGCAGCTTGCTTTGCAGCGCTGCCGCATTTTCCAGGCCATATTGCAGGGGAACATCCTGGTCACTGGTGAAGTGCTGGGGTTTGCCTATGATGAGGTGACCAGTGCTGCGTGCTGATATTTGCGCCAGACCTTCATAAGTCGAATAGGCAAAACCACCGGCCAGCAAGATCGCGGCTGTGCCCAGCGCAGCGATGACTACGGTGATGCCAGAACGACGGCGGTTGCGCAGGGTGTTGTAAAAGGCAAATTTGAGCCAGCTGAGTTTCATTGCAATCTCCCATCCAGCAATGACACAATGCGGTCACTGCGACTAGTAAGGCGGTTATCATGGCTGGCGATGATGAAGGCCACGCCTTCGGCATGACCTCGTTCACGCATCAGGTCCAGCACCTGGTCGGCGGTGTGTGAATCCAGGCTGGCTGTGGGTTCATCGGCAATCACCAGACTGGGGCGTTTGATCAGGGCGCGGGCAATTGCCACCCTTTGACGCTGGCCGCCAGAGAGAGCATCAGGCAAATGTTGGGCATGTTCATGCAGGCCAACTGCCTTCAATTGGGCGGCCACCCGCTCGCGACGTTCTGCTGCTGGCACGCCCGTCAGGAAGAGCGGATAATCCACATTTTCTGCCACCGTCATGACGGGAACCAGATTAAAGCTTTGAAAAATAAAACCTATGGTGTCGCGTCTTTGTAGTGTCTTTTGCGTTTCATTGTATAGCTTGATGTTGACGCCATTCAGCAAGATATCGCCAGCATCAGCATGGTCTATCAAGCCGCACAGATTCAGTATCGTGCTCTTGCCGCTGCCGGAGGGGCCGGTCAGGGCCAGCAATTCACCGCGCTGCAGTGTCAGGTCTACACCTTGCAATGCCTTGACGACGTGAGCACCCAATTTGTAGGTTTTATGAACCGCATGCAGTTCTATGGCAGGTGCCAGGCTCATGATGGGATGCCTTTCAGCATGGCTTTGGCGGCTTCTGCCTGAGGTGCATTTTGTTTGACCACTTCATTCAGATAACGCTTTGCATCCTCCGGGCGTTTTTGTTCATTCGCCAGGCTGGCTGCACGCATCAGCACAGAACCACGAAAGCCAGTTTCTGCCTTGTCGAATTGTTTGTGTTCCAGCACTTCATTCAAGAGCTTGGCACCACGCGGACCACGGTTCATAAAGGCAGGTACTGCCAGGAAAGTGCTTGCGGCGACAAATTTGACTTCCAGTATCACTGGCGTGCTGCCATGACCCTGGGCATTTTCATTGGCTGCCGCCAGTTGCAGGGCTTTTTCCAGCATGGCCATGCCATCTTCTGCATACGACATTTTCTTCCAGGGGAACATGGTGGTGACTGCCAGTTTGCCTGTGCTGGCACCTGCATAGGCCATGATCAAGGGGCTGGTGGGGTCTTGCTTGAGCAATTCATTGAAGGCATTCGCAGTGGCTTCTTCACCACCTTTGCCAGACTGCGTGAATTGCTGGAAGGCAGTCTTAAACTCAGGCTCAGAAAATGCCATGGCCTGACTGCTGACCAGCAATGCCAGGCTAGTTGTCAAAAGAAATTTTTTTCCAATAGTAAAGTGACGGGTGCGCATATGAATCTCCTGTAAGTATCAAACGTGTTTGGTGTTGCGACAGGGAGGAGATTAAAGAGCGCACGCTTTACTCACAACGCAGATGCGACGAGGCTAGGAAGTTTGCCGTGAACGGTAGGGAACGTGGCGCGAATGGCTGGGGCCGTGCGCGAGGAGTTTTGTTTTTATGGAAATATTGGCAAGGCAGGAAAATTTTCCTGAATCATGCAATACTAGATTTTGAGTATAAATTCCTTAACAAAAAAGCGACGAGACCATGAAAAACCCAGCCAAAGAATTTATTGTTAATAAAAGCGATTTACTGGAATCCAGATTCAAACCCCTGCATGTGCCTGCAGAGGCAGAGTTGCAAGAAGGGCAAGTAGTGTTGCAAGTGGAGCGTTTTGCTTTTACATCAAATAACGTGACTTATGCGGCCTTTGGCACAGCCATGCATTACTGGAACTTTTTTCCTACAGACGAAGGCTGGGGCAATATCCCGGTCTGGGGTTTTGGCGACGTGCTGGCATCGAAAGCCGAAGGAGTTGAGGTCGGTGAACGCTTCTATGGCTACTATCCCATGGCTACCCATCTGACAGTGCAGGCAACGCGGGTTGCGCCTGGCGGTTTTGTTGATGGAGCAGAGCACAGGCAAGCCATGCATGGTTTATACAATCACTATGTCAGAACCAGTACTGACCCTGGCTACACCAAGGAATCAGAAGACGTACAAGTCTTGTTGAGACCCTTGTTCATCACTTCCTTCATGATTGATGATTTTCTTGATGACAATCAGTTCTTCGGCGCGCAGACAGTGCTGATCTCCAGTGCATCCAGCAAAACTGCTTATGGCCTGGCGTTTATGCTCTCGTTGCGCAAGGATAAAGCTTGCAAGATCATCGGCCTGACTTCCGCAGGCAATCTGGAATTTGTGCGGAATATGGCGATCTATGATGAAGTCATCAGCTACGGGCAAGTGACTGAATTAAGTGCTGATCAAGCCGTGGTATATGTTGATATGGCAGGCAATGGCCAATTGCGCAGCCAGTTGCATCATCATTTTAAAGACAACATGAAGTATAGCTGTGCTGTTGGTGGCACGCACTGGGAAGAGTTGAGCGGCGCATCCAACCTGCCCGGTGCCAAACCCACGCTGTTCTTTGCACCGGCACAAATCAAAAAGCGCATGACAGACTGGGGGCCGAATGGCGTGCAGTCCCGTCTGGCGCTGGCCTGGCAAGCCTTCATGCAGCCGGTGATGAGCGCAGAAAAGCCATGGATGCAAGTTATCCATGGACAGGGTGAGGCGGCAGTGCGGCAAGTCTATGATGATATGCTGAGTGGAGCCGCCCGGCCGGATCAGGGCAATGTGCTTACTTTGCTCAGCGTTGATCCTGCTTAATTTTTCCAGAGAGCAGGCAAATCACCAGATTTCCTGCCCCTGATGATGGCTGCGTTGATCTTGTTGATGACTTCTGCCCTGGTATTGATGCTGGCAGTAAAATGGATGGGGTCAACCAGCAAAGGCTTGGCAAACACCTTGACGCCAAAATTCATCTGGGTGTCGCTGCGCAAGTTTTTCTCATTCAGATAAAGATTGAGTTCTGCCTCCAGATCCCTGGCATTGGGCAGGCGTGAATTCACCAGCATGACATCCATGCGCCCGGACAAGAGCTTCTTCAGGCGCGAACTGGTTTGTGGCTGATCTTCTTCTACCTTGAAGATGACATTGCGCATTTTATCTATTTCGTCGCCAAAGCGTATGCCTCTGACGATGCCCACGGATTTCCCTTGCAAGTCTTGTATGCCTGAATATTGCATTGTGGCGTCGTCCCTGACGACGACCCAGACAAAGTCTGAGAAAACCGGCTCTGAATAACGCATGGTTTTCAGTCGTTCACTGCTTTTTGATAAGCCAAAACCCAGGCCCTCACCCTTGCCTATGTTTTCTATGACACGCGGCAGGGGATAGCGGCGCACATCAAACTGCACATCCATGCTGCGCTCAAAATAGGCGATGATTTTTTGATTTTCTGGCCGTATGGGGGCAATTTCACCATTTTCAGTGCGAGTTTCTGCCAGCAATAAAGGCAGCACGGTCTTGGCATGAACTGCTGATGGCAGAGAGCAAAAACAAAGCACGATTGCTGTAACGCGAGCATAAGCATGGAAAATGGCGGGATACTTAACTGGCATGCAATCTTTTTGTCCGGGAACGATTTGTCGATGATACCTTTGCCATGGCAGGCTTGTATAGTTGCTTAAAGTAAGGATTTGTTAAGCAAGACGAAACTTTGGCAATCGATGCAGAAAGATCGAAAATAACAGGCTGGAAGCTTGGCAGATTTTAAAAAGAGCTAATTAATTTGCTAAGATAGCGCCAGGATTTTCAATGTTACTTTTTGCGTAAAAAGGAGACATCATGCCCCTGGTTACTATCACTGTTTGCAAGCCCAAGTCCCTGCTTTTTAAAGAGACTGTCTTGAATGCTGTGCATGCCGCCTTGGTAGAGGCGGGAGTTCCTGAGAAAGACAAATTTCAGCGCATACTGGAACTGGATGCGGAAAATTTCCGTTTTGATACGCATTATCCCGATCTGCACAAAGGCAGAAATCAGGATTTCGTCTTGATAGAAATCCTCTGGTCGGTTGGGCGCAGTGTACAGGTCAAGAAAAAATTATTGGACAGCCTGATGAAGCGACTTATTGACAAGAGCATGAACCCAGAGAACATCATGGTCTGTTTCAAGGAAACGTCATGGGAAAACTGGTCATTCGCGGGCGGTCGACTGATCCACGTATGAGCTTGCTGCATGTTTGAGAATGGTGCTATCGCAGCACAGAAGGGCTTAGGGCCCAAGTCGGCAATGATGCTTGCCAAAGTCGGTATTACGACGGTGGAACAATTGCAGGAACTTGGATCGGTAGGTGCGTTTTTACTGGTGCGCCAAAACGATAGTCGCGCCAGCCTGAATTTGCTGTGGGGACTGGAGTCGGCGCTGACGGGGATACCCTGGCAAGAGATATCGCGCTTTCATCGCAGTAGTTTGCTGTTGGCACTAGACAGTCAGGCCAATCAGAATAAATCATCGGACATTAAATAAAGAGAGGTAAATAATGATGGGAAAAACCAGGCTGGAAGCCTTTAGCGACGGTGTTATTGCGATATTGATCACCATCATGGTGCTGGAGATGAAAGTACCGCATGGCGGGACGCTGGACGCGCTGCTGCCTGTATGGCCGGTATTTCTGAGCTACATCCTGAGCTTTGTCTACGTTGGCATCTACTGGAATAATCATCATCACATGCTGCATACCTGCCGCAAGGTGACGGGCGGCATTTTGTGGGCCAATCTGCATTTGTTGTTCTGGCTGTCGCTCATCCCATTTGCTTCTGGTTGGGTAGGTGAAAATCATTTTGCTTCTGCACCAGCAGCCTTGTATGGTGTGGTTTTGCTGATGGCAGCGATTGCTTATTTCATTTTGCAGCAACAGATCATCGCCACCCAGGGTGAAGATTCTTTATTGAAAAAAGCCGTAGGTGCAGACTGGAAGGGCAAGCTCTCGCCTATCACGTACGCAACCGCCATCCCTCTGGCTTTCTGGTATCCCTTGCTATCGATGGCCCTGTATGTAGCGATGGCCATGATATGGCTGATACCTGACCGTCGTATAGAAATAGCTTTGAAGAATCACGAGGAATAAGCGCATGCGTCTTATCGTATTTGCCAACATCGTGTTGGCTGGCCTGTTTACTTGCATGCCCTGCCTGGCGACCGATCAGTCAGGCAATGATCAGAATATCGTACTTGTCAGCGCTACCGGGAAAATCGACGGTAGCCTGCAATTGCCAGCCAGTAAAGGCAAATTGCCCGTGGTCTTGATCATCGCCGGGTCAGGCCCCACAGACAGGGATGGTAATTCAGCTGGCTTGAAAGGCAAGAATAACTCTCTGAAAATGCTGGCAGAAAGCATGGCACAAGCAGGGATTGCCTCAGTACGCTTTGACAAGCGTGGCGTTGCCGCCAGCAAAGCCGCTGCAACATCTGAAGCCGAACTGCGTTTTGAAACCTATGTGCAGGATGCAGTGGCCTGGCTAACCTTGTTGAAGGCAGATGCACGTTTTTCTGATGTGGCGATTCTGGGCCATAGCGAGGGTTCCTTGATTGCCATGCTGGCTGCGCAGCAAGAGCCTGTCAAAGCGCTTATCTCAATTGCTGGCCCGGCAAAAAATGCAGCTGATGTATTACGTCAGCAATTGCAGGGTAAATTGCCGCCGGCATTAGCGGCAAAAAATGACGAGATTCTTACGTCTTTGCAAGCGGGGAAAATCTACAAAGAAGTTCCGCCAGAGTTAAATTCTTTATACCGCGAAAGTGTGCAGCCCTATCTTGTTTCCTGGTTTCATTACACGCCTGAAAAAGAAATAGGCAAGCTGACTTGCCCCATTCTCTTGATTCAGGGCGCAAAGGATATACAGGTGGATACCCAGCAACTGTCAGCCTTGAAACTAGCCAGTCCAGATGCCAGCATTTTGCTGGTGCAGGATATGAATCATGTATTAAAAACTATCAACGGTGACATGGCACAGCAAATGGCGTCTTATAGTGACCCAGCCTTGCCTCTGGCATCTGAGTTGGTGGTCAAGCTTAATGATTTTTTGCGTGAAAAGCTAATGAAGAAGTAATAATCATGAGATAGTTTGCCATTCATGCCAGACTGACTTAGGATGGATATTGATCCGCATCAAAGAAGCGGACATAGACAAATGGGGACAGAATGGCAAATCAATCGCAAGGCAGGGGCGGGGATAGTGCGCCGCCCGATATCAAGACCGTTATCGACAATGAAGCGGCATTTCCACCGCTGCGAAGGGTGGGCATGTTCCGGCCTTTTGTTTGGTTAAAACTGGGTTGGCAAGACTTTCGTGCATCTGGTGGCTCCAGCATCTTTTATGGAGTCTGTTTTGCTGCCATGGGTCTGTTGTTGCAACTGGTGTTGAACAATGCGCCTGAATATTTGTCTGCCCTGACTTGCGGCTTTCTGCTGGTCGGCCCCTTGCTGGCTCTTGGACTGTACGACATCAGCCGCCGGCTTGAAAATGTACGTTCCGGCTTGTTGGGCAGTGTCTTTTCCATGCGCGGGCGCTGGAGTAATATCGGCGTGCTGGCGCTGGTGCTGGCAGTTATCATGATGGTCTGGGCACGTGCTTCGCTGGTGATTTTTGCCCTGTTCTATAACAAAGGCATGCCGACCATGCAGCATTTCCTGTCGCAGCTATTCTCTCTGAATAATCTTGAATTCCTGGCTGTCTATCTTTGCATAGGCTTTGTCTTTGCCAGTCTGGTATTTGCCATTAGCTGGGTATCCATACCTTTAATGCTGGATCGCGATACCGATGCGATCACCGCCATGATCATCAGTTGTGTAGCCTTGTTCATCAATGTGCCTGTCACTATGGTCTGGTCTTCCATCATTATCGCCAGTGTCGTCGTGGGATTCATGAGCTGGAATATTGGTTTTCTTGTCATCATGCCCATCATAGGTCACGCTACCTGGCATGCCTATAAAGACGTGGTGGGTACGGAGGCAGACCGTTAATCTGTTTGGGAATAAAAAAGCCACGAAGTATCGTGGCTTGTTAACTTGAGATGAACTTCTCAACCGTAAGCACCACCAGTATACAAAAGGTCAAAAGTACGGGCGATGGCTGCAATCAGTGAAAAAGCACCCACACCCAATGTCAGTACCAGCAAAACTGCCAGCGGCCAGTTGGATTCGCTGGTTTTGCCGGATTTGCCATTGTGACGGGCATCCCATTTTTCATCCGGTGTTAAACCGATCACCAGCGCTTCCAGAATGGCGATCAGGAAAGACAGTAACAAGAAACCATATTGCACTATTTCTGGTTTGCCAAAATAGAAATAATGGATAGTCATGCTAAGCGGCAGTGTCATGAAATGCAACCAACCCCATTTGTCTTTTTTACCGTACAGGTAAAAACGGTGCAAGCCTATTGCGCCGAATACGGCTGCCAGAAGAGTTGCCAGGGTTTTATTTTTATGCGGTGTTTTATCGGTGAGTGTCATTGCTAAAACCATCAAAGTCGGAGCTGTGATTGTATGCTATGCCTGTGAAGTGTGTCGCATTTGTCACGCAGATAGATAAAAACAGGGTGCAGGATGGGAAAAGTGGGATAGTTCTTGCGACTTGCTCAAGAAGCGGGCTATAATCTACAGCTTTTTCCGCGTTCAGACATTTTTTGGAAATATTATGGTCGTTATTCGTTTAGCTCGTGGTGGCGCAAAAAAGCGCCCTTTTTACAACATCGTTGCAACTGATTCCCGTAATCGTCGCGATGGTCGCTTTATCGAGCGCATCGGTTTCTACAATCCAGTAGCTACTGGCAATGCAGAAACAGTACGCGTTGCAGCTGATCGCTTGGCTTACTGGCAAGGCGTTGGTGCTCAATTGTCTCCAGCAGTTGCTCGCCTGGTAGCTCAGTCCGGTAAAGCAGCAGCTTAATCGCTGCAAGCTGTATCATGACTGCTGCAGTCCATGCTCCTGATGATCTGGTCCTGGTTGGCTATATCTCGGGAGCATTTGGTATTCACGGCTGGGTGAGGATACGTCCTTATTCTGCTGACGCTGACGCATTGATGTCAGTAAAAACCTGGTGGTTGGATAAGCCTGAGTTGCGTGATGTTGACCGTCTGGAAGTTAAAATCCAGGGGGAAGATGTAGTTGCGCGGCTGGTGGGTGTGCCTGATAGAAATGCCGCAGAAGCACTGAAAGGTGCGACTGTACAAATTTCTCGCAAACATTTTCCTGCTTTGGCGTCCGGTGAATTCTATTGGCTCGATCTGATAGGTTTGCAGGTAGATAATCTTCAGGGTGAGAATTTAGGTGTGGTCAGGGATTTGATGGACAATGGTGCGCATCCGATTTTACGGGTGGCGGCAGCGGATGTGCCTGAAAATGAACTGGCGAAACACGAACGCCTGATCCCTTTTGTAGAAGCTTTCGTCAAGGAAGTCGATCAAAAAGCAGGCAAAATTCAGGTCGACTGGGGTAGTGATTATTAACGTGATGCAATCAGAAGGCATAAGCATGCAATTTGATGTCATTACGCTGTTCCCCGAAATGTTCGCTGCCATTACACAATCAGGTGTAACGAGGCGGGCTTTCGAGCAACAAAAATGCGAATTAAAGCTGTGGAATCCGCGTGATTTCACGACTGACAGGCATCGTACCGTGGATGACCGGCCTTATGGCGGTGGCCCGGGTATGGTGATGCTGGCAAAACCCTTGCAGACCGCAATCGAGTCTGCCAAGGCACGCCAGACTGCTTTGTCTGCAGTGGTGCCCAAAGTGATTTATCTGTCACCACAGGGCAAACCACTGACACATGAAAAGGTCATGCAACTGGCGGCAACGCCGGGCCTGGTTTTGTTATGTGGCAGGTATGAGGCAGTAGATCAGCGTCTGCTGGATAATTACGTCGACGAAGAAATCAGCCTCGGCGATTTCGTCTTGTCTGGCGGTGAATTGCCAGCGATGGCCCTGATGGATGCTGTCATACGGCAAATCCCTGGCGTCTTGCACGATGATGCCTCGGCAGTGCAGGACAGTTTTGTCAATGGTTTGCTGGATTGCCCGCATTACACCAGGCCAGAAGTCTTTGAAGATCAGGTTGTGCCAGCCGTCTTAATGGGTGGTAATCATGCTGAAATCGAAAAGTGGCGACGTCAGCGTGCACTGGAAGCCAGTCAGTTAAAGCGTCCGGATTTAATCATTGCAGCGCGTGCGGCGGGCTTGTTAAGTCGTGCCGACGAAAATTTTTTAAGTAGTTTGTAGTAATTTTCAGCTCTTGAGCTGAAATATTTAAGCGTGAATCTTCAATGATTCACATGTTAAACCCCATCCTCTACCGGGCATCAGCCAGAACCAGATTCTGCAGCGTCGGCAAGATGGTCTTAGGAGTAAAAAATGGATCTGATCCAAAAATTAGAGCAAGAAGAAATTGCTCGCCTCGGCAAGAGCATCCCTGACTTTGCGCCAGGTGATACAGTAGTTGTGAGCGTCAACGTTGTTGAAGGTACTCGCAAACGTGCACAGGCTTACGAAGGCGTAGTTATCTCCCGTCGTAACCGCGGTCTGAATTCCAACTTCATCGTCCGTAAGATTTCTTCCGGCGAAGGCGTTGAGCGTACATTCCAGTTGTACTCCCCACTGATCGCTTCTATCGAAGTGAAACGTCGCGGTGATGTACGTCGTGCAAAACTGTACTATCTGCGTGAACGCTCTGGTAAATCTGCTCGTATCAAAGAGAAATTGCCAGCACGTAAAGTTGTTGCAGCAAAAGCAGAGTAATATCTGGTCTTGCAGTATTGAAAAAGGATGCTTAGGCATCCTTTTTTTATTGGAAAATAGGCGACAAATGCTTTCTGCGATGCCAGCCAAAAAATAGCCAGACCAACAATAAAGTTAATTGTCATTGTGAGTAAACCGGTTTTTGACCCCCAGACTTTCCCTATCCATTCCTTGGGTGAAGAAGCGGCTGTGCCTGCGGCACATCTCTCACCAGCCTGGTTGCGCCAACGCTTCTTGCAACAGCATGAATGGACGCCAGAAGTTGTCGATGAAAGTTTTTTCTCCAAAAACCTGCCTTTCAGGCTGGCCTCGGTCTTGATACCCATCGTCATGCATGATGACGGCCTGACCGTGCTTCTCACTGAGCGGGCTGCACACCTGAACCATCATCCCGGGCAAATCAGCTTTCCCGGTGGGCGTTTTGAGGAAGAAGATATTGATCCGGTCACCACGGCCCTGCGTGAAGCAGAAGAAGAGATAGGCCTGCAACGCGAATATGTTGAAATTCTGGGGAGTCTGCCAGAATATAAAACTGGTACAGGCTACCAGGTCAGCCCTATCGTCTCATTGATCATGCCTGGTTTTCCCGTACGTAGCGATCCCTCGGAAGTTGCCTCGGTTTTTGAAGTGCCGCTGAGCTTCCTGATGGATGGCACAAATCACCAGCGCCGCAGCTTTGATTTACCTGACAATGCAGGCAAACGGCATTTTTATGCCATGCCATACGAGCAGCATTTTATCTGGGGTGCAACGGCGGGCATGCTGCGCAATCTGTTTCATTTCCTGCGTGCATGACCCCTAAACTCTTGCCGATAGTGCCCTGAGTTACTAATTTATACAACAAATCCGGCGAAAATCGCCACGATACTGCGTCTCAAATGCGCGCAAGGCACCAGCCTTGCTGTGCTTTGCTCCTTGCCTCGTGACGATTTCTCCAGATTTGTTATTGAATGAATTAATAACTCAGAGCACTAGAACAAAGCTTCATAATCTGGGCAAATCGGTTTACACTTGCCGCATTTGCAAATTGATTGTTTGCAGCATTGCGCTGCAACATAAGCCCAGTCTACCATGACCTTTATTTCTATCCTGTTGGCGCTGTTGATTGAGCAGCTCAAGCCCTTGCGGGCAGATAACCCTATCTATACGCAAATCCAGACGCTGGCTAACAAAATCGAAGCATCCTTTAATGCAGGCAAGGTCAAGCATGGTCGCTTGGGCTGGTGGATAGTCATTGCCTCGCTGACACTACCAACTGCCCTGATTTATTGGCTGTGCCTGCGCCTGAACCCGATTGCAGCCTTGCTGTGGAATGTGCTCATCGTTTATCTGACACTGGGTTTCCGCCGCTATAGCCATTATTTCACCTCGATACAATTGGCATTAAGCTCTGGTGACGAAGATGCTGCCAGGCGCTATCTGGCTGAGTGGACGCATTTGGACACCACCGGCATGGAAGTGTCAGAGATATCCCGTCTTGCCGTAGAACGTTCATTGATCGCTACCCACCGCAATGTGTTTGGTGTGTTCTTCTGGTTTCTCATGCCAGTTGGTCCGGCTTGTGCCGTCATGTATCGCGCAGCAGAATACCTGTCGCGCGCCTGGAACGAGCCTGAGCATATGAAAAATGAAGAATTTGGTATCTATGCAGCCAAAGTCTTTTACTGGATAGACTGGGTACCTGCCCGCCTCACTGCTGTCGCTTTTGCCGTGGTCGGCAATTTTGAAGATGCGGTTTACTCCTGGCGCAATTATGCCGATCGCTGGTCGGATGAGCTGGTAGGCATCATCCTCTCTGCTGGTGGTGGTGCCCTTGGTGTGCGCCTGGGTGAGCCAGAAGAAAAAGCCATGGTCTTGCAAGCGGATGCAACAGCGGTTGACGTTGACAGCCTGGATCTGGAAAGCCAGCCGGGGGCAGAAGCCTCACCGCGTGCATTACAAAGCGCCGTTGGCCTGGTATGGCGTGCCTTGCTGTTATGGATGCTACTGCTCCTGCTCCTGTCTTTCGCAGTCTGGATATAATTTAGAGGCTGGCCCTGTCAATACAGTGCCAGCCTTTTTGTTGTGAAGAATCTGAAAGTTATGGCAATATCCAGCATGCAAGGAACATCATCATGTCTGAAATCTTTGAAGGCCAGTGCCAATGTGGTGAGGTGCAGTACCGCGTTAGTGGCGAGTCTCTGACCTTATTTGCTTGCCACTGCCAGGATTGCCAGCGCCAATCTTCCAGTGCTTTTGGCATGGCACTCTGGATACGCCTGCAGCAGATGCAGCTAAAGACCGGTCAGCCCAAATTATGGGTGCGAAAAATGCCTTCGGGACGTGAGATGGAATGCAGCTTTTGCCCAACTTGTGGCACACGCATGTTTCATCGCCTCCTGGGCCAGACAGAAATCATCAGTATTAAACCGGGTACACTGAACGATACCAGCAGTTTGCAACCTGTCGCCCATATCTGGACCAGCAGCGTCCAGCCCTGGTTGCATCTGGATGAAGATTGCTTGCACTATACGGGCAACCCGGACGATTTCCAGATTCTGTTTGAAGCTTGGAAAAAAAATTTGCTGAATAAAACGAAAGAAGAATGAAGAAAATCATTGCCCCCGGCATGTGCCTGCGCGCCTATGAACTTGATGATGCGGATCTGTTTGCTGCAGTAGTTCGTGAATCGGTAGAAACCGTTGGACGCTGGATGGGCTGGTGTCATGTAGACTTCAATAGCGACCATGCGCGCGACTGGTTTGTTGCTTGTGACAAGGCACGTGAAGAAGGTAGCGCCTACGAGTTTGGCATCTTCAGCGAAGATGGCAAAAACTTGCTGGGCGGTGCAGGCTTGAACATGATCAGCAAATTGCATAATTATTGCAATCTCGGTTATTGGGTCAGACAATCATGCCAGGGACGGGGAATTGCCAGCAAGGCAGCAGGGTTGCTGGTGGATGCCGGGTTCAGGGAACTGGGTTTTAACCGTATGGAAATCGTGGTGGCTGAAGGCAATCTGGCTAGTATTGCGGTGGCGAAGAAACTCCATGCACAACTGGAGTGCATGGCCCGCAATCGCCTTATGGTCGGTGGCGTGCCAGTTGCGGCGGCGGTACATTCTTTGTTGTCGCAAGACTGGCATGCCAGTCTGACTTATGATGTACAAAAATAGCATTAATAGAATGTGTAGCACCAGATTGAATTCAGCAGCATTGCCTTGATGGAGGTTTATGTCTGAGCGAAATACCAGTATTGATATTGCTAAAGGCCTGGGTATCATCCTGGTGGTCTTTGGGCATAACTGGATCATCGCTCACAATCATGGTGAGTTGTTTCGTATCATCTTTTCCTTCCACATGCCCCTGTTCTTCTTTTTGTCAGGGGCCGTCCTGCATCAGGATACTGCCTTCAGAGATTTTCTGGTCTTTAAGGCCGATGCCTTACTGAAGCCGTTCTTTGTCGTGTTGTCAGCCTGGGGGCTGGCGCGTATAGTCTTGTCTGGAGTGGATGCCCATACTTATGTGCTGGGCATGCTGTATGCGACAGGCAATACCATAGAGTGGGTGCCGCTCTGGTATTTGCCACACTTGTTCCTGGCCATGCTATTGGCCTGGTCAGTCTTGCACCTGGCAAATCGCGTGCATGCAGGCTTATTGCTGCCGGTAGTTTGTATAAGTATTCTGCTTGCCGCCGGGATCGTTGTGACGCGCATTTGCAGTCAATTGGATGTTCAACAATTCGCCAGCTTGCATCTCTGGCTGGGCAACCGTCAACATGATTTTCCTGGCTTGCCATGGAGCCTGGACCTGATTGGCATCAGCACAGCTTTCATCTTGCTCGGCTATGTGATGCACGACTATGTCATGCGCTTTCGCTTCCTGCCCTGGGCGTTTATCGTGGCGCTACTCTTGTTTGCGGCCCTGCATTTCTTTTTTGATGAAACCATAGATTTGAATATGCGTGAGTATGGTACTTGGTGGATAGCGACTGCCCAGGCCTTGCTGGGCATCTATCTGGCCTTGTCAGTATCGGCCTGCCTGCAATATGCGGGCAAGCTGGGTAAGCTACTGGCTTATCTGGGCACCAGCAGTTTATTCATCATGATTTTTCACTCATGGATAGAGTGGAAGGTATTTGCCCTTCTGGCGCGCTGGAATTCATATGCCTACCTGAACGCCAGCCTGGCATTGCTGGCTGGATTGCTAATACCCTTGCTCTTATTAAGCCTGGTCAAAAAATACAAGTTCTTGTACATCTTGCTTTTGCCGAAAGCACATACGCCCAGGCTGCGTGCCGGGACATAGCGGCAAAACCGTGAGCATGATTGTGCTTGCTGAAACGATTCATGATAGTACGCAAGGCACTGCATTTGATTGAGCCTGGGTTTCACTTTTCAGGATCCGATGTAATAAAATGGGTGAGGCGTCAAATTTATACCAAGCTTTTTTAAATGCGACATAAGGATATAAGTACAGTGAATTTTCATGGAACAGGATTGTCACTACCAGGCATATCCCAGCCTGAATGCTCGCATCTTATTTGAACTACACTTTTGCTACTGGTTATTATGCAGGCATGGCTATTGGGATTGCGCACATATCTGCGTTACTACCTGGATCTACTTCGCGGATCAGAATTGGTCATCACTCGATTTTCAGGCAGCTTGATTCATACAGATCAAGCGCTGAATGTGATTTTCTATGGCTCCAGCAATTTACTGGCAGACGCTTTTTTGAATCCAGGTTACCAGCAAGAAGTACTGGGAAGTTTCCAGCCTCTACGCTTGCGTGCAGCAATCCAGCGGTATGGTTCAGCCGATGTCGTTTTGTATCCGCATTTGCCCTGGCAAGCCCGGCCAGAAATAGTAATACCCGATTACCTTGAGGCCATCTTGCCGCTGCCTGCCGCTATGGAAGGATTCATGAAGCAATTGCGGGGCAATGTGCGGCGCAGTGTGCAACAGGCATTGAAAAGCAATGTCAGCTTTGACGAAGGCCATAGCCTGGACGACTATCGTGAATTTCATGAGCAGATGTTGATACCTTATTTGCGCACACGACATGGCGAACATGCGCATCTGGATACTGCCGAAAACATGTATGCGCAGGCCGGTCGCTCGCACCTGGTCTTTGTATCGGAGAATGGTCAGAGACTGGGCGGGTTTTTATTGCTCAAACCGCGCATCTCTGGTGTCGCTTATTTCAATAAACTAGGCCTGCACCCTGCTGTGTATGCGGACAAGGAGCGCATGCGCCAATTGAATGCGCTTCTGTATTACAAAATGTTCAGCATGAGTATGGAGCAAGGATACCCTGCCATCAATCTGGGCATCACGCCACCCGTTTTTGGCAATGGCATACTGTGGTACAAATCCAGTTGGGGGGCGCAAATCATACCGAATGCGAGCTTGCATCGTTATGCGCTCAGTATTGCTGGCCCCAATCGCGCATCCGTGCTGGCACATATGCAGGCAGTGGTCGAAATGGATGCAGACAAGTTGCGCGTCAACCTGGCTATGCGCGATGGAATAGAGGATGACCTAAAACGTCATCGCTTCAATGGCTTGGCACATATTGCGTTGGTGAATGAGAATAGACAGATAATAAAGCATCTGACAGAGTGAAAAGGCCGAAAAAATGGCATGTGCAGATCGATATTGAACAGTTGCGAGCATGCCGTTTAATGTGGCACTAAACTTCTGGGTAAGAATCATCTGATCAAGCTTGCTTCTCAGTTGGGAAAATTCATTTATTTCTGCATGAAGGACATTTTTTTGAATTGTGTTTTGTTCATTGATAACGGCAATTCATACCTGTCAATTTAAACATGTCGCACGCAATATGATGATCAATCAATAAGTCCTGGCCCGCTCTTTTCTTTACTACACGACAAAATGAACTATATTGGCTCAATGAGTTGCTGGGTAAGATTGCCTGCTTTACATCAAAGCCAGATATATCAGTAACGCCGGTTTTGATTCAAGTCTTCTATAAGATATAATATGGAAGTATATTGAAAGCTTGGTGTCACATAATGATGTTAAGCTTAATTCACTCTTGCTTCAGCAAGCCGAGCACATGGCCGATTCCACAAAAACGCAACAAGTCCGCGAGTTTTTCATCCAGGGTTTAACCAGTGATGGCAAACAATTTCGCCCCAGTGATTGGGCAGAGCGCCTGTGCGGAGCCATGTCTTGTTTCAGCCCTGACGGTGGCAGGCACTCACACCTGCAATATTCACCCTATGTACGCCCGATATTGTTGAACGGTGTGCGTTCTGTTGTGGTCAATGAAGCAATACGCGATATAGAGCCGCTGGCTTATCATTTTGTCGTCAGCTTTGCCAAAGATAATGATTTGCAAATTATCGATGCCTGCCTGTTGCCAGACGAGCCCAAGGCTGCTGGCAAGTAAAGTTCCACGCTTGATACTGGATTAATCCAGTGCATGTCTGCTTTGCACCATCACACCGTCTGGTTTTGAAACGCCTCTATCACTTGCTGTCTTAGCCAGCGATTAGCAGGATCATTTTCCACATTTTGATGCCAGTACAAATACACATCCCATGAAGGCATGGAGCTTGGCAATGGCAAGATCTGATTGTTAAATTGTTCATTTGCGATGCGTGCATAGCCTTCCGGCATGGTCAGCAGTAAATCAGTCTGGCTGACCACCCTGCAAGCCGCAAAATAATGCTGACAGCGCAGGCGTATGCGTCTTTGCAAGCCGAGGCGGCTCAGTTCAAAATCTTCCAATCCCATGCCCTTACGTCTTGAGCTGGCCAGTATGTGTTCGGCCTGTATATAGGTGTCCAGATCCAGCTTGCCCTGTATGACGGGATGATCGCGTCTAGCCAGTACAACGGTATTGCCTTGCACCACCTTCTGGCGACGTATCTCATTTGGCAGAGGCAAGAGCATGTCAATCGCCAGATCAAGGCTGCCAGCCGCCAGTTCACTCACGAGTTCCCGCCTTTCCACCTGTATCGCTGCCAGATTGATTTGCGGCGCTTGCCGGGTGATGCTTTCCATCAGCGGCGGCAGGGCGGTGGATTCCAATACGTCACGTAAGGCCAGGTTGAATTGCTTGCTGGCCATTGCGGGGTCAAACTTTTCGTTCTCGGTCAGCGTCACTTCCAGCCCGCGCAAGGCGTGCCGCACCGGTTCTATGATGCTGCGCGCCAGCGGCGTCGAAACCATCATCTGCCCCTGACGTACAAACAGTGGGTCATTGAACAATTGCCGCAGGCGGTTCAGTGCATGGCTGATGGCTGGCTGGGTCAAGTTCAGTTGCTGGCTGGCACGGGTCACGCTGCCTTCGGTATAGATGGCAACAAAGACGGTGAACAGGTTTAAATCGACTCGAGATAAATGCATGAAATTAATTAATTCCGATAATAACTATTCATTTGATCAATTATAGGCGCAGGCTTACACTTTGTTCATCAATTTATAAGTGATATCTCACAGAGGAACAAATGGCAGCTTTATATCTGGTCAGGCACGGGCAGGCTTCATTCGGCAACCAGAACTATGACCAATTATCTGAACTGGGCGAACAGCAGGCAAGGCACTTGGGCCGCTGGTGGGCAGAGCGTGATATGCAGGTGTCAAGAGTGGTCACTGGCGCGCTTACACGGCACCAGCAAACTGCGCGAGCCTGTCTGTCTGAAATGCTGCAACAGGATGTTGATGCATTGGATACCTCTGCCTGGCATTGCGATGCAGGTTTTAATGAATACAACCACCATGAAGTCCTGGCGCGGCATGTGCCAGCTTTTGATGATCCGGCAGCCGTCAAGCATTTCCTGATGAATACGCCGAACGGCAAACAAGCCTTCCAGGATATTTTTGCCCAGGCGATCAGCCGCTGGATGTCTGGTGAGCATGATGCTGAATATGTAGAAAGCTGGAATGCTTTCCGCCAGCGTTGCATCATCGCCATGCACAAGCAACTGGAAATTGCTGATGATGCCAAGAACATCGTCGTGTTCACTTCTGGCGGCACTATCTCGGCGCTATGCCAGCATGTACTGGGTTTCCCTGATCCACGCTTCGCCGAACTCAACTGGTCGCTGGTGAATAGTGCGGTCACCCGTTTTCATCTACAGCCTACCGTAGAGGGCGTATTGCGCCCGGCACTGGCTTACCTGAATAATTTTTCGCACCTTGAAGTGCTGAACAATCCCAAAGCAATCACATACGTTTGAAAAATGAGAGAAATAGGAGATGCAGGAGATGACAGCAATGTTTGATTTGACGGGCAAGGTTGCACTGGTCACAGGGGCCAGCCGTGGCATAGGTGAAGCCGTTGCCAAGACCCTGGCTGCTAACGGTGCCTATGTCATCGTTTCCAGCCGTAAGGCAGAAGCCTGTGAAGCAGTGGTGGCGGCAATCGTCGCTGCAGGTGGCAGGGCAGAAGCACGCGCTTGCCATATCGGTGAAATGTCGCAGATTGATGCTCTGTTTGCCGACATCATGGCCGCTCACCGCAGGCTCGATATTCTGGTCAATAATGCCGCCACTAACCCGCACTTCGGGCATATCACTGAGACCGATGTCAGTGCCTTCCAGAAGACGGTGGATGTCAATATACGCGGCTATTTCTTCATGTCTTCAGCAGGTGCCAAACTGATGGCAAAAAATGGCGGTGGCAGCATCATCAATGTGGCTTCCGTCAATGGTGTGGTGCCAGGTGCCATGCAAGGGATTTACTCCATCACCAAGGCAGCTGTCATCGCCATGACCAAATCCTTCGCGCAAGAGTGTGCGCCCATGGGTGTGCGCGTGAATGCCTTGTTGCCAGGCGCGACAGATACCAAGTTTGCCTCGGCCCTGTTCCACAATCCCGTCATCCTCGAAAAAGCACTGACCCGCATACCCATGAAACGCATTGCCGAACCAGATGAAATGGCGGGCACGGTCTTGTACCTGGCATCGAATGCAGCTAGCTACACCACGGGTGCCTGCATCAATGTTGATGGTGGTTATCTGGTCAGTTAATGCGACACAAAGATAAGGCGCGATCATGAAACCGTCATATGTGGCTAGCAATCCAGATTACGCAATACAGCTAAAGAACCTGGTGCTGGCCATGCCGATGGCGAAATGGCTGGGCATAGCGTTTGTGAAGGTGGAACCAGGCGAGGTGGAACTGGATATCGCCTACCGGGAAGAACTCAGTTTCGTACCAGGAAAAATGCAGGCTACCGCCATCTTTGCCGCCGCTGATTTTGCTGGAGTTTCTGCCGCCGGCACTCTGTTACCAGCAGGCTGGATCAATGCCAGCATTGATTGTAATTTGAAGATAGTCGCACCTGCCGATGGTGAAAAACTGCGGGCGCGCGGGCGTGTGGTTTCACACGGCAAATTGCTGACAGTCAGCGCCGCAGAGGTTTTTTCTGTTCGCAATGGCGAAGAAGTTTTATGCGCAACAGCATTGCTGACGGCGCGCAATATTGAACTGCAAAGAAAGTAAATCGGACATATACATGTCCAGCCGGACCAACCAGGAAAAAGGAAATAAAATGGATTTTCAATACAGCCCCAAAGTCAAAGATTTGCAGGCACGCCTGATCGCCTTCATGGATGAGCACATCTATCCAAATGAAAAAACTTTCTTTGGTGAGATAGCTGCCAACCGCAAGGCAGGCAATGCATGGATACCGACCAAGGTGGTTGAACAGCTTAAGGCCAAGGCACGCGATGCCGGTTTGTGGAATCTCTTCCTGCCAGAATCTGGCCACGGCGCAGGCTTGACCAATCTGGAGTATGCGCCCTTGTGCGAAATCATGGGACGTGCTGTCTGGGCACCAGAGGTATTCAATTGCTCGGCTCCTGATACCGGCAATATGGAAGTGTTTGCCCGCTACGGCACACCAGAACATCAGGAACAATGGCTGAAGCCCTTGCTACGTGGTGAAATCCGTTCCTGCTTTGCCATGACAGAGCCGGCAGTGGCGTCATCTGATGCCACCAATATCGAATCATCGATTGTGCGTGATGGCGATGAGTATGTCATCAATGGTCGTAAATGGTGGTCGTCTGGTGCCAATGATCCGCGTTGCAAAGTGTTCATCTTCATGGGTAAGAGCGACCCAAGCAATCCTGACCGCCACAAGCAACAATCAATGATCATCGTACCGCGTGATACACCGGGCGTGACCATACTGCGTGCCTTGCCGGTCTTTGGTTATGACGATGCGCCACATGGTCATGGTGAAGTCCTGTTTGAAAACGTGCGGGTACCAGCATCCAACATCTTGCTGGGCGAAGGTCGTGGTTTTGAAATTGCCCAGGGCCGCCTCGGGCCTGGCCGCATTCACCACTGCATGCGTTTGATTGGTATGGCAGAGCGCGCACTGGAAGACATGTGCAAACGCTCTCTGACACGTGTGGCCTTTGGCAAACGGGTAGCAGACCAGGGCGTGACGCTGGAACGAATTGCCAATGCCCGCATCCTGATCGACCAGGCGCGTTTCCTGGTCTTGAATGCTGCACAGATGATGGACACGGTCGGCAACAAGGCCGCAGCTAAAGAAATCGCCATGATCAAGGTAGCAGCGCCAACTATGGCTTGCCAGGTCATCGACTGGGCGATACAGGCGCATGGCGGTGGTGGCGTGTCTGACGATTTTGGTCTTGCATACTCGTATGCGCAAGCCCGTACCTTGCGCTTGGCCGATGGCCCGGATGAAGTACACAGGAATCAGATCGGCAAGATGGAGTTGAAGAAATATACGGAGAAAAAATAATTACTTGTAGTTTCATAAGTGCGATTTACGGGTAGTTCCGGATTGGCTCTTCCTCTTTCCGAGGCAGGGCTTTTCCGACGTTAACTTCCCAGTTGGCTGACATTTTCAAATTATTCTTATAAAGAGAGACAAAAATGCGCGACTTACAACCCTGGATCAAATCTTACCCCGCAGGCGTACACTGGGACGCTGACCTGCCGATCAGCAGCGTGCCACAATTGCTGCATGATGCCGTTGCCAAATGGGCGGACTTGCCAGCCTTGGAATTCATGGGCAAGAAGACCAGCTATGCTGAACTGCAAAAACTGGTGAATCAGGCCACCAAAGGTTTCCAGCAACTCGGTGTCAAACCTGGTGTGCATGTGGGCCTGTATCTGCCCAACACACCACATTATGTCATCAGTTTTTTCGCCATCCTCCAGGCCGGTGGCACGGTGGTGAACTACTCACCTCTTGATGCCGAGAAAGTGCTGGAGCATAAAATTGCCGACAGCCATACCGACATACTGGTGACGCTCGATATGGTGATGCTCTACCCGCAAATGGCCAAGATGCTGGGACATACCCGCTTGCAAAAACTCATCATCGGCAATATTCCAGAGATGACGCCTTATCCTGATGCCGTCAAGGCGAACCTGGACAAGGCAGGGCAGCTCAGCGCCATTCCTGAAGACACCCAGCATTTGCTGTTTGCAAAGCTGCTGGACAATGGTGGTGACTACACGCCCATCCCGGCAATCGACCCCAGGGAAGCCGTCGCCACCCTGCAATATACAGGTGGCACTACCGGCTTGCCTAAAGGGGCAATGCTGACCCATGGCAACCTGACCACGGCTTGCAGCCAGATCATGGAAACCACAAATATCGAGCCGCGAGTGCTGCAAGAAGGCAAGGAAAAGCTACTTGCTGTGCTGCCACTGTTCCACATCTACGCCTTGACAGTCGACATGCTGTTTGGCATACGCATGGGAGCAGAAATTGTCTTGCATACCCGTTTTGATGCTGATGCCGTGGTGAAGGATCTGGCGAACAAGAAGATCACGGTATTCCCAGGCGTGCCTACCATGTACACCGCCATCATCAACCATCCGCAAATCAAGGAATATGATCTCAGCGCGCTGAAGTTTTGCAACTCCGGTGGTGCGCCCTTACCGACAGAAGTGCTGCAACAATTCCAGGCCCTGACAGGTTGTACGTTGCTCGAAGGCTGGGGCATGACCGAGACCTCACCCACTGGCACCTTCACCCCTCTGGGCGGCGTGCGCAAGGCTGGTTCCTGTGGTTTGCCGACACCAGGCATACGTTTTAAATTTGCCAGCATTGATGACATACGCCAGGAAGTGGCCTTGGGTGAACGTGGCGAAATCTGTGTCGCTGGCGCGAATATCATGAAAGGCTACTGGAACAAACCAGATGCCAACCGCGACGCTTTTACGCCTGACGGTTACTTCCGCACTGGCGATGTAGGCTATATGGATGCGGACGGCTTTGTGTACATCGTCGACCGTACCAAGGACATGATCTTGTCTGGTGGCTACAACGTCTATCCGCGCAATATCGAAGAGGCGATTTATGAACACCCGGCAGTCGCCGAAGTCAGCGTCATCGGCATCCCCGATGCGTATCGCGGTCAGGCGGCCAAGGCCTTTATCAAACTCAAGACAGGGCAGACAGCCTTCAGTTTTGAAGACTTGAAGGACTTTTTGAAAGATAGACTGGGCAAGCATGAAATGCCGCAAGCCATGGATATACGTGCAGAATTACCGAAGACCCCGGTAGGTAAATTGTCCAAGAAAGAATTGTATGAAGAAGAAGCGAAGAAAAGGGCTGCAGCCTGATCAATGTCGACTAAGCCTGTCCGAGTCAGGCTAAAACAGTTTTGCGCGTTTATGCGGCTTTCTGGTTGTTTTTCGGAAAGCCGCATTTTTTCTTATCTTGATATTTTTTCCTTGAGTTGCACTTGTAAAGACTGCAAATCTTTGACGCTGCGCTCGACAACAATAGTTTTGGTATCTATCGCCTGACTTCGACTGCTGACCTGTAGTTCAGGCACGGCTTTTCTTGGCCTCACGGGTTGGGGATGACGCAGAAAGAACATGGCTTGCTCCTTGAATTTGCAACACCAGATTGAGACTCAATCTCAGATTTCAAGTGCGGCATCTTGCACGACAGTTAAGCACTTCGCCTGCATTCTCGTAGAGCATCATGAGGCTTGCAATTACCGCCAGTCCGGACGTTGTATTGCTTTCCCGAGTCTGCAATGAAAGTGACAGTCACAGTATAAGGATTACCCCAACCGGAACGAAAGTAGTGCAAATGCGCTCTATATTCAGGCTGAAAATCAATTTGTATTTTGGCTGCCGCTAGCCAGTCTGCTGGAATTCCCTGCTTATTCAAGATTGCAAGCAGCTTCACTTTGTAGTCATGCATGATGGCATTGAACTCGGTGCTGTCCGGCGTGCAGACGATATTCAGCAAATCTAGTGTGACGGTAGAGATAGCGTGTTCATGCGCAAACCGGCAAAGCTTGCCTATGGCCCAATAGCCTTCCAGATCATTATTTCGGCTATTAAAACTGTCAATAATTCCTGCTGCTACCGATGTGAGTTGTCTTCTGCGCGGCATAGGCGTTCTTTACATGGCAATCAGCCTGCTAGGTTAAATTGATCAGCGCACTACGCAAATCCGGATAGTCAAATACAAAGCCTTCACTTAATAATCTGGCTGGTATTACACGCTGGCCTTCCAGTAATAAATCAGCTTGCTCACCCAGCATCAAGCGCATAGGCCAGCCTGGGGTAGGGAAGAAACTGGGGCGATGCAAGACACTGGCGGCGATGGTGCTGAACTGCTTTTGCGTCACTACTTCAGGTGCGGTGAAATTATAAGCACTATCCAGCGGCAGGCTGGCTTCATGCTGCCACAGGTGGGCAATGCCACGCAGCACATCATGCACATGTATCCACGATTGCCATTGCTTGCCTCTACCCAGCGCACCACCCAGGCCCAGCTTGATGGGCAGGAGCATCATGCCCAGTGCACCTTGCTGGCCCAGGACAACGCCGAAACGCATCTTGGCAACCTTGACGCCGTAAGTACTGGCAAGCTGGTTGGCTTGTTCCCATTCCTGGCACAGTTCAGACATGAAGATGGGTTGTGGTGCTGCGCTTTCAGTCAATTCTCTGTCATCACCCGGTGCCTGTATGCCGTAATAGCCTATGGCTGAGGCTGCCAGCAATAGCCTGGGTTTGCTTTCTGCTCTACTGATCCACGCAGTGATTTCTTTGGTCAGGCCAGTGCGGCTGTTTCGCAATTCTGCCTTGCGTTTTTCCGACCAGCGCCAGCCTAGTATGCGTGCACCGGCCAGGTTGATGATGACATCGATGCGCTGATTTGCGGGTAAATCTTGCATGGAGGCGATAACCCTGGCCTTGCCATCAAATTTCCAGCTTGCCTGTTTTGGATTGCGGCTGAGTATCGTCACTTGCTGCCCATCAGCCAGTAGAGCCTTGACCAGCAAGCTACCGATAAAGCCAGTGGCGCCGGTGACCAAAACCTGCTCTGATTTGTCGCTGAAATGGTTCATGCTTGCCTGCCTTTCTTTGATTGCGATTTTACCGAGATGGAGTGCAGCCAGCCCATCCCGTATGCCCGACATACCCACGCCCACACCACATAATGCCAAAAAAACACTGAGCCAGCCCTGTGGTTGCCACAACATCTGTGTAGGGGCGGCAAACCACTCTGGCGTATTCAAGACCAACAAGGTGATAAAGGCACCGCCATTAATCGCAAGTACGGTGTGTGTCACGCGTTCAGTGGCTGGCAAAAGGCGGGTCTGGTCTTCGATCACGAAGTCCCACAAGGTCAGGACGATCTCCACGCCAAACACCAGCAATAATACAATAGCCCAGGCGCCATGCCAGGCCCATGCCGACAAACCAATAAACAGCGCACTGTAAATGAGGGCGCGGGTCGCATGTATACCCAACTCTGTGCGGGCACTGGCGCGTTGCGGTAAGGCTTCAGTCAATTCATGGTGATACAGTGTATCGAAAGCGCCGAGCAAGCCTTGCGCGGCCATCAATTGCAGGGCGATTAAATGAGTGTTCATGATGCTGCCTCAGTATGAATTTCCTTGAAAATGCCGATCTGGGTAAACGTGCGCCCAAACAAGGCGTGTTTGATTTCTATGCGGATATTGAATTGCTCAGGGTTGTCATTGCGATGGCATAGATAAGTTTTGCCCGGTGTGAAAATGCCGGGTATGGGAATGCGATAACCAAGCACATCCCAGAAATAACCATCGCTGGTGAAGTAAAGATTACCTTCATGTACGCGCAGGATCAGTTTCATGCCTAGGCCCATGCCCACATATTCGAGCACTTCGCCTTTTTCACTTTCCCGCATATACGATGTGAACTGTATCGGCGGCCTGTTGTGGAGGCGGTATATCCTTTGCTTGAAGATGGCAGGGCAATCTGGCTTGGAATACACCATGATATCGACAGGAAAGTCATGATCGGTATAAGGGATCAAAGCCCCGGCTATCATAGGTTTGGTCAGATGACCCAGGAGTTTGCCTATCCTTGAACAGCTCAATTCGCTGAGTACACCTGTGTAATACAAAGGCTTGTCAGGTTCAGGATTTTTGGCAAACCTGGCCTGGATATCCGGGTGCAGTTTCAGCCATTCCTTGCCCAGTATTTTCCTGAACAATTCACCTTCAGACGGGATGGATTTGCTATCTGGGTTCATGCACTTCCCTCAGTATGTTCAGTGTTCTGTGCATCCATTTTCCACAAAATGAACAGGGGAGGGATCATGCTCAGGACAGCAACGACATCTATCCATACATTGATCAGCATATTCGCCTGCATGGAAATCAGCATGTCTTGCGGTGCCCATACCAATATGCCTATCATCAGCCACAGCCAGGCAATGCGGCTGCGATGCTGGTTGCCCAGATAAATCAGCGCACCCATCCACAAGCCTACGGTTTGTACGGTGGCGCCAAAAAGACTCATCCACCACACCTGCATGTTTCGCGCCGCATCTGGTGCAGCCTGTGGCCAGAAATGGCTCTCAATGAGCTGGTGATAGACCTCGACCAGGCCAGTGGCACTGATCCAGGGCAGCAGGAGGCCGATGATGAAATGGGCAAAAGCAGCTGCATAAAGCCAGCATATCAGCCATTTGCGTAATGATGATTGCCTTTGTTGCATGTATTTTCCTTTATTTCTTTAATTTCTGTCGTTACAGAAATTAAAGATTAAATGTGAGGGCCTGTCAAGCGATTTGCAGCATATCTTTCAGGTCGGCCCATGGCGTACAATCCACGCTGCAACCCTATTTCAAACCTAAAACATACAAAAACCATGAAAGTCCTGCTCGTCGAAGACGACCCCATGATTGGTGAAAACATACAGATTGCTCTCGAAAGTGAAGCCAATCTGGTTGATTGGCTGAGCAACGGCGAAGCTGCAGAGACAGCCTTGCAATTCCATAGCTATGATGTCTTGTTGCTGGACTTGAGCTTGCCACAGCGCGATGGCATGGAAATACTAAAAGCCTTGCGCAAACGCGGTGATACCTTGCCAGTGCTGGTCATGACGGCACGCGATGCCGTGCCTGATAGAGTCCGTGGCCTGCATGCCGGTGCGGACGATTACCTGGTCAAACCTTTTGACCTTGATGAGTTGCTTGCCCGCATGCATGCGCTGGTACGCAGGTCCCGTGGCCGTGCCGATACTTCATATATCTGCGGGGAAGTGGTTGTCAACACCACCACCCGGCAAGTGTTTGTTGGTGAAGAGCAGGTCATACTCTCTTCGCGTGAATGGACCATCCTTGACGCTCTGGTAGCACGCCCCGGCGCCATACTCTCGCGCAGCCGTCTGGAAGACCAGTTGTTTGGTGCCACCTCAGAAATCGAAAGCAATGCAGTCGAAGTGTATATCCACGGCTTGAGAAAAAAACTGGGCCAAAAATTCATCGTCAATGTGCGTGGCGTTGGCTATATGGTTGAGAAAAGCGTGGTTGAGAAAAGCACATGAAGTCTTTGCGCCTGCAAATGATGCTCTTGTTTGGCATGGCCATTCTGGCTGCCGCAGCCTTGCAATTTGCCAGCTCGCTGCATGCCGCCATTGGTGAAGCGAACAAGCTGTTTGATTACCACATGCAGCAAATGGCACTTGCCTTGCAGGACGGTGATTTTGATCAGGTAGACTGGCACAACCTGCCAGGCACAGAACTTGATGATTTTGATTTTGTCGTACAAGTCTGGTCAGAAGATGGGGCCAGGGTTTACCAGTCACGCCAGCACCGCAGCCTGCCCAAGCAGGCTGCGCTAGGCTATTCAACGGTGACGCTGGAAAACGGCGACTGGCGCGTGTATGCCGCAGAAGAGAACAAGCGTGTCATCCAGGTTGCCCAAAAAATGGGTTCACGCAGGGACAGGGCAATATCGTTTGCGCTGAGCACCTTGTGGCCGGTAATACCTGTGTCCCTACTCTTGTTTTGCGCCGTCTGGTGGGGTATCAATTCTGTCCTTGCACCTCTGAACCGCATAGGTAGCGAGCTGGCCAACCGTAATGCCAATTCCACTGATCCGGTTTCATCCGACGGTGTCCCCAGGGAAGTGTCATTGCTGGTGACGGAACTGAATTCCCTGTTGAGTCGCATGGGCCTGGCAATACAGTCGCAACAGCGTTTTGTCGCCGATGCCGCGCATGAGCTCAGGTCACCCATCACCGCCTTGCGCCTGCAGGTGCAAAATCTTGGCAGGGTTAAGGATGAAAAAAATCACGAGCAAGCCATCAATCGCTTACTCGGCGGTGTCGACAGGGCTTCGCGCCTGGTCGAGCAATTGCTGGCGCTGGCCAGGCAAGATCCAACTTCACAAGCCAGCCTGAGCTTCCAGAGCATCACACTGAATACCTGCATAGAGCAGGCTGTCAGCGATGTCATGCCCTTTGCGCAATCCAGAAAAATCATCATCAATGCAGAAATGAATGAGCTGCTTGAGCTGCAAGGCGATAGCGAAAGTCTGCGCATCATGATACGCAATCTGCTAGACAATGCCGTGCGCTATATACAGGATGAGGGCAGGGTACAGATCAGTCTCAGCCATGACAAGGATGGATTGCGGCTGGGTATACAGGACACTGGCGACGGCATCCCCGTAGAAGAACGTGCACGTATCTTTGACCGTTTTTATCGTGTCGCAGGTACAAATAAGAGTGGCAGCGGTCTGGGGCTGGCAATCGCCAAAGCCATTGCAGACCGACATCATGCGACGATCAATCTGGCCGATGCAGCTTTGGGTGGGCTGGAGGTAATTATCCTGTTTACTGCTGCAAATAATCAGTCAAATTGACTGATTATGACAATAAAGTTGTTTTTTTTGAAAAAATTCTCAGCTTAACCGGAATAAATGGGAAATTTTAAGATTCACCTAAGTTTCTTGGGGCAAGATGGCGAAGTTTCATAATACCTGATACCGGAAATGTTCTGTGGCAGGTTTGAATCGACCAATCAAAAATTTAGAGAGTATTTACATGCGTGCAATCAACACATTCAAAAACGCTGCTGGTTTGGCAGCAATTGCTACTTTGTTAGCAGCTTGCAGTTCACCAGTTAAAGTAGCCGAACAGCCAGCACAACAGCCTGCAACAACGACTAAGCCTGTAGTTACAGACACTCGTAACGTAGCTCCAGTAAAAGCAGAAATGGACCCATTGAATGATCCAAATAGCCCGCTGGCAAAACGTAGCGTCTATTTTGACTTTGACCAATACGTAGTTAAAACTGAATACAGTGGCACAGTCAACGCTCACTCTAAATATTTGGGTACTAACAAAGGCAAGAAAGTCCTGATCCAGGGTAATACCGATGAACGCGGTGGCAGTGAATACAACCTGGCGTTGGGTCAAAAACGTGCAGAAGCCGTGCGCAAATCCTTGTCCCTGTTAGGCGTTCCTGAAGCGCAAATGGAAGCTGTATCCCTGGGCAAGGAAAAACCAAAAGCCACAGGTAGTGATGAAGCTTCCTGGGCAGAAAATCGTCGTGCAGATATTATCTACTCAGGTAAATAATTCTTGACATGACTAAAACCAGTTTGTATTCGGTGTCATGAAATGACGCCAGTATGCAAACTGGTTTTTTACTATAATATTGACGCAAAATTGTTAGATCTGTTGCGATGTCATCGCCTTAGCAATTTTGCGTCAGCCTTATTTGTTTAATCCCGTGACAGAATTGATGTGCCCAGATGTTGAAGCCGAAGTTGCTTGTAGTCCTGATGTTTTATTGCGGCAGCCTGTCTGCCATGCAATTGAATTCGCAAAATGTCATTGTTGTCGATGAGCGCAATGGACAGGTTTTGCTGGAAAAAAATGCTGATGAAGTAGTGCCCATTGCCTCGCTGACCAAGCTTATGACAGCCATGGTGCTGCTCGACAGCAAAGCCAATATGGGTGAGAAAATCTCCATAGAAGAAGAGGATAAAGACCAGCTCAAGCATAGTCGCTCCCATGTCACCATAGGTTCAAGCATGACCCGCAGAGAGGCCTTGCAACTGGCTCTGATGTCTTCCGATAACCGTGCTGCCGCCGCACTGTCACGTACTTACCCTGGTGGTCAGGGTGCATTCATGGCGGCTGTCAAATCCAAATTGATTGCCTTGGGTATGGGGCATACCGTCATACGTGAAGCGACTGGCTTGTCGCCAGAAAATACCTCAACGGCGGCTGATCTGGTGAAGATGACGCAAGCTGCATCCCGCTATCCGGAAATTGCCGACATCACCACTGCCAGTGAAGACAGCGTCACACTGAAGAATGGTCGCAGCCGAGAATTCCATAATACCAATCGCCTGATTGGTAAAAAAGGCTGGGACATACTGTTATCGAAAACCGGTTTCACCAACGAAGCGGGTGCCTGTCTCATCATGCGTGTGAAGTTGGCAGGTAAAAAAGCCACCATGATTTTGTTGAATGCGCGAGCAAGTTCTGCACGGTGGACGGATGCCTTGAATATTGGGAAACTGCTGGGGTATAGAGAAGAAATCAAGGCGAAGACAGTCAGGCGACATAACCGTCATCGTTGAATTGCCTCGTTTGTGTCAGCGTCCTGCATTGATGGGCAATAAAAATTCGACAGCTATGCTAGCATGCCAGTTCTTATTTGAACTCTGACAGGAATCGCCATGCCCCGCTTAGTCGAAATTCGCATTTATCGCCTGAAACCCGGCGTTGCCGAGGCGTTTCATCACACCGTGCATACAATCACTGTCCCCATGTTGAAAAGCAGGAATATGGACGTGGTCGCCTATGGCCACTCAGACCATGAAGAGGCAAGCTACTACATGATACGTGCTTATGCCAGCCGTGATGCACTGGAAGCCGAACAAAATGCCTTCTATGGTTCCAGCGAATGGAAAAACGGTCCCAGGGCAGAATTAGTCGATTGCATCGATACCTATATGAACACCCTGGTCTGGCTGTCTGACGAGGGCGTTAACAGTATGCGTGAACTTAATGCGCACTAGTCAGCCAAACACTCAGCTTGCTTACCCAGACCGCTGGATAGATGGAGCAGGGCTGTGAATGACAAAGCATACATGCCTGGATGTGCAGCGTGAGGCATGTACGGTGGTTTTAGCGCGCTATGCTATTGCTGCGCTTGATCTTGTTCTGTAGCTGCAGTAATCCATAAATCAGGGCTTCTGCGGTTGGCGGGCAACCAGGGATATAGATATCAACCGGGACGATACGGTCACAGCCGCGAACCACGGAATACGAATAGTGGTAGTAGCCACCACCATTGGCGCAAGAACCCATGGAAATCACATAGCGTGGCTCGGCCATCTGGTCATACACTTTGCGCAGGGCCGGGGCCATTTTATTGGTGAGGGTGCCAGCGACTATCATCAGATCTGCATGGCGGGGACTGGCGCGTGGCATGAAACCGAAACGATCCATGTCGTAGCGGGCGCTGGCGGCCTGCATCATTTCCACAGCGCAGCAAGCGAGACCAAAAGACAGATACCACATGCTATTGCTTTGCACTTTGTTCATCAAGTCATTGACGTTGGTCAGGATGTAGGAATCCTGAAACAAACCTGATTGCTCTTCCATGGATGGTGCTCCTTCTATGAGATGCACCGATTATGCATTCAAGCGATGATTCGGTCTTGTACCGAAACGACATCGATCTCATCAGAGGGAATAAACAACTCCCCCAATTCAGTTTCGTTAAAGCTGAATGCCCAAAGTGCAGGATCTTGTCCGGCAATGCCACGTATCAGTTGTGCTGGCGTATGTCCAGTAAAACGCACAAAGTCGCGGTTCATGTGTGCCTGGTCTGCATAGCCAAAATTCATGGCGCATTCTGCCCAGGTCTTCGCTGGCAGTCTGCCCAGCATGACTTGCATCAGGGATGTGCCGTAGCGTAAATGCTGTTTGTAGCTGCGCAAACTGAGGCCAAAACTGGCCAGAAAGCGTCTTTCAAATTGGCGTGTGCCTAAACCCAGGCTGTCAGCTAGTTCCTGTGCTGGTTTATTGATCCAGTGATAGGGAATAACCAGCGGAGCAATGCGAGGTTTTTCAAGCAAGCGCAAGCGTAACAGCATACTTTGTACTACATCCAATTGGGCTGCAGTACCATTGGCGGCGTCCAGTTTTTCATTCACTTCCGTGTAGTGGGATAGCGGCAATACATCGGCCAGATTGATAACGGCGTCGCTAAATTCGTCTACAGGGTAACCTAGTATATTGCTGAGTTTACCAGGGCGAAAAGTCGTTGACATGAAGCGTGAGCCGGGCTGGGCCTTGCCCCGCGAACGATGCCGGTTGGGGCCGACGATGGCGAAGCGAAACAAGGTCTGCCCGTCTTCCATTTCCATCGCACCGTTTAAAACGACGATCAACATCGGTAGTGGACTGGCTGGCACGGTGTACCAGCACGATGGTACTTCCTTGACCAGAAAATGCATGCAGATATCCGCCAACAAGGGATGTGGGGCAAGGCTGGCATGTGGTAAAGAAGGATCTTGCAATTGACGCTAGCTCTTATTGCGGAAGAAATTGTCGCTATTGTAGCCTCTTTGCTTAAAACGCTTTATTCACTAAAGGCCTTATTCACTCTTGACCGCTTGCTCCTTGGCCTGGTCTGGCTGGATATAACATGTAGCAGGTAGCGCGTCGGGCTTTATTTTGTAAAGATAAGTTGCAGTCGGAGTCTGGGTGCCCGGTTTTAGTTTTATGGTCTTGAAATAGCGTTTTCTCAAATCAGCATTGGCGCGCAGATTCAAGGCGATATCGCTCAGGAGTATCAGGGGATTGGCGGCAATGGGGGCGAAATCCTGGCCTGGCCGATACTTTGAAAAAGCAAAACCCAAACGTTTTACATAAACTGGAAACATGGCTTTGCTGTCTTCCATGCCGCAAGCCAGCAGTACTGCAATTGCCTGGTGCTGGGCTGATGCTTTCCATTTACCGCTCTCGTAATAATACAAACCGGCATCATCATAATTTTCTATGGTGCGCCAGCTGGTTTCCGGCAAATGCCGGGTCACTTTAAGTGCTGCAGCATTGAGCTGTAAGGCCTTCTTCTGATCCTGATTTTTTTCGAATGCACTCATAGCTGCATTTCGCAACTTGTCTGCTTTTGCTTCAAGCAGAGTTTGCCCCGCATCTGCGAGAGATGGGAGGCTGAATAGCAGAAAAACGGTGAGTTTTCTCATGGCCTGCATTCAGTTTGCGATTTGTCTAATTATAGGCTGCTTCATTACTAACTCACAACCAACCTTGATCCCGCGCCAGACGGAAGGCATCCACGCGGTTTTTTGCATGCAGTTTACTGATCGCTTCTGACAGATAATTGCGCACGGTTCCTTCTGATAAATGCATGAGCTTGGCAATTTCGGTACTGTTGGAGCCAGTGCCTGCCAGGCGCAATACCTGACGTTCGCGTTCGCTCAGAGGGTCTTGCTCGCCACCCCAGCTTTCCATGGCCAGTTCAGGCGCTATGGCGCGTCCACCAGCGTGTACTGTGCGTATGGCTGTGGCCAGCGTGTTTGCAGGCGCATCCTTGAGCATATAACCGCGCACGCTACTTGCCATGGCGCGGCGCAGATAACCGCTACGTGCAAAAGTGGTCAGGACGATGACCTTGCTGTTCAGTTTTTTCTCTGCTACGGCAGCGGCCAGTTCCAGCCCCGTCATGATGGGCATTTCAATGTCGGTGACGAGTATGTCTGGTTGTTCTTTTTCGCACAGTGTCAGGGCTTCCTGGCCATTCTTCGCTAGGCCGATGACTTGTAAATCATCTTCCAGTCCTAGCAGGGCGGCCAGCGCACCAGATACCAGGGCTTGATCTTCGGCGATGACGATGCGTATCATGTTTCTTCTTTCATGGGCAGAGATAACTCCAAATGTAATCCTGTTATGCCAGGTTTTGTGCTTACTTGCAAGTTGCCACCTAGGGCAAGCACACGTTCACTCATACCGTTGAGCCCGCTGCCTTTGTGCACAACACCAGTTTTTCCGGCGATGCCATTGTCACTTATTTTGAGGACGATGTGCGAGCCTTGCCGGTGTAGCCGTATATGACATTGGCTGGCCTGGGCATGTCGTATGATATTGGTGATCGCTTCCCGTACAGCCAGTGCCAGTACATTTTCCAGGTTCTGGGGCATGGTGAACTGTTCTACATCACAGAGCAAGGCGACTTGTGCTGCATCCAGCGTGTTTTTGGCGGACTGCAATTCATGACCAAGGCCGGTAGCACGATAGCCAGTGACGGCAGCGCGGACTTCAGCCAGTGCCTGTCGTGCTGTGTGTTCGATATCATGGATTTCTTTCTTGCAAGCTTCTGGATTTCTATCAAGGAGTTTGCCTGCCAATTCGGCTTTCAGAGTAATCACCGAAAGGGTGTGACCCAGCAAGTCGTGCAAATCTCTGGCGATGCGCTCACGCTCACTCAGTGCAGCCAGATATTCGACTTCTTGCTGCTTGGCGATCAGGTTTTCATTACTGCGTGACAGGCGCTCCCCCATGATGGCACCGATGCCACTGGGTATGCTGAAGATGATTGCCGGTACCCAGAAAAAAGTTTCCAGTTTCATGAGAATGCTGGAGATCATAATGGCCATGCCTACGGCGAGCAAAGTCAAATATGCCTTGCGTGTATCTGGCAAGCGCGCGGACATGGTGGCTGCAAAGATGCAGAAAGTGGAACCGCCAAAATTGTAGGGCGCCCAGATAATGCCCATGGCGCAAACGGTTACGATGCATGCGTAAATGCGCCAACCAGTACACCAAAAACTATAAAAGTAAACCGGCAAAAAGAATAACAGGCTCAATGCCAGGGCGATCAATTCCTGACTGTTGGGAGCGACATACAGATATTTCCAGCTAAAAATGGCAAATGAGAAAAGCCAGAAATAAGGTGCTTTTCCAAAGCGCGCTGGCACCCAGGGGAAAGAGAGGGTCGATAGAATTGATATGCTCACGGTTTTGCCTTGGGTGCGTATTTCAATAAAAGCAGCATTATTCCTTTAAAAGGCGAACATCTGCAATTTCAAAATGATATTCGCCAATTTGCGGCCCGGCATTGAATGCCAGTATGGTGATGATGCTGGCGTCGAGTCCCTTGAACTTGCTGAATGGGACCACTACTTCCTGCCATTCTGATGTGGTATTGAAGCGTACGGTTAAAGGAATATAGCTACCTTGAACACTGATTGCTACACTATAGTCTTTACCATCACCTTTCACGCGGAATTTCAGGGTGTTGGCAGCACTTAAGTTGGCGGCTTCCATGGGCTGCCTGCCAGGAAAGAAAGCCAGCCCGGCCCAGGGGTAGGCAAAACCAGGATTAATGGTTGCCGCAATCGAGATGGCGTCTGCTGGTGCATCTGTTTCTTTGGTGGTATCGAGCTTTTTGATGTTGACGCTTGATTTTCCCGCCATGGGCGCATCCGTAGAAGGATGCCAGCCGAAACCAAATGGGCTGGCTAGCTTTTCTTTGCTGAACAAGCTGATACGGCCATCGGCAGGGATTTCCGCCAGCAGATTTTTTTGCGCATTTTGCCTGGACACTTCCTGCTGTTTTTGTTCGCGTTGCGCTGTGACGCGTTCACCGTCTTTCCAGATATCGACAATATTGCGTGTGCTGCTAATAGCCTTGTCCGGTTCGCCTTCGACCAGCAAGAGATCGGCTTTGTAACCATTGGCGATACGGCCTCTGTCCTTTAACTGGAATGCATTGGCCGACACAGATGTGGCTGATGCCAGAGCTGCTATCGGGCTCAAGCCTGCATCTACCAGTGAGGCGAGTTCATGATGCAGGCTGATGCCATATTGTGTGCCTGGGTTACCCGCATCAGTGCCAGCCAGGATGGGTACGCCAGCTGTATGCATGGCAGCCGTCACCATTTTTGGTGCCTTTAGCAAATCTGGGTCTGGCCTGGCACCAAAGGGCATGTTCAGTGCTTGCATCTGAGACTTGTCCAATAAATCAGTCAAGCGTTTGTCTGCCAATACATCTTGTGCTTTTATGCCAGCCATACTTTCCAGTACAGAAAAAGTGGGAATAATAAAAGCATGTTTGCGTTTTGCGCTATTGACCAGATCGCGCATGTCTTTATCACTGATTTGCTTGTCATTGAATAAATGTACCAAGCCATCTGCGCCAGCGGCTAAGGCATCTTGCGCTTCTTTAAGATTGCCTATATGGACTACTGCCAGCTTTTTGCGCAGATGAGCGGCTTTGATCAAGGCCTTGACTGTCGCGGTATCCAGGCTATTGAAAGGGCGCTTGTCACTGCCGTGTTCAATCACGATCTTGATAAAGTGAGAGCCTTCTGCCAGACGGGCATCAACCCAGGCTTGTGCTTCTTCCGGTTTGCTCAGGGTAGGGATGGACATGCCATATTCCGTGCCATGTCCACCAGGGGCAGTTGCCAGTACGCCAGCAGAAATCAGATCAGGGCGTTCGCGGTTGTCACCCTTGCGCATTTTTTCATTGATCTCTTTCATTTGCGTTACGTTGGTGAACATATCGATTTGCGTGGTAATTCCATACAACAATGGTAGTTCGTGGTCCTTATAGGCGTGCACATGGGCATCGATCAAGCCTGGCAACAGGGTGCGGCCTTTACCATTGATGATGGTGACATCTGCAGCAGGTTTGCCTTTGAAATTGCTGTCCTGGATTTTGCCATCGACGATAAGGACATTCTTATCTGCTTGAATTTTTTTGCCATCAAATACACGTACACGTTCAATCAAAAAGCTTGCCGCAGTTGCAGGAAAATGAATGCAGCCAGCGCAAACAGCCAGGGCCAGGGCGAGAGTGGTTTTTTTCATCTTGTTACTCCTTGTTGAGATATGTCGCTATCTTGCCTTTCCCGATATTGATAAAACAGAAGCAAATGCCATCAGTTTGAGATGACATTTGTCATACCGGCTGTGAAACCACTGTGCAAATAAAAAAGTCCCGCGAAAAGACGCGGGACTTTTTATTCAAGACGCTTCAGTCTTATGGGGCAGTACAAAGGCAATGCGTCAATGCGGTAAAGCCTTTACCTTCTTTATTGACTTCTGCCAACCAGCTCAGGTCTTTCAGGACCTGGCTTGCAGCCGCTGGTGGCATACCCGTTGGTACGACGGCGAGTTTGAAATTGTCATGCAATACCCTGGCGGCAGTGGCATCAAAGATACTTAAAATACGGTCTATCTTTGAAGGTTCACGTTCGATATAGCTGATGCGGTAATCTGCGCCCAGCTTGGCGCGGGTAGATGCCGATTTCAATGCATCTCCAAAATTGCCTATGGTATCAACCAGGCCGCGCTCCTTGGCTTGTGTGCCAGTCCAGACGCGGCCCTGGGCAACTTCATTGATTTTTTCAGGCGTGGTTTTACGTGCTGCCGCTACCTTGGAAGTGAAGTCTGCATAAGTGTGGTCTATGCTGCTTTGCAAAACCTGGGCAAAACGTGCGTTGAACGGACGCAAAGGATTGAAAGGATCGGCCAGCCAGGTGGTCGGTGAACCAGCAGTGTGCACGCCCAGTTTGTCAGCAGCCTTGTCGGCGGATGGCAATATGGCGATGACACCGATAGAGCCAGTAATCGTGGCTTCATCTGCAATCACTTCGTCAGCCGCCATGGAAATCCAGTAACCACCGGATGCAGCGACGTCCCCCATCGAGACCACAACGGGTTTGCCAGCCTTGCGCGTCAGTTCCAGTTCCCTGCGTATCAGTTCAGAACCAAAAGCACTACCGCCGGGCGAATCAACGCGCAGGACCAGGGCTTTGATGCTGTCATCTTCCCGTGCCTTGCGTATCATTTGCGCTGTAGACAATCCACCGATAGAGCCCGGAGGTGCCATGCCTTCGCTGATTTCACCTGCTGCGACGATAACACCAACTGCATCACCAAAGGCCTTGGTTTTAACTCTGGTCAGGTAGTCGTCAAAAGGGATCTGGCGGAAGCTTTTGATTTGCTCATCCTTGATGCCGCGCTTGAGCATGATTTCACGCAGTTCATCACGGGTTTTCAGTCCATCAACCAGTTTGGCATTGAGTGACAGTTTGGCGATATCACCGCCAGCAGCGACCAGCAGTTTGCTGAGGTCGTTGATGCCGCGCATGATGTCGCCTTCAGGCAATTTGCGGGCTTTTTCAACGTCGGTGGTATAGGTTTTCCACAAGCCATTGAATAAATAGCTTTCTGCTTCAGCGGCTTCTTTCGATGGGCCGTTGGCAACATAAGGTTCGCCAAAACTTTTAAAGTTACCAGCCTTGAGCACGTTCACGGTGACACCAAGCTTGTCGAGGGCATCGCGGTAATAATTACGGTATTTGCCAAAACCGGTAATCATTACAGTGCCCATAGGGTGCAGGTATACCTCATTCGCACGGGAAGCCAGATAGTATTGACGCTGGTCATAGCTGGAACCCCAGGCCACCACGGTTTTGCCACTGGCCTTGAACCTGTCAATTGCGGTCGCTACTTCACGCAGGGTAGCCAGGCCAGCGCCGTCCATTTCGTCCAGCATTAATACTGCACTGCTGATTTGCGGGTCTTTGGCTGCCTGATCCAGCACAGCCAGAACATCGCGCAATTGCGTGGTTTTCTTGGCTTCGCCTCTGGCTTCTGCCAGCAAAGCTTCCCTTGGGTTGCTATCGTGTTGTTCAACCAGCGTACCCTTAATATTTAGTATCAGGGCAGTTTTGTTTTCTATCTTTTTCACCCCGCTACTGAGAATATTAACGATGATCATGATAAGGATAGCCAGGATCAACAGGTTGAAAAATACCCGGCGGCTGAAATCCAGCGCATTCCAGAGGTATTTGAAGCCCGTTCCTATCCAGCGTAGTGGGGTAAAAGCCATAGCAAATTTTCCTAATGTGACGTTAGAACTGAATCATTCAGGCCAGATGGATTTTAACAACTGAGCCAGATGAGCACCCGCACGTGCCAGCGCACTTTCTTTCATGTTCAGCATGGTTTTTTCATATTCGAGTGGCAAGGCAATAGACCAGCTATTTCCTCTTTGGTTCGGTGTACTTTTACTGAATTGGGTACCGGCAAACAGTTGTTTGGCATCGCGAATGGCATCGTTGGCCCACAATGCCGGCAATTCTTCTATGGTGGCATTGGCAGGCGCTATTGCCCTGGCTTTTTTAGTCAGTGCTTCATTCATGCGGCCACGCTTGAATTGCTGAGGCAGATCATCCCACAATGCGTGAAGGTTGCCACATGGGCATTGCAATGCATTGCCACCAACGGTAGTGCTGCCACGGTCATACTGGCCTTCATCCGGGTTGACGATCTTCCCATCGGCGTTCAAAAAGATGGAGCCTACATGCAGAGGCTGATGCAAGTCGCCTACATAGTGGGTCAGCAGTGTCAGTGCTTCTTGCTTATCTTTGAAGTTGAATGGTTTGGGTTGTGGTTTGTCTTGCAACACCGCAACGGCTGCACGAATGGCATTGACGATATCATGATCGCTGGTGCCTACATAACCAGATTTATAGTGTTCATGTTGCAGCGCTACGTTGACATAGTGATATTGCTTGTGGCAGTTTTCTTCATCAAAGGCCGGATTACAATTGGTATTGTTGCGTTTCACATAATCTGCCATGGCATCGATGCCTGCGGTCGTCTCAAAGGATGCACACTCCGGGTAACGGCCAGTGGAGGTATAGGTAAAGTCTTTTTCGGGCGCTATGCCTTTGACGCAATCGCCCCATACGGCGACTTTTTCCAGGGTATTTGTACCCAGCAGTGCTCTGACCTGGATACCCGCTTTGCTACCTGCCAACAGGTTTTCAGCAATTGCCCCCACAGTCTGGTGACCATCGGCACCCCAGGCAAAACTCAGTTGTGGCAAGCTGGCCAGTGCCAGCATGAAAGCAGAGATCAGTAACTTTTTCATAGAAAGATCAAATAGATAGTAAAAAAACACCAAAGATGATAACAAGCAAAGATGATGAGGATATAGCAAACTGGGGAGATTGTGTTCGGATCAGAATGCGTATTGCAGGCGCATGCTGAATACGCCTGCGTGGCGGGTATTGAGTTTGCCGACTACATATGATGCTTCATACCTGATGGCTTGCTTGTTGTCTGCCGCGTTCCCCAACTTGAAACTCCCGGATACCATCGGGCCAGCCCGGTGCGATTGCTGAGCCAGTGCCGACCAGTTATCCCAATCACCCAGTTCTCCAAAGCCCTGCAAGCCAAACTCCAGCTCGGGTCGGTAGCGGTATTTGGTCTGCCACTGGTATTTCATTTGCATGCGCGTCGCCGGACTGGTGCGGTAGGTGCGTTCCAGGAACAGGTTGGTATTTATCTGTAGGCGGCCAAACCCGGTTTGCATGGCAGGGCCAAATTCAAAATCCACTCCCCGGCTGCTGTCAGTGTTCTTGTTCAGACTTGTATGCAAGGCAACGTCAACATCATACTGGCCACGGGTGAGCAAGAAATCGTTTTGCCAGGTCCATGCACTGTTTGCCATTGAACCAGCCCCGCGCCGGAACCAGGTTGCATATACTTCGGTGTACCAGGTCTTGTTGGGCATGTAGCTGAAACCCAGGTCAGGCGCAGTCGAAGTAGGGCGATTATCAACGAAAGAAGACCAGGTCTTGAAGTCTACGGTCTTTTCACCCTCATTTTCATAGATGCTAACGAGATAATAGCCAGAACCCGCTTGCGCAGGCATGGCTGACAATATACAGAGAGAGAATGTTGCCCTAAGAGCAAATTTCTTCATGATTATCTACATTGATCTATCGTGAACGAAGGTATGTGCATATCATGGCATCGCTACAGGAAAGTGCAAGAAAATCCATGATGGAATTGTTATTTCTTTTATTTCCTGGTCATGGAACTGTCAAATTGCCTTGCTTTGCAAATCCTTGCATTCGACTTCGACCTCAATACCAGCTAAACTTGCGTGTTTTTCTTCCATTTTTGCGGCATCAGCATGAACACCATGAATACATTCCCAGACGATAGCGCTGAATCCGGCCACGAGTCAGTCGCAGAGACGACTACGTCCAGCGCGGCATCGAAAGACCTGATCAGCCGCGAAGTGGCACGCCGCCGCACCTTCGGCATTATTTCCCATCCGGATGCGGGTAAAACCACGCTGACAGAAAAGCTGCTGATGTTCTCAGGCGCGATTCAACTGGCGGGTACGGTCAAGGCGCGCAAGAGCGGTCGCCATGCGACTTCCGACTGGATGGAGATAGAAAAGCAGCGCGGCATCTCGGTGGCATCCTCCGTCATGCAGTTTGAATACCGCGACCACGTGGTCAACCTGCTCGACACTCCCGGTCACCAGGACTTTTCTGAAGATACTTATCGCGTGTTGACGGCGGTGGATTCTGCCCTGATGGTGATCGACGCCGCCAAGGGTGTGGAAGAACAGACCATCAAGCTGCTCAATGTTTGCCGCATGCGCAATACGCCCATCATCACCTTCGTCAACAAGATGGATCGCGAAACCCGCGACCCGCTGGAATTGCTCGATGAGCTGGAGTCGGTACTGAAGATACATTGTGCACCAGTGACCTGGCCTATTGGTATGGGTAAGACTTTCCGCGGTGTGTACCATATTCTGAAAGATGAGATTTTGTTGTTCACGCCAGGTAGCGAACGTGCGGATCAGGAATTTGAAGTCATCAAGGGCATCAATAATCCTCGTCTGGTAGAAATGTTCCCACTGGAAATCGAACAACTGAAGATGGAAGTTGAGCTGGTGCATGGCGCATCCCATCCATTTAGCCTGGAAGACTTTTTAGCTGGCGTGCAAACGCCAGTATTCTTTGGTTCTGCCATCAATAACTTTGGTGTGCGTGAAATCCTGAACGCCTTGCTGGATTGGGCGCCGGCACCGCGTGAACGTGATGCCACCATCCGTTCAGTCGAACCAAAAGAAACGCCATTCTCTGGTTTCATTTTCAAAATCCAGGCGAATATGGACCCGGCTCACCGCGACCGTATCGCCTTCCTGCGCGTATGCTCTGGACGTTTTGAACGCGGCATGAAGCTCAAGCACTTGCGCCTGAACCGCGAGATCAAGGTATCGTCCGTTGTGACCTTCATGGCTTCTTCACGCGAACAGGTGGAAGAGGCTTATCCTGGTGACATCATCGGTTTGCCCAACCACGGCAACATGCAGATAGGTGACAGTTTTTCTGAAGGTGAATTGCTGCAATTTACCGGCATCCCTTACTTCGCTCCAGACTTTTTCCGTACAGCACGTATTTTGAACCCGCTGAAAATCAAGCAATTGCAAAAAGGCTTGCAGCAATTGGGTGAAGAGGGTGCGGTACAGGTATTCAAGCCTGTCGTCAGCAGTGATCTGGTGCTGGGGGCGGTCGGTGTCTTGCAGTTTGAAGTGGTGGCCAGCCGTCTTAAAAATGAATACGGCGTTGATGCCGTGTTTGAAGGCACCAGTATCAGCAGCGCCCGCTGGATCAGTTGTGACGACAAGAAAATGCTGGCTGACTTTGAGCGCTCAAGCGCAGGCGGCAACATCGCTTATGATGCTGCAGGTAATATGGCTTACTTGGCGACATCGGGTGTCAACCTCAAGCTGACACAAGAACGTTGGCCTGGTGTAACTTTTCACGCGACGCGGGAACATGCTGCGAAGCTTGGGTAAAGAATTCCGCTAAATAAGTCAAAGCTAGCAAGCAAGCGGCTGACAGAGCGAAAAGCTTCTGTCAGCCGCTTTGCCATTGGGGGCAATAAAATTTACTTGAATGCAGATTTTAATTTGCTAACATGTTGATTTAAGGTGCTTTTTTTGCACGACACCATGACATATAGCTGTCATACTGAAGGCGCAAGATGAGGTGTCAGGCAAGCGTGCAGAGTATTCGTAATCCCAAAAATTAGCGTTGGCCGTTTGTATGAGCTAAAGCATTTCCTTCCCGATTTTCTTTGCAACTTTGATGAGGAGCGTGATCATGGCATTATTTTTTATAGAAGCCGTCCGTTTTGATGACAGTGGTCAGCGTATCGCCAAGGTGCGCTGGGGCAAGAGCAAGGGTGGGCAAGTCATGCCGCCAGCCATGGTGGAGGACCCTCAGGAGGCAGATGTGCAAGCAGTCCTGGATACCATCGCCAATGGCGACGAAGTCTTGCCCAAATTTCAAAGCGCAAACGGCATCATCCTTGGACCAAAAGTGGTCGGAGTACAGTATGAGGATGGTGTGCGTGGTCTGAGCACCGCCAGCAATGAGGTACCTGGCAATAGCCTCAACGACCTGCCGTCTTTCTAAACTATGTGACACGTCTCTGTCATCAGGGACGTGTTTTCACCATTTGCACATCTTCCTTGTTTTTCGCATATAGAACCACCTGGTATATGCAAATAAGAAATACTTCGTTGTCCTTATCCAGCCTGGCTCCATATCATACCCAGGTCGCCGGATAATTTTTCCATCTGGCATGTTTCAATGAATCCGCTTCCTTCCATGAGATGGGGGCAGAAAACTTCCTGGGAATACAATGAAAGTCTCTACAAGAAAAACAATCTCCGCCTTATTTGCTGGGCTGGTGCTGGCAGGTGCGTCTCTGACTGCAAGTGCTGCTGATTTGCTGGATACTGTCAAAACACGCGGTACCCTTAAAATTGCACTGGAAGGGACTTATCCACCCTTCAATTTCAAAGATACCAAAACCAATGAACTGGCCGGCTTTGATGTGGATGTCGCCAAATTGCTGGCCGCCAAATTGGGCGTCAAGCCAGAATTCGTGACCTCTGAATGGAGCGGCATACTCGCTGGCCTTTCTGCGGGCAAGTTCGATGTGATCGTCAATCAGGTTGGTGTCACAGCCAAGCGTCAGGAAACTTTTGATTTTTCTGACCCATACACCCTGTCCAGTGCCCAGCTTATCGTCAAAAAGGATGACAAGCGCGAATTCAAAAGCCTGGATGACCTGAAAGGCAAAAAACTGGGTGTGGGGCAGGGCAGCAATTATGAAGAACGGGCAAAGGCCGTGGCTGGTATTGAAGTGAAGAGCTATCCCGGCGCACCTGAGTACCTGCAAGACCTGGCCGCAGGCCGTGTTGACGCCGCCTTGAATGATAGCCTGATGGTTGCTTATTTGTTGAAAGCGACCAACTTGCCAGTCAAAGCGGGCGCACCTATCGGTGAAATTGCCAAAAATGGTATTCCCTTTCAAAAGGGTAATCCCAAGTTCGCCGCAGCTTTGAACGTGGCGCTGGCCGAAATCATCAAGGACGGCAGTTTCGCTAAAGTCTCCAACAAATGGTTTGGCAAGGATGTCAGCAAGGCCCCAGCGGCACAGTAAGTTGCAATCTGGCTGACTTTGCCCTGCAATGTCGGCTGCTTAAGCTGTATGATTAAGTGGATTGATTCCACTTAATCACAATACTATCCCCGTCCTGCGGGGATATTTCTTTTTAAAGTCGCCATGGAAATTCTGGAATTGCTGCAGATGGCAGCCCCTGTCATGCTCAAGGGCGTGGCCTATACCTTGCTTTTTGCCATTGGTGCCATGGTGGGGGGATTGATATTGGGATTCCTGCTGGCAGTGGCGCGCATTTTGCCATTTGCCGCTATCAGTGCGCCAGCTGCCGTCTATGTCAGCCTGATACGCGGTACACCCTTGCTGGTGCAGATATTCGTCATTTATTACGGGCTGCCCAGCCTGGGCGTCGAGTTCTCGGCGACATCGGCTGGCATATTGGCACTCAGTCTTAACTCTGGTGCTTATCTGTCGGAAAGCATACGCGGTGCGATACTTGGTGTCAGCCGTGGACAGTGGGCCGCGAGTTCCAGCCTGGGCCTGAACTATGCGCAGACGCTGCGCTATATCGTGGTGCCGCAGGCCATGCGCGTCGCTGTACCTTCCATGAGCAATACCCTTATCAGTCTGATCAAGGATACCTCGCTGGTATCTGTCATCACCGTGACAGAATTGATGCTGGCGACCAAGGAAGTCATCGCCACCAGTTTTCGGCCCTTACCGCTGTATATCGCTGCAGCAGCCATATACTGGGCGCTCAGTCTGTGCTTTGAAGTCGTGCAAAGGCGACTGGAAAAGCGCCTGCAAAAAGCCCATCAAGTATGATTTTCCGGGTTTTCAGGCATGTTGCCTCTTGATGTTTGTAACAGCACCGGCAGACTCACATGTTTTTCAGTCGCGGGGCCAGCGACAGCACCACCAGCGCAGTCGCAATTGGCAGTGTGGAAATGAAGCCGAAGTGCTTGAAGCCAAAAGCACCCAGCAAGCCGCCTGAAAAAAAGGCAAATACCAGCAAGCTGTGCAGGCGCAATTTTTGCAGATTGGCTCCCACTTCATTTTGATGATGGATTTCTTCCTTATTCCTGTTCCAGTAAATCATTTTCCCGACTTCTATGCCTATGTCTGTCACCAGGCCGGTGACATGGGTCGTGCGTATTTCTGCCTTGGAAATTTTGGTGATCAGCGCATTCTGCAAGCCCATCACATAGCAGAGTAAGACCGTCGTGAAAGAGACGGTGATGACGGCATGTTCCTGCAATTCGGTACCAACCAGACCAAACACGAGCAGTAACAATGCTTCCAGCAGCAAGACCGGGGTGTAGATATAACGAAAATGATTGCGCTTGGCGAAATTGACCATGATAGCCGTACAGGCCGCTCCCCATGCAAAGGCGATCAACATAAACAGTGCGGCAAAGGCGGGCAGTATCTTCCCCAAAATCAAATCATCAGCCGCAGACGACAGCATGCCTGTCATATGGGAAGTGTATTGGCCAACTGCCAAAAAACCACCGGCATTCAACGCCCCTGCCACGCAAGCCAGTGTGACACCCAGATGGAGATTCGCTTGTGGCGTGCGTTTGGGTGAGGTAAGAGCGGACAGATAATGTAAGGGCATGCGTCAGGATTCAGAAGGGGCGGTTGCCGTTGTGCCTCATAGTGTAATCCAGATTGTGCGGCAAAAGCAGATCGCGGCCATGCCAGCAGAAACTTGCGCGGAATGAAGAATGAAAAAAACCGGATTCACCTCCGATGGACTCTGTTTGAAGTCTTCGAAGATCGCAAATTCGGTGCCAATCTAATACCAGTTGGATTTTATCTGGTCAGCTTCGCAATAATCAAGTTTCGGAACAGCTAAACAGTTTTTCTCATTACCTTGAAACGCAGCATTCCAACTTGCGAAACGCTGCTTTCCTTCAAAGGGAAACTTTGGCTTTTGCTTTTGCCCATGCATATTGTTTAATTATATTGTGTTGGCTGTTGGATACAGTCCACTTAAGTGTGAATTTTCACTCTAAATATAAATTATTCATAAAAAACATAAGCTTATGCATGTTTGCTAACGCTTTACGATAATACCAATAATGGTAGCGATGATACCACGTAGATACCGCTTGACAACCACTTTTACGCTCCTTAAAGTGAGCCTCATTCGCTGTTAAGTATTTTCCACAAGCCGATATTTGCATGTGAATTTGCTAAATAGGGGATGGCTTCAGAGTACGCCTGTCGTGGCCACAGTCGATACTGTGGCGTGAGATCCATGGCCAATACCGCAGTCGCCGCGAGAAAAAAAACACAGCCAGGTCGCAATATTCTTGCATTCCTGGGAAAAGTAAAACTGGATGAGAGGGGTGGTTTTGCTTGTGGTATTGAAGTGGATTTTATGTAAGCGTGCAGGTCTAATTTTTGGAATTTTCAGTTTTCATGTGAAGCTGAAACTTTGATTAGGAATTTCTTGGGGGAGTATATGAAACGTAATTCTGCAAATAATTTGACACCTATCGCAGCGGCAGTTGCTGTGATGGTGATGAGCGTAGCGATGACTGCGCAAGCACAGGAAGCTGATTCAAAAAAAGGCGCAAAAGATGAAGTTCAGCAGGTAACTGTCACTGGTATTCGCTCAGCACTTCAAAATGCAGTCAATATCAAGCGCAATGCCAATGGGGTGGTCGATGCCGTGTCCGCAGAAGATGTGGGCAAGTTGCCTGACAATGACGTGGGTGAATCGCTGGGCCGTATTCCAGGCGTGACCGTTGGTCGCGCTTTCGGTCAGGGTGCTTCGGTTTCTGTCCGTGGCTCTGATCCACAAATGACTTACACCACCTTGAACGGCCAGACTGTGGCCTCGACAGGTTGGTATGATCAGCAAGCAATTGACCGTTCCTTCAATTACTCCCTGCTGCCTTCCGAATTGATCGGTGGCATGGAAGTGTACAAATCTTCCCAGGCAGATTTGACTGAAGGTGGTATCGGCGGCACGGTGATCGTCAAGACACGCAAACCTCTCGACATGGCTGCTAATTCAGCTTACGTCGGTGTGAAAGCAAGTAAAGGCAGTTTGACAGATAAAATCGGTACTGATGTTTCTGGCATGTTCGCCTGGAAAAATGATGCCAACTCTTTTGGTGTGCTGGTCGCTGGTGCCAGAGAGAAGAGTGACTATATCCGTCGCGGTGTTGAAGCAGATGCACGCTGGTCTGACGACGTAACGCCATCCACTTTTGTTCAGGAACGTGAACGCAAGGCATTTAATATCAGCTTGCAAGCCAAGCCAGCGCAAGGTTTCGATCTTGGCCTGAACTATATGAAGCTGGAGCTGGACGCCAATAACTCCAATAGCAGCCACTATATTTTCCAGGGTAATAGCTGTACAGCCCGGAACGCAGCAGGTGCTTGCTTAAGCAGCAACACAACGCTGGCAAACACCTCTGCACCTTTCGTTCAAACCTGGGCGCGTGCAGGTAAAATGACGTCAGACAGTTTTACCGTGAATGGTAGCTACAAAACCAATGACTTCAAACTTGAAGCCGTAGCTGGCACTACCAAGGCAGACGGCGGTACGTCACTGACGACCAACTATGGTTACAGTGGTGGTAATCTGCCTAAATGGACAGGTACTGTCGATGCAACAGGCACGCTGATCAAGGTTAATCCATCTTCCAATCAGTCTGTTGGCCTGGCAAACCTGCCTGCCAATTCCGATGTATCGACCTGGGCACTGGCACGTGGACCAAACTCTGATAAAGAGAATTTTGCACAAGCTGATCTGACATTGAAACTGAACTGGGGTTCGATTTCCTCCTTCAAAACAGGTTTCCGTACTACAGAACATACCTTCGAGAAGCATACAGATCGCGCCATCTCCAATAATCCACCGTCAGTATCTACAGCCAGCCTGTACGACGGTACGATACAAATGGGCACGCCAGGCTGGTCTTACCCACGTCCTAACACTAGCGCCATGCTGGCCAGTTCACTCGGTGCTGTTACTCGCTGGGTTGAAGACAGGTCAGGCCTGGGTATCTTGAAAGAAGACAATACCGCTGCTTATGGTATGTTCAATTTTGAAGAAGACAAGCTGCATGGTAATTTTGGCCTGCGCTATATCAAAACCAAAGTGAACAGCACGGGTTACAAGCTTGATGGTACGCCACTGGCAGCAGGTGATGTAGGTCAAAATGATGGTTGGGGCCGTACTCTGGTCACAAATAGTGCCAGCTATAGCGATGTACTACCAAGTTTGAATATCGCTTATGATCTGCAGAAAAATGTGATCTTGCGTGCGACGGCCTCTCAAGCCGTGACACGTCCTAACTATGAAAACATGTTCCTGTCCACGCAAATCGGTTACCGGGATACTGTGGCAGGGAATGAAACCGTGAACTTTGGTTCTGCCGGTTTGAAGCCGATGAAATCAACCCAGTTTGATTTGGGAGTGGAGTATTACTATGGTAAAGGCAATCTGATTTCCTTGATGTACTTCCATAAAGACATCAACAATTTCATCACCAGTGATACCCAGGTCAATCAAAGCATCGGTGTGGTCAGCCCTGATACAGGCAAAGACAGCTGGACAGTCAACCGTTATGTCAATGCTGGCGGCGGCAAGATTGATGGTCTGGAAGCGCAGATCAATCACTCTTTCGACAATGGCTTTGGTGTTGTTGCCAACTACACACTGGCAAATGCGAAAGCGCCTGCGATCAGCTATCAGGACAGGCTCAATGTCTTCACCTTGTCATCCAAGCATAACGTCAACCTGGTTGGCTACTGGGAAAATGCTGATTACTCTGCACGTCTGGCTTACAACTGGCGTTCCAAGTATATGGTCCGCGAAACAGGTTACTACGGCAACCGTATGCATGATCCATATGGCACACTGGATGCGAGCTTTGGCTGGAACATCAACAAGCAATTCAGATTGCAGTTTGAAGCCATTAACTTGCTCAAACAAGATGATGTCCAGTACGGTGCAGCAGGGTACGATACAACTGTAAAAACACCATTGAAAGGCGGCTACCCAGCCTGGTCTTTCCTGGGTGAAACCACTTACAGACTGAGCCTCTCGGCGAAGTTCTGATGTAAAAAAAGCCTGGCTTCTGCCAGGTTTTTTTTGCACGACAATTTCCATCACCAATTTTGTTAAGTATTTTTCCAGGTCTAATGACCAGGGAAATTTGTAGTCCCTATCAGTGCTTCATAAAACATACGGAGAATTTCATGAAAAAAATGCTTGTATCCTTGTTGATGTTGTGTGCTGTTGCAGGAAACGCTACTGCTGCCGAAATTCGCTATTTTGCTGTCACTGGCAATGTGGATGGCGCGAGCTATTGCCAGGCGGTTTGGCCAGGTTCTCAATATGCAGGAGTGAGAATGGGCAATGCATCGTATTACTTCATTGCATGCCAACAATAATCTGGATGCGGTCATAGCTTCATGCACGAAAATCTGCCGGGTTTTTTTGAAAATTTGGCAGATTAAAATGCTTTAACTATCTCATGGGGGCGATCATTCCATCATTCAATGCTTGTGAATTTTTAAATAATCGTCAAGCAAGCAAAAAATTCTTTTCAGAAATCGTAAAAAGTATTCACAGTCAGGCGGCCACTGCGCGGGTTGTCGTTAATGCTCAATGCTGGATTAATGCAGGCCGTATGCAATAAGCTGCCGCGATAAATCACTAGTCGGTTGAATTTGGCAGGTATCATGCCCAAAAAACTGAAATGTTCATTGCTATCATCAAAGTATCTGGTTGGTGGCCGTACGGCATTGATTTCCTCGTAGTACACATCCAGATAATGCTCGCGCGTGGCTTCCGTGATTTGTTGCAAACCTGTTGCTTTATGCCGATAAAAACCAGTGCCACCATGTCTTTCATCGCAGAGGTATAGCAGCACCGCCATGTGATGAGGGCTGCTCGCATCAAAATGCGGTGTCCTTTGCAAGGGGCTAAGGTCATTTGCCTGCATGGTCGTCAAAGAAAACGCGCACATGCTTTTGCGTAAGGCCAATTCTTCTGGTACGCCAAAATTAAGCTTGATGAGCGGTTCAAGAAATTCAGTGATCGTGTTTGAATACTCAGCAGGGGCTTGGGCGCGTATGCCTGGATAGCCTTTCTTTTTATCGAAATTTGGATAAGGATGAAAGCTGCTACTGATCCCTATCGCTTTCATCTCTTCAGGATTCTGAAGAAAATTATCAATGATAATTGCCTGGTGATCACCTATCGTCACGCTTTGGATATCAGGTGGCATGCGCAGAGAAAATGCGGTATCTATAGCATTGTCCATCTCAGTTCCTTAATGATTGAGCGTAAGCTGCCAGGAATTTTTCCAGCCATTCCCTATGCCCTAATAGTTGACCAGATAATTTCCGGCTACTTATTTTTATGTTTTCAATTTCGCGCTTGAAGTATTCCTCTTCATAATCCGTCATATTCCTGGGCCTGGTTTGATACTTCATGCCGTAGAGCACAAAGAGAAAATTATCTACATCAAATAAATCAAAGCGGCTGAAGAAATCGGATTTCTTGGGTGGATTGACTTTCCACATCGCGAGCCTCTCGCTCAGGATATCCGAGCGTTTTGCTTCGTTGGTATTCGCGCGCCAGAATTCGGAATCCTGGCGGTCTGAAATGCAGTAATGCATTTGCACAAAATCCATGACACGCTCCCAGGTATAGGAGACGACTTTGTTGCAATAATCCGCAGCCACAGACATGGTTTCTTTTTCGACTGAAAAATTGCGTGCAAACAGTTCGGCAGAAAAATCGGTGACAAAGATGGAAGTTGCTTCCAGCGGCTCGACGAAACCTTGTGCCAGGCCCAGCGCCACCACGTTCTTGCACCAGAATTTCTCCCTGTAGCCCATGCGCATGGGGATCTTGCGAGGCGAGAATTTATCTGTATCCAGTTGCAGATATTTTGACAGGTTTTGAATTGCCACATCCTCTGTCATATGCGCGCTTGAATAAACAAAACCAACGCCGCGCCGGTTGGTCAGTGGTATGTCCCACATCCATCCTGTGGCGTGCGCTTTGGCTAAAGTATAAGGCGGGATTTCAGTCCCGGCTGCGGTAGGTATTTGCACAGCCAGAGCAGTGTCCGTCAGGATTTGTGCAGATTTATCGATAAAAGGGATATTAAGTACTTTCCCCATGATCAGTGAATGAAATCCTGAGCAATCCACATAAAAATCATAATGCAGTTGCTCTCCTTCCTTGGTGATCAAATAAGCGACCTCACCCCGGTCGTTCAACTTTGCGTCGACTATCGTTGCAGATTTATGCTTGACCCGCAATTTTTCTTTGGCATTTGTTGCTAATAGCTGTCCAAATTTAACGGCATTAAAATGATAGGCATAATTGACCACGCCTTCATATTGTGCTGACGACACCTTCTTGGGTGATTTCATTGCATCGGCAAGAACAGGAGTCTCTGCTACATCTGAAAAATGCATGCTGCCAGAGTTTTTCAGGTAGAGCGCCGTGACATCTGTGCCGCCGGGATAGGGCGAAGAAAATGGGTGGTAATAACTATTTCCGGGATTTGAAGCAGACGGCGTCATCCAGTCCACAAACTTGATCCCTTTCTTGAAGGTGGTATCGCAAGTGGCAAGCAACTCAGCTTCAGGAATGCCAAATTTCATCAAGGATTTCCTGATATGAGGGACAGTGCCTTCACCGACGCCGATAATACCAATTTCTGGCGATTCGATGACCGTAATCGTGACATCTGTCTCTGCCCTGAGTTCCACCGCCAGGTGATTTGCAGTGAGCCAGCCAGCTGTGCCGCCACCAATAATCGCAATACTTTTTACTCTCATTTTTTTGCCAGATTTAAACTTGCCAAGAAAAAAGTCCGGCACAAGCGGGACTTGCTGGAGGGCGTGAAATTGAATTTTTAGCCTTGAAAATTTCACTTGTTCTCAGCTAAGTATTTCACATATTTTCTGCTACTACAAGCTTGATTCCTTTCGGTATTTGATCAAATTTTGATTTTATTTTTTTATAGAATCAGTTTTATATCAACTTTGAATGTACTTATTATTCTGGACAGGAAAAGCGCATTCAATGAACTGGAATTTGTGTGCTACAGAAGAAAAAATCCAGATAAGACCAGTTGTAAAAAACACGAAAAGCGACGCTTACCTGAAGCCGCCACAAAGAGGTGTAAGCGCCCGCGAAATTATACAAGGTCTTGATGTGCGCGAAATTTATTTAATACCACATAGATACCGCTTGACAACCAGTTTTAAGGACTCTACAGTAAGCTTGAAGCAGGTCATCTTTTAATAATGGCTTGGAATCAAATGGGACTTTCTGTGAATTAGCATTCAATTGGACTCTCTGTTGAAAAGGCAGACCAGAGTCCTGTTGCTTTGCCCGCTTTACTCATGGAATGGAGCGCTTGAACCCGGATGGGATTTTATAAAGTTATGCTGGCGTGGTGTTGGCGCGAGTGTCCGGTTTAAAAAAATAAAATGACAGGAGCAGTAATGGATTTTTCAAATCGCCAGCAAGAGCCGGGGAAGAAGTTTATAGGTATAGGGCTGGTAATCGCATTTCACTTACTGGTGGTATATGCACTGGTATCAGGATTGGCTCGCAAGGCCATGGAAGTGGTGATCAAGCCAGC
>NZ_JAUXQE010000010.1:0-267051 GCF_030683615.1 Undibacterium sp.
TATCTTTTAGGCAAGCGAATGGGTGAGAAACCTTGTCTGGCTAGGTGTGCGGAGCGCTGCTTGGCGAGCCAAGTGAGCGACGCACAACAACGCCAGGCGAGGTTTCTGGCCCATTCCCTCCGGGTTCCCACCATATCGCACGCTGGACTGCGTTGCGCGTCTTGTCAGGGGCACCAGCCCTGACTGCACCGCACGCCTTGCCAGCCCGCGATATGGTGAGAACGCTTTGCCTAAAAGGTATGTCAACACGCCCTAGTCAGGCAGGCAGCGAGATAGCCGACCAGGTCGGCAGAAAAAGGGATACTCATGCAGAGCTTATTTGATATCGATGGGAGGGCGCAAAAACTGGCCAGAATGGAACACCAGTGGCGCCTGTTTGGTGAACTCACAATGCTCAACTTCACCGACAAAGATGACATGGTCGCCTTCAGGGTAGCGGCTGCGGTTATGGCATTCAAACCAGGCCGAGGCACCTGTCAGGATAGGGTGACCAGTGCGCGACAGGGTGTATTCAACGCCGGCAAAGCGGTCGGTCTTGCGGCTGGCAAATTGCTCGGCCAGCCAGGCTTGCTCACTCGATAATATATTAACAACGTAGTGTGAGTTGCCAGTGAATACAGGCAGGCTGTTGGCGATCGTGCCCAGGCTCCAGAGTATCAGGGGCGGGTCGAGTGAAACAGAATTGAAGGAGGAAGCCGTCAGGCCCAAAAACTGACCATCTGCCAGCCGGGTGGTGATGACGGTGACGCCAGTGGCAAATTGCGACAGGGCATCCCGGAAGTGGCGGGTATCAAATTCACGCTTTTCAGAGCGGGGTGAGCGGGTGTGCATGGGGTTCCATCATTCTTTTTTTGCCATTATCCCAGATTTTCAGGCTTCCTGGATTCTTGCGACATGTTTGCCTGCTATCCTGCAATAGGAAGTGTGGCGCTGACTGTGTTAAACTTGCTGGCTTGCCAGTTTGCCGTATTTTGGCCTAAGTAGTTGATTTCCTTGAATTTAATTCACCAAAGAGGTGCTGAGGTATGCCTATGCTGCTGGCTTTACGCCGTGGAATACTGTTCTTCATGCTGGCTGTGCTGACAACAGCAAGTTTGCCAGCTTTTGCGCAAATACCGGATGTGCGCAATTTCCCCGAAAATACCAAGCGCGGGGTTTTGAATATGTCGGGCTATCCAGACGTGCTGATTAATGGAAAAGCGGTCAATACGGCCCCTGGTTTGCGTATATTTGATGATGCAAACCTGTTTGTTTCACCTTCGCAAATGACTGGTAATTACATCATCATCAATTATGTAGAAGATAATTTTGGTGATGTCACCAAAATCTGGGTCTTGAACGAGGCTGAGCGCAAGCTGACTTTGCCTCCGGTGCAGGAATGGAAACCACAGATTTTCAAGAACAAGAATTTTTAAGTTGTGCCCAGGGGTAAGTCTGCCTTGCGCTGTGCAGCTACCTCTACTGTAAGTAAAAAATTATGCAAAAAAAAGTATTTATTAAAACCTTCGGTTGCCAGATGAACGAGTACGACTCGGACAAGATGGCAGATATCCTCAATGCCAACGACGGCATGGTGAAAACCGATAATCCCGACGATGCCGATGTCATCTTGCTCAACACCTGCAGCGTGCGCGAAAAGGCATCCGAGAAAGTGTTTTCAGACCTGGGCCGTCTGCGTGAACTCAAGCGTAAAAAACCTGAGCTGCTGATTGGTGTTGGTGGTTGTGTGGCCTCGCAAGAAGGTGATGCCATCATCAAACGTGCCCCTTATGTGGACGTGGTGTTTGGCCCGCAAACTCTGCACCGTCTGCCGCAGATGATAGATGCACGCCGTACTTCTGGTCGCTCACAGGTCGATATCAGCTTCCCTGAAATCGAAAAGTTTGACCATATGCCACCGGCCCGCGTTGAGGGTGCGAGTGCCTATGTGTCCATCATGGAAGGTTGCAGTAAGTATTGCAGTTATTGCGTTGTGCCTTATACCCGTGGTGAAGAAGTCTCGCGCCCTTTTGATGATGTGCTGGCAGAAGTAGCAGGCCTGGCTGAACAAGGTGTCAAAGAGATTTCCCTGCTGGGGCAAAACGTGAATGCCTACCGTGGCATCATGGAAGATGGCGAGATTGCCGACTTTGCGCTGTTGATCGAATACATTGCCGAGTTCCCGCAGATAGAGCGCATACGCTTTGTCACCAGCCACCCCAAAGAATTTACCCAGCGCCTGATAGACTGTTATGCCAAGGTGCCCAAGCTGGTCAATCATTTGTACCTGCCTGCACAGCATGGTTCCGACCGCATCTTGTCGGCGATGAAGCGCGGCTACACCGCCATCGAATACAAATCCGTCTTGCGCCGCTTGCGGCTGGTGCGCCCGGATATTTCAGTGTCGTCTGATTTTATCGTCGGCTTCCCTGGTGAGACGGACGAAGATTTTGATGCGCTGATGAAGCTTATCAATGACATCGGTTTTGATAACAGCTTCAGCTTTATTTTTAGCCCGCGCCCTGGCACGCCAGCAGCGAATCTGGCTGACGATACCCCGGCAGAGTTGAAGTTGCGCCGCCTGCAGCATTTGCAGTCTGTGATTGATGCCAACACCAAGAAATACAGCAATGCCATGATAGGGACGGTGCAACGTATTCTGGTAGAAGGCCCGTCGGTCAAAGACCCGAATGAATTGCAAGGCCGTACCGAGAATAACCGCGTCGTCAATTTCGCGGGTTCCAAAGACCTGGTCGGTACGCTGGTGAATACCCGCATTACCGAATCCTTTAATTATTCCTTACGCGGCGAATTAGTCGAAGAGGCTGTGACAGCATAATGGCAAAAACACCCGTGCCGGTAGCGCACTTCATCCCTCAACCACTGGACAATACCCGCCTGGCACATCTGTGCGGGCCATTGGACGAGAACTTACGGCAGATATCATCGGCACTGGATGTGACGATCTTTCGCCGTGGTGAAAAATTTATCGTCAGCGGCCACAATGCCGAAAAAGCGATAGAGATACTTGAGCATTTCTATGGTCTGGCAAAAAAAATCATCACCATCGATGAAGTGCAACTGGCACTGGTAGAGCAACGTGCCAGCAAGAGCCTGAAAAAAGGCAAGGCTGGTAAGGACGATGATGAGGACGATATCCCGGCGGATGCAGTGGATGTGGACGCACCGCTGCCGGAAGATGAGGACATAGAAAGCCCGATACTGAAAACCCGCCGCAGCGATTTGCGCGGGCGCACGCCGCATCAGAATCAATACATCAAGGCCATACTTGAACACGATATCAGCTTTGGCATAGGCCCGGCCGGTACTGGTAAGACGTACTTGGCGGTGGCTTGCGCCGTCGATGCGCTGGAACGTGATGCCGTCAAGCGCATCGTGCTGACCCGCCCGGCAGTGGAAGCGGGTGAGCGACTGGGCTTCTTGCCAGGTGATCTGGCGCAAAAGGTAGACCCTTATCTGCGACCCTTGTATGACGCGCTGTATGATCTGCTGGGCTTTGACCGCACGCAAAAGATGTTTGAAAAGCAGGTCATCGAGATTGCGCCACTGGCATACATGCGTGGCCGCACTTTGAACCATGCTTTTGTCATCCTCGATGAAGCGCAAAACACCACGCCGGAACAGATGAAGATGTTTTTGACGCGCATAGGCTTTGGCAGCAAGGCCGTGATTACCGGTGACCCTACCCAGGTAGACTTGCAGCGCAACGTGAAGAGCGGCCTCATCGATGCCTGCCAGGTGCTTGATGGTGTACGAGGTATCGCCTTTACCCATTTTGGCAGCGTGGACGTGGTACGTCACCCGCTGGTGGCCCGCATCGTCGATGCCTATGAAAGTGCCAATGCCAGCGCCACCGCCAACAGCGCCGCCATCGGCTTGCTGAAACCCGCAACCCCCTTAAGCTCTGCCCATCATGGTCGCAAAAAGTAAAACTGCATCGAAAGCTGAATCTAAAGCTGAATCCAAGGCTGTCACCAAGCATAAACTGACATTGTCGGTGCAATATGCCGACAAGCGCCTGCAAGATATTCTGACTCGCCCGCTGATACGCAAGACCGTGCAGGCGGCGCTGTTTTTTCCGGCAGAAATCACCTTGCGTTTTGTTGATGCTGAAGAAGGCAGGGTGCTCAACCATGACTATCGCGGCAAGGACTACGCCACCAATGTGCTGACCTTTGCCTATACCGAGGATGAAGATGCCGAGGTGACCCAGGCTGACATTATCCTTTGCACTGATGTTCTGGAGAAGGAAGCTGCGGAGCAAAAGAAAACCGTACTCGAACATGCCCAACATCTGATCGTCCACGGCGTCCTGCATGCCCAGGGTTATGATCATGAAGAGGAAGATGAGGCTGAAGAGATGGAGGCGCTGGAGATAGAGATACTGGCAGGGATGGGCTTGGAGAATCCATATCAGTAAGCTTGTTTCGTTTTAAGTTCCTTCCCCTTGCAGGGGCAGGGGATTCCATCAGAAAGCCCCCAACATGACCCAAGATAAATCACATGGCCGCCGCATTAGCATGGGTGGCCGCTCTGTCGTTGCCCATGGTTTACATACCCACTTCTGGCAAGACATTTATTACTATGCGATGACTTCCAGCTGGCCTGTGTTTTTCGCAGGCGTAGGTGTGGTGTTCCTGGTCTTGAATTTGTGCTTTGCCGCGCTGTTCATGCTAGGCGACAATCCCATTGGCAATCTGTATCCGAGTAACTTTCTGGGCGCGTTTTTCTTTAGTGTGGAAACACTGGCGACGGTTGGTTATGGTGACATGCATCCGCAAACCGTGTATGGGCATGCCATCGCCACGCTGGAGATTTTTGTTGGCATGGCCTGTGTGGCACTGATTACCGGCGTCATGTTTGCGCGTTTCTCGCGTCCGCGTTCCAGTATTATTTTCGCTGAACACCCCGTCAGCCACGTTATGGATGGCAAACGGGTGTTGTTGACACGCCTGGCAAATTCACGCATGAATATCATCAGCGAGGCGACGGCCAAACTGCGACTGATGCGTGATGAAAGCACCGCCACCATGGGCAGTTTTCGTAAAATCACGGATATGAAGCTGGAGCGCGAGCAGCATCCCATCTTTATTCTGGGCTGGACTGTCATCCACGTCATTGATGAGAGCAGCCCGCTGTTTGGCCTTGACGCAGATGGGCTGCACAAGTTGAATGCTTCGCTGATACTAAGTATAGAAGGGGTGGATGACACCACCAACCAGCCGCAAAGGGCTCGCCACTATTACCCTTGCAGCCAGATCCACTGGAACCATCGCTATGTGGATGTGTTTGAAAGCAACCGCGATGCAAACAGTGTCCAGCACATCCACTACACCCGCTTCCATGATTCAGAAGAGATCGTCGACGCGCCGGAAAACTGATTTAAAAATGCAACAACACTAAAGCCAGCAAAGCCGGAGCTGCCTGTATGTACAAGATGCGGCGGCTGACTGAATAGGCACCATAGGCACCGGCAATGATGACGCAGGTGAGGAAGAAAATCTTCACATGAAAGCCTTCGGGTCCACCCATGAGCAAACCCCAGATCAGGCCAGCCGCCAAAAAACCATTGTATAAACCCTGGTTGGCTGCCAGTACCTTGGTGGTCTCTGCTTTTTCTGGTGTATTGCGAAAGGTGCGCAAACCCATGGGTTTGTCCCACAAGAACATTTCCAGTACCAGGAAATAGATATGCAGGGCGGCGACGATGCCGGTCAGTACGTTGGCGATGAGGTACACGGTTTCTCCTGGTTAGATTTTTATGACTGTATTGATCATAGTTGATCCTCCCGCTTTTAAACAGTGTTGAAACTGCCATAACTGGCGGGTCTGGCACGCCAGCTCAAATTTGCCAGCCGCTTGCCTGCCACTCAAACCACAACAAAAGTCATTTTGTCGGAGGTGGCAAGCAGCTTTTTCAGGCAGATGACATCACTTTTGGGCTGGAATGCGCCACACCAGCAATCGGCCGTCAACCAACCCGGCTGCAACTTGTTTCCCATGAGACGCAAAGGCAAGCGCGGAAACAGGCTTGCCTGCATGCGCCTCGCCTATTAATTGATGATTGTCCACATTCCAGACACGTAGCAAGCCATCATAGGATGCACTAGCTAGCAAGCGGCCATCTTCACTGATAGCGGCGATTGGTTTTTGGTAAGCATTATTGTCGTCAATACTGGCTTGCCGTGGCAGACGGGCGATGGTTTTTGCCTGCGTAAAATCGATCACTGCCAGACGGTGACCACGGGTGTCGGCCACCGCCGCACTGTTGGCGCGGGCCGATAGAGGGGACAATAAAACATCATGGATGATTTTTTTGTGCGAACCCAGTGTAAAGCTGATGTAGTGCGTAGGACCATCACCACTGGCATTTTCAAATTCTACTTGCAAGTGGCGGCCATCTGCAGACAGTTTGATGCGCCCGGCATCCATATCTACATTTTTCAAGACAGCAGGGTAGCGTACTGACTTCAACTGCCACTGCGATTTTTTCATCCGCCATACCTGCACTGAGCCATCAGCATACAAGGCAGCCAGCCTGCCATTACGGGCGGTGATGGCGGGGACTGTGTTCTCAGTCGTCACATCTGCTGTCGCCTCATTGCGGCGGACCAGGGCGCTGGCTTTGATATCCGGCATACGCTGCCCTCTGGCGCTATAGTGCTGAATAACACCACCTACAGACCGGAAAACCTCGCCGGTATCCTGGTCTGCCGCGGTATGGCTGAAAGTATCGTCCGGTTTATATTGATAAACAAGCTTGCCCGTCAATATGTCTGTGATATTACCTGACTCGCTTAGCCATCCTTCAGGTACGCGCATGGTGGACTCGCCGATGTCCGTGTCAAAACGCGCCCTCAGCAAGCGCCCGGTTTGCACTTGCCACACTGCGACACCTTTTTTTAAATCAGAGTTTGCATAAAAGAGAGCATAAAGTTTGTCGTCCCGGCCAAAATACAGTTCTTTTACAGGGGCGACCTGATGATTGCTACTGTCAGCCAGGTTGTTTGCATGTTGGGGATCTGTTTGCGTTTGTTTACCTGGCGGCAAACTGGCATGCAAAGGCAATTGCCGCGCCCGGGCAGGTAGCTTGAAATCCTGCATCCTGCGTGCCGCCTCGCTGGCAGGGCAAAGTCTGGCTTGCGTGCTCACTTGCAACGGTGGCAAGTCGAGCAAGGCAGGAGGCACTGCCAGACGGTACAGGCTGGCTGTTGTCACAGCTCCTGCGTCCCGACCAAAGATGAAATTTTCGTTGCCGTTACTCTGGCTGGTCGTCAGTAGCAGTGCAAAAATACTGCGGCCATCCTCTGCAACCTGCATTGCCATCGCTTTGGCGGGCAACGCCACGGAATATTCTTGCTGGCTGCCGTTTACGGCAAAAAAATGCAAACTCTGTTCGTCTGCTGCGACCACCCAGCGGCCTCGAGTATCAGCAGCTACGGTATCGGCATAAGCACCGGCAGGCATTTGCCGGGCTGGCTGGCAACTATCCAGGCGCTCGACCAGCAAACCATTGGTACCAGTGTAGGCCAATAACCAGCCCTTTCCACCGAGGGCGTGGCCGGTACGCATGGCGTTGTCGACATTTGGCGGCACGGAAGACCGGTTGCCAATTTCCAGACCAGTAGCAAGATCCCATAGGCTGCTGCCACGGCCAACGTCATAAAAACGGCTATACCATTCATTGACAATGAGGCTGCGACCATCGCCACTAAAGCTGACGTCAATCACGCGCCCGTGGTTACCCTCGCCGTCATTGAGCGAATCAAAGATGTGCAGACTTCGTCCGCTGGCAATTTCCCACAACTGAGTAGTGGCATCCTGGCTGCCACTGGCCAGTTGCTTGTCATTGGCAGAAAATCTCAGGGCTGTTACTGTTGCCGTATGCCCTTTCAAGTCTCGCAGCAAGCGCAGATCAACGCTTGATCTGACTTCTACGCGCGCATCCGCATAGCCTATCGCTAGCAAATCACCGTCAGCACTGAGCGCCAGCGCAGTGGGGTGCTTGTTGCTGGCAGCGACGACAACTTCAGTCTCTGCCGTATCAGGGGGGACAACCGGCGCATCAGGTTCCAGCGTAGCCAGTGTGATCAAAGTTTTGGCATCCCACAACAGCACTTGCCCCGCCGCGCTGATATGTGCTGCAACACGTCCATTGGCAGAAATGGCTAACGCGCCAGGTAAAGGAGTTACCGCTCCAAATGGCAGCGCAAAGGCAGGACCAGGATTGGCGGCCATGACGGTGACGGAGCCTGTTGCCTGTGCAGCAGCACCGTTAAACGGCTCTTCAGTGGCATGTGCCAGCACAGGATACGCTAGCCAGAATGTCAGTATCAAAAGACAGGGGTGCATGGAGGCGGGTGGGCGCTAAAGAATAGTTGCAGTTGCTGGAGTGTCATTGTAATGCAAGTATTGGCCATCCTTGGCGGAGAATGGTCAAAGTTTGCACAGGGTATCAGCGACGAGAACGGCAGCTAATTATCTGCTGATATCCCAGTCTTTGGTCTCGGGTAAAAACAATCCGCCTATCAGCAAAGACATCAGCGCCACGGCGATTGAGTAATATAGGCCGGAATAGATATCGCCCGTGCTGGTGGCGATCAGGGTGGCGAAATACAGCATGAAGCCGCCGAAGTAACCCGTGCCTATATGGTAGGGCAGGGAGATGCTGGAGTAGCGTATGCGGGTAGGGAAGAGCTCAACCAGGTAGGCGGCAATGGGGCCGTAAGCCATGCAGACATAAAACACCAGCACGAACAGGATCAACACGACCATGGGCTTGTTGATGGCGGCAGGATCAGCCTTGGCCGGATAGCCAGCTTGCTCCAGCGCGGCTTTGATGGCCCTGGTGTCAAAACCATTAATGCTGGCTGAGCCTATGCTGGTGGTGACACCAGCCTGGTTGCTGGTTTGCAGGCTGTGTGCGACGCCTGATGTGTTGAGGAATTCTTTCACTTTATCGCAATCACTGACGGGGCCAGAGAACAGGCGCACACTGCATTCATTCGATTGCATGCGGACTGGTGTACGGGCCATGGCCTGTTCCAGCGCCGGGTTGGCAAAATGGGTGAGGGCCTGGAACAAGGGGATGTAGCTGACGCTGGCCAGCACAAAACTCAGCATCATCAGGCGCTTGCGGCCAAATTTGTCGGACAGGGCGCCAAACACAACATAAAACGGTATCGCCAGTGCCAGCGCGACCGACATCAGGATATAGGCAGTGGAAAAATCTACCTTGAGGGATTTTTGCAGGAAGATCAGGGCATAGAATTGCCCGGTGTACCAGACTATGCCCACCCCGGCGACCGCGCCGAACAGGGAAAGCAAGACGTATTTCATATTACTCCAGTTGGTGAAGCTGTCACGCACCGGGGCAGTTGACAAGTTGCCGCTGGCTTTGAGAGCGGCAAACACCGGGGATTCATTGAGTTTTGAACGTATATAAAGCGAGACGCCAAACAGTAATACCGAGATCAGGAAGGGGATGCGCCAGCCCCAGCTTTTGAAGGCAGCCTCACCCATGATGGACTGGCAAGCCAGTACCACGACCAGGGACATGAAAAAACCCAGGCTGGCACAAATCTGTATCCAGCCAGTGGCATAGCCGCGCTTGCCCGGCAGGGCATGTTCTGCCACGTAGGTGGCGGCACCGCCGTATTCGCCTCCCAGCGCCAGTCCCTGAAGACAGCGCAGGATGACCAGCAAGATGGGGGCCAGGATGCCTGCCGTTTCATAAGTCGGCAACAAGCCTACTCCGGCGGTGGAAACACCCATCAAGGTCATCGTCATCATGAAGGTCGTCTTGCGGCCGACCACATCACCCATGCGGCCAAAAATCAGCGAACCAAAAGGGCGCAGGACCAGGCCGGCACCATAGGTGGCCAGGCCTGCCAGGAAGGCGCCGGTTTCACCCAGCTCTTTTGAATAGAACAGCGGGCCAAGGATGGCAGCCAGAGTGCCAAACACAAAGAAGTCGTACCATTCAAAAGCGGTACCCAGGGAAGAACCAAAAATCACCTTCCGCTGTTCTTGTGCGTTGACTGTCGCCATAGTGTTGTTTTGCTCTCGTCCCAAATCATTGCAAAGGCGCATGGCGTGGTAAATCCAGTGTAAAACTGCTGCCCATGCCTGGTTGGCTATACGCCTTTATCTTACCCCCAAGTATGGATGTGACGATGTTATAACTGATGGACAGGCCCAAACCAGTCCCTCCGCGCCCCATTTTTGTTGTGAAAAAGGGATCAAAGATGTGTCCCAGCACATGTTCATTCATGCCGCAGCCGTTGTCTTCCAGCCGGATCTGTACCTTGTCTTTGTTTATGGCGATAGCTGAAATGATAATTTTTCCACTTGATATATGTTCAAAGCCATGCAGCAAGGCGTTGTTGATGAGGTTCATGATGACCTGGCCCAAAGGGCCGGGATAGCCGTCAAGCAGGATGCCATCTGGTATGTCAAGGATCAGTTGATGCTGGCGGGCGTTGATCTGGTTGACGATGGTGGCGCATAGCTCATGGCAGGTCTTGCGTAAATCAAATTCGCGCCTTTGTGCGGTGGTTCTGTCGACGGCGATTTGTTTGAAGCTCATGACCAGGTCGGCGGCGCTGTCGAGTGAATGAACCAGAAGATTGCTGGCTTGCTGAACCTGTTTGATGAAAATTTCCAGGTCAGAGCGGCGCAGTGACTGGTTCTTGAGTTGTTCAGCCATGACAGCAGTTTTTTCACTCAAGGTTGAGGCGGTGAGTACACTGTTGCCTATAGGCGTGTTGAGCTCATGCGCCACTCCTGCGACCAGAGAACCAAGCGCCGCCATTTTTTCTTGCGCCACCAGTTGTTCCTGTGCGTTTTGCAGGCGTTGGTAGGCAAAGGCGTTTTCCAGTGCAATCGCGCCATAGGCGCACAGGGTCTTGAAGATCAGACGCTCGCGTTCGCCATAGGCTTGCGCACGCTGCGCCTGTAGGGCCATCACGCCTATCGTACTTTCTGCCACGCGCAGGGGGGCGCACAAGAGGCTATGTACATCATCACGGTCTGCCAGGGTAGTGCTATTGGTGCAGGTGTTTGCAGCCTGGCTGAAATCGCTGACATGGTCCGGCGGGATATCCATGCAGATATCCCTGAGTTCGCGTACGCAAATACTATATGGGTGTATGGGGTCGCTCAGTTCGATGTTGTTGTGTTCGCGCTCCTGTCCTGACTCCATATGCAGGGCTGGATGCAGGCTGAGGCTGCTATCATCCACCAGCAAGACACTGAAGCTGCTGGTTTCCAGCAAACCTGCCACATGGCGGAAGAGGCTGCGGCAGACCACGCTGGTTTCCAGATGGGCCGTGATGTCCTGGCCTATGGCACCCAGGCGTTCCAGTGTGGCGTTGGTTTGCTTGAGGGTAGTGAGTTCTTGTTCGGCCACGACAGCGGCGGCTTCCTTGGCGGCAGCCAGCTCGAATTCGACTTTTTTCAAGGGCGTGACATCGGCCACATGGACAAAAAAACCGCAAACCTTGCCATCGACGATGTCGGGTGTGTAAGTCATCAGGCTATGGCGTATGCTGCCATCAGGGATAACGACTTCGCGTTCGAAAATTTGTAATTCGCCGCGCAAGACGGCTTGTATATTGGCCAGGTTTTTTTCAAAGATAGGTCCCAGCGCATCTCGCATGTAGATACCGCGCATCTGCTCCTTGGATTTGCCAAACCAGTGCGAGTAGGCGCTGTTGGAAAACTGGCAAATCAGATCGGTATTCCAATAGCCGGTCATGGCACTCAGGTGGTCGATGACCTTGAGTGCGATGGCCGCATTTTCTATGGGAGGGGTTTGGGCTTTGTCGCCACTTTTTTTCATCAACTCATCATCCGTGATTGCTCTATCCCAAGTATTTGATGCCTGGGCGTATTGACTTATCTTTTGTCTGGCAGACATGTCAACACGCCTTACTTCAGCGGTGATTGATGCTCAATGGTAATTGAAAAAAAATGTGGCAGTGAATAGTGTAATTTAGGGAAATTTAAATGATCCCTAGTTGAAGTCCGCGCAAAACTGCCCGCACCCGGTCACGCACAGCCAGTTTAGACAATATACTCGATACCTGGTTTTTCACTGTGCCTTCACTGGTGCCTTGTGCGTCGGCAATTTCACGATTGTTGAAACCTCCCGCCATCAGAGCCAGGATCTCGATTTCGCGTTGCGTCAGCGGGTCGTGCAATTGTTCTGCCACATAGGCAGGTGCCAGTTCTTGCAGGCCATGCAAGACACGCTCGGTAATCGCGGGCCGGAACAGGGATTCGCCACGGGCCACGCTACGAATGGCGGCACTCAACCTCTCCAGGCAGATATCCTTGAGCAAAAAGCCCTTGGCACCAGCGCGCATGCCATGAAACAGCGCTTCGTCATCATCAAAGGTAGTCAGTAATATGGTCGCTGGCAAGTGCTGGCGCGCATTTAATTCTTGCAAGACTTCTATGCCTGACATTTTTGGCATCCTGACATCAAGCAAAACCACGTCTGGCTGCAATTGCTCTATCAGTTCAATGGCGGTTTCGCCGTTGGCGGCCTCTGCTACGACCAGTATATCCGGCAGCATGGCTAGCAAGCCGGCGATGCCGGTTCTGATGAGATTTTGATCATCGACCAGGATGACGCGTATCATGGCTGTACTTCTTTTTGTGGCAACCAGATGTGGATGTGAAAACCTTCATCCGCCTGGCTGCTGATGTGCATGCGTCCAGCCAGCTCGGCGACACGTTCGTGCATGCCGGCCAAGCCATGGCCTTGTTCATCCTTGCTGATGCCCTTACCATCATCCATCATCAGTAAAACAATGCCATCTTGCTGGCGGGCAAGGTGAATATGCAGTTTTTTGGCCCTTGCATGGCGTATGCAATTGGTAATGGCTTCCTGCACGCAACTAAAAATCGTATGTGCCATCACCGGGCATTGCAGTTCGACATTGCTGGCAAATTCCAGTGTGACCACAGGCTCAGGTATGGCGCTGCACAGTGACTGCAAGGCCTGGCGCACATCGCTGACATGATTGCTGCGTTCCATGGCAACCACGGTGCGTACCTGGTTCAACAGGTTTTGCGCCAGATCGCGTGAAATGGCCAGTGATTTGCTGCTTGCTGCATGCTGGTCTTGTTCCAAAGCTTGCCTGAGCGCCAGATCAAGATGCAGATTCAGCGCTGTCAGGTGGTGACCAAGGACATCATGCAAGTCGCGGGCGATGCGCACTCTTTCATTTTCACGTACCGCATCACTCAAGAGTATCTGGGTAGCTTTTAATTCGGCATAGGCGGACTTGAGTTCAACTTCGGCCAGTTTGAGTGGCGTGACATCGGCCACATGGACAAAAAAGCCATGTACCTTCCCGCTCTTGAAGCGTGGAGTATAAGTCATCAGACTATGTCTCAGGCTGCCATCGGCAACGCGCACGGCACGCTCGAATACCTGTTTTTCGCCCGCCAGTGCCCCTTGAATTTCCTTGCGATTCATCGTAAAGATTTCACCCAGGGCATCGCGCATGGCAATGCCTTTCATTTCTGCACGTGACTTGCCAAACCAGTCAGCATAAGCATCGTTGGAGAACTGGCAAATCAAATTCGCATTCCAGTAAGCCATCATGGCAGGCGAGTTGTCGATGACGAACAGGGCCAGTGCTGCCACATCCTGGCTGGCATTGCTGGTTTCCTTGCTTTCCATGTTGACCCTCGCTGCATTCTTCTTTGCGTACCTGGCGAAAAATCCGCACTGTACTGGTCTTACCCAAGCATTGCATGTGTGAAAAGTCATATGACTTCCTGCACATGCGCTCGCCACCCTGTGTGCACTAAGCTCCGCATCTTTGTCCAGCCGGGTCTATTATCTTGAACGCAGAAAAAACAGATATCCGCAGTCTTAGTGACGATACTCTTTACGACATCAGGAAACAAGTTGTCGCCCTGCATTTGACGGGAGAGGGCAGGGCGCGTATCGCCAGCAAACTCAATATGAGTTATAGCGGTGTCGTTAAAATCATCAAGCTCTATGAGCAGGCTGGCAATGTCGTCCCGCAGCCCGCCATGCGCGGCCGTAAAAATGGCCAGCAACGCTTGCTGACTGCGGTACAGGAGCAACTCCTGAGAGGCATGATAGAAGATGCTGCACCATCGGCCTATGGGTTGGCATATCACTTGTGGGGGCGGGATGCCATGGCCATGTTGGTGCGGCAACAAACCGGTGTCAGCCTGCCTCTGCGTACTGTCAGTCATTACATGGAGCGCTGGGGTTATGCCAGCCGTCAATTGCAAAATGCAGATCAGGCAAGGAAAAAAATACAAGAATTTCGCTCAAAAAAGCAACAGGCACAGCCACTACCTGAGCTTTGCTGGTTGAGTCGAAAAATACCGCCTACACTCGGTAATCAAGCGGGTGAAATCATTTCTGCCATTAATGGGCGGGGAAGCTTGCGCTGGTTATGCCTGCCCTCAGCTGGTCATGCAGACAACTTGCCAAGGTTTTTGCAAGGTTTGCTCGGTGACGTGAAAAAAAATCTGCTGGTGCTGGGTGTGCAAAAAGATGAGCTGGAACAACTGACAGTGCAGACCAGCCTGCCTTTGCAAGTGGCAAATTACAGTCTGGACTGTGTGCTTGAACAGGACGAGCCGGAAGTTGAATCAGAAACCGTGCCCTGGCGTCATGGGAAAATTGCCAACTAACTTGAAATCAGTTCCGCCTCAAATAAAAAACATCGTGAAATCAATCACACTATTTATTGACTGCTTGCAAAGTTGCATAAGATAAAACCGTCGTCTCGTTTGTGTTCAGCGGCTTGCCTGTTTTGCTGTGCCAGGCTGGCTTAATTCATCTGCACTTGAAAGGAATAAAAATGAAACAACTGCAAAAGTGGTTTTTTTCCGTAATGATAGCAGTCAGCGTGCTGGCATGGTCAGGCATGGCGCAGGCAGCAGAGAGGGCCACCAAGGAAGAGGCGGTGGCGATGGTGAAAAAAGCGGTGGCTTTTTATAAAGCCAATGGCCGCGAAAAGTCGCTAGCAGCATTCAGCGACCAGGCTGGACAATTCAGGGACAGGGAATTATTCCTGATCGTACTCGATCCCAAGGGCACGGCTGTGGCGCATACTGCCCTGAAAAAAATGATAGGCGTCAACATCATGGATTTGAAAGACCAGAATGGTGTCGAAATCATCAAGAGTTTTTACAAGGCAGTAGAAAAGGGTAATTCTGGCTGGAGTGCGGAGTACACCTTCATCAACCCGGCGACCCAGCAACTGGAACCCAAGCTCACTTATGTAGAGAAAGTCGATGATTTGCTGATTGCCTGCGGGTATCATTTTTTGAAAACCAAATAAACGTCCGATCTCATTTACACCAACTGACAGAGGCAATTTTTTGCCCTTGTCAGCTGGTTTTCACGTCTTTCAGGCGACAATGATGACAGCTTCATGACGCTGTGATGCTTTTTTGAGCGCTTGTCTGTTTTTAGCGAAATTTCTCGATTTCGGCATGAAAACACTATATTTTTTGCAACTAAGTACTGCAAAATTTGGGAAACTCCCTACATTTGTTGTATTCTGTAGGATTGAAACAACGGCGTTAAGCCTATTATGCAAGAGCACTCTAGTAAGGTCAGACCATCTGACCTTAAACCCCATAGGTCATTGTTTGAACGATTGACCGCCCTGATTTCTCCTGAACCTGAAAACCGCGCCGAGCTGCTGGAAGTGTTGCATGACGCGCAAGAACGCAACCTCATCGATGCCGATGCACTGGCAATGATAGAAGGGGTGTTCCAGGTATCTGACCTATGCGCACGCGATATCATGGTGCCGCGCGCGCAGATGGATGTCATCGATATTTCCAATCCCATACAAGAATGGATGCCCGAAGTGCTGGAGACAGCGCATTCCCGCTTCCCGGCTGTTGATGGTGATAGGGACAAGGTCGTCGGCATTTTGCTCGCCAAGGACTTGCTGCGCTATTACGCCTCGGATGCATTTGATGTGCGCGACATGTTGCGCCCTGTCATTTATATCCCTGAATCCAAGCGCCTCAATATCCTGCTGCGCGACTTCCGTGCCAACCGCAATCACATTGCCATGGTGGTGGATGAATACGGCGGCGTTTCTGGTCTCATCACGATTGAAGACGTGCTGGAACAAATCGTCGGCGATATCGAAGATGAATATGACTTCGAGGAAGAAGAAGACAATATCCTGGCGCTGGAAGGCAAGGGTAATGGCAAACGCTGGCGCATGAAGGGCTGGACCGATCTTGAGCAATTCAACAACACCCTGGGCACGACGCTGGGGTCTGACCATGCTGAAACCATCGGTGCCTATGTGGCTGACTATATGGGCGAGGTGCCGCATATGGGCGATGAATTCTCGATAGGCAACCTGTACTTTGAAGTCTTGCGCGCCGATGCGCGTGAAGTACAAATGCTGCTGGTGGAACAAAGACCTGCCGTGAGGTCCGATGATTAAGGCTGCAAAGTCTTTGTTATCTTCACTTTCTGTACGTTCATCCTTCCTGCTGATGCTGGTAGCAGGGGGATTGAATGTATTGTCGTTTGCGCCTTTCCATCTTTGGCCTGTACAGATCGTTAGCCTGGCGCTGTTGTTCAGCCAGGTCTTGCGTGAAGGCGATCGCGCCATCAGCCGCAAACGCGCTGGCTGGCTGGCCTGGGGGTATGGCCTGGGCTGGCTGACAGCCTGCACCAGTTGGCTGGTGTACGCCATGACCGTCTTTGGTGGTTTGCCCGGTGTATTGTCCCTGCTGGCCCTGATGTTCCTGACCGGGGCCTTGTCCATCTATCTGGCTGCCGCCGCCTGGGGCATGCGCTGGCTGCAACAGCGCTGGAAAATTTCTTCTACCGTCGCTGGCTTGCTGATCTTGCCCGGTTTGTTTACTGTGGCTGAATGGCTGCGCATCTGCTTTTTAACCGGTTTTCCCTGGACTATCTCTGGCTATGCCCATACCCATAGCTCGCTGGCCGGTTTCGCTCCTGTCATCGGTGTGCTGGGGTTGTGCTGGCTGAATGCCTTGCTGGCTGCAGCATTGGCGCTGTTGCTGGTGACGGATGGTAGCCGCAGGGAAAAATTGGCACTGCCTGCTTTGGTGATTGCCGTATTTAGTGCTGGCTTTGGCTTGCAGAAAATCAGCTGGACCAGTCCACAAGGCCAGTCCATACAGGTGCGCCTGTTGCAGGGGAATGTTGCGCAAGACATGAAGTTTAGCCAGGAACATCTGAACGACTCGCTGGCCCTGTATCACGACATGATCACGCAAACCCCGGCAGACCTCATCGTCACGCCAGAGACCGCGTTGCCGATGCTGACTTCGCAACTGCCGCCCGATTATCTGCCCTTGTTGAACACCTTTGCGCAAGATACAGCCAGTACCGTCATCCTTGGCGTGGGCGTGCATGATGGCGGTGAGCAATACTCAAACAGCGTGCTTGGCATGTCGCGCCAGTATGCCCAGCCTTACCGCTACGACAAGCATCATCTGGTGCCTTTTGGTGAATTTATCCCGCCAGGTTTTCGCTGGTTCGTGAAAATGATGTCCATCCCCATGGGTGAGTTTTCTACCTCTGGCCCGATACAGCCAGCCATGAAAGTATCTGGCCAGTGGGTGTTGCCCAACATCTGCTATGAAGATTTGTTCGGTGAAGAAATCGCCGCGCAATTATCCTCCCAACATGCCGCAGGCCAGCCTGTCGCCAACATCTTGCTGAATGCCTCCAATCTTGCCTGGTACGGCAATTCTTTCGCCATCCCCCAGCATTTGCAGATTTCGCAGATGCGCGTCCTCGAAACTGGCCGCCCCATGCTGCGGGCGACCAATACCGGTGCTACTGCTGTCATAGTCCCAGGTGGCGTAGTAGAGCAATTATTGCCTGAGAATACCCGCGCCGTGCTGGCAGCGACTGTGCAGGGCTATACCGGCATCACACCCTACATCCTCATCGGCAACCTCGGTGCACTAGGTTTATCAGCGCTGGGGATTTTTGTAGCGTTTTTGTTGGGGCGCAGAGTAAAAAAATGACAGAAGACCTTTCCATCCTGACCCGCAAGGGCAACCCGCCTGACCACAGCCTGGTCTATGGCAGCCATGCAGACCAGGTAGCCGACATACGCTTTGGCAAGGATGGCGCACAGCGCCCACTGCTGATGTTGATACACGGCGGCTTCTGGAAACCAGAATATGACAGGCAGCATACCGAGGCGATGTCCAGCGCGCTGGCCGCAGAAGGCTGGACGGTTATCACGCCAGAATATCGCCGCACCCCCGGCAAGCCTGACACCAGCCTGGAAGATATTGCCAGCGCGATAGAAAAGCTGCCACACCAAGTGGCGCAACACAATGGCAAGATCATATTGATCGGGCACTCTGCCGGTGGGCATCTGGTACTGTGGGCTGCAGTCAAATGTGCGACACCAATGCTGACAGGTGTGCTTGCCCTGGCTCCTGCTGCTGATCTGCGCATGGCGCATGAGTTGAAACTGGGTGATGGTGCAGTGTTGAAGTTTCTAGGAAAAAATCCGGCTGAACGCCCGGACGCCGACCCCATGCAGTTACCCGCACCAGCAGTGCCAGTGACAGTGCTGCAAGGCAGCCTCGATAAAGTTGTGCCACCAGTTGTGCCTGAAGCTTACTGTCAGGCTTTTCCCAAAACGCAATTGGTATTGCTGCCCGATGCCGGGCATTTTGCTGTGATTGATCCGCAAAGCAATGCCTGGCCTGCTGTGTTATTGGCCTTGCATGGATTGTCGGCTTAATGTTGAAATGCTTGACTTGATTTGAGAAAACCCAATGCAGAATTTTTCTTTAACAAGTCATGCAATCGATGAAGTATTATCTGCAGCAGATGAGAATATTGACGTTCAAATTGATTTGTTTGATGGCAGAAAATTTGCGGCGACTTTTTTTACGCTTCGCAATCTGAAGCATCTTTTAGAGAAATTCCGTACCACGGGAGAGTGCGCGAATGGCACCTATGTATGGGCAGCAGACATGATAGTCGTTGAGTCCATTGATGAAGAGACGATCCGTAAAACAGTTGCAAGCTTAATCGAAACCGGTGAAATAGAGTTTGCATGTACAGAGCTGACGAGTTCAGGTCGGTACGATTAGCGCAAGCGTAATCGTACGCATTGGTAATTACCTGAGATGCTTTGAAAAAGCCCGACCCCCCACTTCTAAGCTTACTTATTCCCCTGCGCCATCTGCGCATCAATATCCGCCAGGCATTCCAGACCCCGCTGGGTAATTGTCATCTTGCCTGTTTCTGCATTGACTTCGACGTGGGCTTTTTTTCCCAGGAAGGTGGCTACCGGGCCGGGGAGGGTGGCGTCCGGGTCGTTGGCAATCGCGCGCAAACCATCGATGCATTGTTTGATGAACAGGGTTTGTCTGCCTGCATCGGTCAGTTCCAGTGTGCCGTCCTTGCGGTAGGTCATGAACTTGATGCCGCACAGGCGCTTGGCATTGCGGCTGATACAGGCATTCGGTTTGGTATTGCGCGGCAGCTTGCTTAATTGCTCCAGTGCGTCGTATTCATCTATGCTGAGTTTTTGATTCATTGCTACTTTCTAAAATGGAAAACGAGAAGTCAAAATCAAATAACCATGATCTATTGGTTTTCTTCTGACCTTCTCTGTGCCTCTGTGGTGAGAGGTCTTGATGTTGTAAATTTACTTATACACCTTGCCATTCTTCATGACGAAACTCACCTTGGTCAGGCTGGTCACATCCACCAGCGGGTCTGCATCAACAGCAATGATGTCTGCCAGTTTGCCGACCTTGATACTGCCGAGCTTGTCTTTCAAACCCAGCAAATCTGCCGCATTGATGGTGGCTGCCTGTATGGCTTGCATGGGTGTCATGCCATATTTGACCATGTAATAAAACTGCTTGCCATTGTCACCATGCGGATAGACGCCAGCATCTGAACCAAAGGCCATGCGGGCACCGCCTTGCAGGGCAGCACGGAAATTATCGCGTTGCTTTTGGCCTATTTCTTTTTCCTTGGCTAGCGATTCTGGCAAGAAACCAGCTTTTTCACCTTCGCTGAGAATATAGTCGTCATTATAGATGTCCATGACCAGCCATGTGCCATGTTGTTTGGCTAATTTGATGCCTTCTGCGTCTATCAGGCTGCTGTGCTCGACGGAATCTACTCCCGCACGGATGGCGTCACTGATGCCGCTGGCACCATGGGCATGGGCGGCAACCTTGCGACCCAGCTTGTGCGCTTCCTGCACAATGGCCTGCATTTCTTCCAGCGTATATTGCTGCGAGCCAGGAGAATCCCCTTTGGACAAGACACCACCAGTGGCGCAAATCTTGATGACATCTGCCCCATATTTGGCCATTTCACGCACTTTACTGCGTGCTGCCCATGGGCCGTCAGCCACGCCTTTACCTACATCATTGTATTCTGGCGGCAGCAAATTATTATCGCAATGGCCACCCTTGATGCCCAGGGCATAGCCGGACGCGAGTATGCGCGGGCCAGGAAAATCGCCATCATTGATGGCGTCCCGCAGGGCAACGTCAGCAAAACCTTCTGAGCCAACATCACGCACGGTGGTAAAACCTGCATGCAAAGTGTCACGTGCGGCCCTGACGCCGTACAGGGCGCCGCGTACAGTAGATGTACCCAGTGAACTATAACCATGCTGGCGTGGGTTGCTGGTCAAATGAGTATGGGCATCGATCAGGCCGGGCAAGACTGTGGATTTGGACAAGTCGATGACTTTGACTGTGGCTGGAATTGGCGTACCAGCGATGGGCGCGATGGCAATTATGCGCTCGCCCTCTATCACAATGAGCTGGTCACGCAAGACCTTGCCGTTTTCCACATCCAGCAAACGGCCAGCTTTGATGGCGATGGTTTCCAGCGGCAGCGGCTTGACTTCAGCATGCAGGAAACTACTGCCCAGGCATAGACTGGAAAACAGAATGGTGTGAACGAGATTGCGTGCTTTGTTTTTGTACATGCCATGTTCCCGGATGATGGATAGAGTGCGAAAAGACCAATAAAGTAGTACACAAATATTCGCTGGGAATATAGCACAGCCCTACGCGCGCTGGGACATGGCCGTTTTTGCTGGTGCGTGTCAATGCAGCAGTCGCCTGTCTGAAAAGCAGCGGAATGTCAGCTTCATCTGTTGGAAAGAATCCGAATTTAGTGCGACAAATAGTATTCTTACAAAAAAACGGCGCAAAAAAGCCAGGCAAGGCCTGGCTTTTTCACGAGAATCAGAGCACTGTCAGTTTAAAACTCTGCCCATTCTCCATTTGTCGCATTGGCACTGGCGTATTGCCGGGTTGGCCGCACATTAACACTAGTAGCCACTTTCTTGATATTCAAAACTGTTGCTCCACCGCGTGTCAGGGTCTTGAGGCTCAACTTGCTGGCTGCGGGTTTGATACTTTGCCTTACCGTTTCCTTTGCCACATTGAGATTAGTCTGGATGGCACCAGCGCCCAGCTTGAAGCTTGCCACCAGTTGCAACAGGCTGCTGGCCTGGTTTTGCATGGATTCTGCGGCAGCAGCGGATTCTTCAACCAGAGATGCATTTTGCTGGGTGACTTCATCCATCTGGACAATGGCCTGGTTGATCTGTTCTATGCCAGTACTTTGTTCATTGCTGGCCGCACTGATTTCAGCAATCACGTCGGTCACACGACGCACACTTTGTACCACCTCCTCCATGGTCGCACCGGCCTGGTCAACCAGTCTGGTGCCCGCACCTACTTTTTCTACGGAATCACTGATCAGGGTCTTGATTTCTTTGGCTGCGGCTGCAGAACGTTGTGCCAGATTGCGCACTTCACTTGCCACCACGGCAAAACCACGACCTTGTTCACCTGCACGGGCTGCCTCTACTGCTGCATTCAGAGCGAGGATATTAGTCTGGAAAGCGATGCCATCGATGACGCCGATGATGTCAACAATCTTTTTCGAGGAGTCATTGATAGACACCATGGTTTGCACCACCTGCGCTACAACATCACCACCTTTTTGGGCAACGTCAGAGGCTGACACTGCCAGCTGATTGGCTTGTCTCGCATTGTCTGCATTTTGCTTGACGGTAGAGGTCAGTTCTTCCATGGAAGAAGCGGTTTCTTCGAGTGAGCCGGCCTGTTCTTCTGTACGGGAGGACAAGTCCATATTGCCTGCTGCAATCTGATTTGATGCGGTGGCAATGGTGTCAGTACCAGCGCGCACTTCACCAACTATGCTTGCCAGACTGTCGTTCATGCCTTTCAGCGCCAACAATAACTGGCCAGTCTCGTCCGTGCTGGTAACTTGGATATCGCAAGACAAATCGCCACCGGCCACTTTGTTTGCCAGTGCCACTGCTTCATGCATGGGGCGGGTAATCAGACGGGTTGTGAAGAAAGCCAGGAGGCTGCTGATCAACAATGCTGCCGTGCTCAGGCCGATGATGATTATTCTGGTTTGTATGGCAATGGTTTCTGCCTCTGCGGTTGCCGCCTCCATCAGGCTGGTTTGATAGGTGATCAAATCGCCGAGGACGTTAAAATATTTTATTTGAGCAGGACGCACCTCTTTAAGCAACAGGACGAGTGCTTCTTCCTTGTTGCCGTCACGGGCCACCTGGCTAAATTTTACTCTCGCCGCCAAGAACTGCTGACGCGCAGCCTGCAATGCATCCAGGTCTTCGCGCCCCCGCTTGGAAGTGATCGTTTTATCCAGCGTTTCTATCGCCTTGGTGATAATGGTGGTGGATTCATCCATATTGGCATATTCAACCTTGAGGGCTTCGGCATCTGTCATCAACAGGATATTGCGCATATTGCGTGCTATCTCATTCAATTCATCCTTGATGATATGCGCCTGGACAATCTTGGGATAACGATCCTTGTTCGTCAGGTCCAGCTCATTTTTGAGTTGATCTACACGCAGGTAGGCAATGACGGAGATGATTAACAATAATGAGACGATGATGACAAAGCTGAGGCCGAGTTTTTGGCCAATTTTCAAGTTCTTGATATTCATTTGCTACTCCAGAGGAATGGAATTAAGTCGGTGTACTTGTCTCTTAAGGGCGGCTTCAAGCAGCAACTTCTTCAAGCAAACAAATGTCATTGGTGGCGACCAGGCGGCTGATATCAGTCAGCAAGATCATTCTGTCGTCGATGGTTGCCACACCTTTGAAGCGGCAAGCCTCATTGATACTGACGAGCTGCGGCGCTGACTGGATTTCATCAGACTGAGGGGCAATTACATCAGAGACACCATCGACAATGATGCCGAGTTGCTGTCCACCCAGGTTGACGACAATGACGACGGTGAACTGGTCATAAAAACGCACTGGCAAACCCAGCCTGAGGCGTAAATCTATGATGAGGATAATGTTGCCGCGCAGGTTGATGACACCCTTGATATAGTCAGGCGAGTTGGCAATATTGGTCACCGCTTCATAACTGCGCAGTTCCTGCACTATTTGTATGTCGATGCCATATTCTTCCTGGCCGAGGGTGAATACCAGATATTCTTGTGCGCCGTGATCTGCTTGGATTTGCTTGGCTGCGGATTGTTCAATGTGCTGTGGTGCGGACATGAGACTTCCTTTCGTTTGAACCGTGTGCTGAATGCCTGCAGAGACCTGGTCTCAAACGTAGAGCAAACAGAATAAAAAATACAGGATTTATAACGCGGCGGATTTAGGCCGTTGGTGGCTGCTTTTTTCGTTGCGGGGGATGGGCAACGAGAACGACAAAAATCAAATTAGTGTTGAAGGGATATCTTCGATCAATGTGCAATTGATTTTTAGTGGTTTTGCATATGAAGAAGATTAAACGAAATTTTTCCTGATGGAAATATTTTTTTGTTAGATTTAACCATCTCACACAAATACGAGAAAAGCAGCGCACAGGTAGTCAGCACGACCGCTTCTCGTTTTCTATTGATGTACCATTATCACGCCCGCAGGCAGACTGCCAACAGGTGGCTAAGGCTTGACCCTGTGATTGGCGGCCTCTGAAGGCGGTGGGTTGGCGCGTTCTACCATGCGGCTTGACGGTGTCGAAGGCGCAGACAGCAAGCCCAGATCCATCGCTGACCTGCTGAGCATGGCGCGCCCCTCCATGCCTAGTTTTGCCATCTTATCCAGGCTGGCACTGCCGGCATCGAGCACGATGTTGGTGCCGGCTTTGACTGCATGAGCAGTCGCATTGACCGCCTTGCTGCCATAATCAACCGCAGCATGAGCGCCAGACTTGGCAGTATCTTCCAGGACCTTGTATGCCTTGACTCCGCCTTCAGCCATGGCGTGGTATGCCTTGGCCCCGGTATCTGCCACGACATGGCCACCGTATTTGATGGTCTGCGTGGTGGCATTGACGGCTTTGCTGCCATAATCTACCAAGGCATGGGCACCGCTCTTGACGGCATGGGCGCTTGCTTCATATGCTTTGCCACCGGCATCGGCCACGGTGTTGACACCTAGCTTGACGGTCTGAACAGTGGCACTGGCGGCTTTTTGACTGTAATCGACGACAGTATTGAAGCCGCTCTTGACGGCATGGGCGCTTGCTTCATATGCTTTGCCACCGGCATCGGCCACGGTATTGACACCAAGCTTGACGGTCTGGCTGGCGTAGTTGATGGCTTTATCGCTGTAATCGATTACTGTATTAACGCCCGATTTGATGGTTTCATAGCCGAGCTTGCCGCCTGCCAGATAGATTGCCAATGCCGCTTTGGCAGCAGCCTGTGACTCGCTTTTGGGCTGGCCGTCCTGGCCCAGTGCGCCCATCATGGTCTTGACATAAGCCTGGTATTCACTGGCATCAATCGCCGGGGCCTTGTAATGTGGCAGCACCGGGGCATTCCAGTTACCTGATTTATTAACGATGGAATGGGCTACATGTTCTTCAATAAAGCTCTGACCCGCATAATTGGGGCTGTGCGCCACCATGGCACCGCCAACATGCTCACCGCCAAGCAAATGTACAGGATCGCCGGAGTACAGTATGGCGCCGGGCTTTTTTTCAAAGGCAATGACATGGTGTTCACCACTGATGGCGCTGGTACGGTCTTGCGGCGTAGTCCCTGGCACCTTGGATATGCCAGGCGCATTGAAGGTCGTGAAATGCAAGTGCGACTGTATATCTGCCATGGGCAGCCCCTGCTTTGAAGGCGGCATGGGTATGCCGGCTATCGCCTGCAGGTTCTTGTCATTGACAGTCCATTGCACGAGTGCGCCGCCAAGGCTGTGGCCGGTGACTTCTATATTGTTACCAGCCTTGATGTTATTGGCCAGCCAGGCATTGACAGCAGGCTTCGCCGCACCAAACTGACCATGCCCTACATCGGCGATGTCGGCATAGACGTCGGTGGCTTTTCCTTCTGTCCCGCGCATACCCAGTATGCGGGTGTTGGAGGGTACGCTGGTATTGTCTGCAGTGGGCATCAAGGCATACATGTACACGCCGTTATCGCCCTTGAATTCGCCTTTGTTGGCAAAACTCTTATCGATCTGATACCCCGCCGGCAGTTGAGCGCCAGACGTGCCCTGGTAGACATTTTCTGAAACCTGGCGGGCGACTTCCTTGCCGACAAAACCATTCATTTTGCTTCCCCTTGCTGATAGGCGAAGTGCAGAGCACCTTCACGTTCAAAAACCAGTGTCTTGCCATCGGCGGAGATACTGGGCTTGCCATCGGATTGATTGGCTTCACCTGGCACGATCTGAATTACCCTGCTTTTGGCGACATCAAACTTCCAGATACCCCCCTCTTTGCCGCTGCTGCCTGGCATGGAGAAGAAAACGTTGCCGCCTGCATCGATGCTGATTTCCTGTATGCCTTTTTTAATCTGGTCGGACAGCGGGAAGCTGAATACTTCTTCCCAGGCATGGGCAGCACCGTCCAGGCGATAGCGGCAAACCTTGTCAAAATCCGTGGTGAAAGCTGACTTGCCCTTGCGCTTGCAGGCTGCATACAACATGCTTTCATCAGGATTGGTGGTATACGAAGTCATCCAGTAAGTCTCGAACTGTGGGTCATCATCAAGCCGGGCGATGAGCTTATTGTTCAGGTCCTTGAGCAGGATGGCATTTTCTATCGCTGGCTTGCCAGCCTCAGCCTGCATGGCGGGTTTGGTATTGGGCACGTCCTTGAAACCGGCACCGGGTACACGTACCGACACCCTGTCCTGCCACAGGTATTTTTGGATGACGAAGCGCGACAGCGCCAGGATATCGTTGTCTTTCACGTCCCAGCACAGGGTCTTGAATTCTGTGCTGGCAAATCTTGTACATTGTGGGTCCAGCTTGTAGCCATTTCCATCCAGAGTGCGCGGCATGCTGGCCAGTAGATACTTACCGGACAGGCTGACGCGGGTAGCCGGGCTGTCTTTTGCCACCATCAGCAACTGCGCGGGCTTACCCAGAGGCATCAGGTACAAGTCATCCTGGTAATGAGGTCCTGGATATTTGCCTGTGCTCTCAGCAGCGATCAGCAGTTTGTTGTCGCGGCAATCAGCGACGGAAAAACGCGGCTTCTTGCCCTGTTCGTCGCTGAATTCTATAGGCTGCGCCTGGTCAGGATGGGCAAGATCAAGGTACAAGTTGCGCAGTGCTTGTGTTTCGTCACTGGATTTGACGGTGATGGCCAGATGCGTGGCATCACACCAGGAATAGGCAGCTCGCGCAAAGGGGCTGGGACTGACCTTATAGGAATCATCAGCACTGACTGCCGTGCCGACAGAAGGAGCGGCAGGCTTGTCCTTGCAACCAGACAGGGCGAGCACCGAAGAAAATGCAGATAAAAGTAAGCCTGACAAAAGTAGTTTGGTCTGCATTGTGCTCTCTGTGCTGAGGTCTCTCGGGCGTCAGTAATGTAAAGTTTAAGACGATGATAGCACAAAACATTTTGATGCTTGCAATACTGACCAAAAACTGCCGGCGTGTAGTGTGAATTTGCTCGCCGTTCAAAGACTGTAGTTAATGTTTGTGACACTTCACTAGTCCTTATCAGCTAGTTCTTCCGGACTAGCAAGCCCTCCTTTTGCCTGCACCCTGACAACCTAACGGCGAATTTCTTTCCTGTGCCTGCGTCCCTATGCTGTCAGTACTGATAAAAGCATAGGGAGTTAATCATGGCCAGGGAAGGCAAAGCTAATGCGGTGTTAGGGTCCAGTACGCTGGCATTCACCGTTTGTTTCACGATCTGGATGATGTTCGGGGTGATTGGTATCCCCATCAAGGCCAGTCTCAATTTGAACGAGACAGAATTCGGTTTGCTGACGGCCATGCCGGTCCTGACCGGGTCCTTGATACGGGTGCCATTGGGTATCTGGACTGACCGGTTTGGTGGCCGCATCGTCTTCTTTTTGCTGATGCTGTTCACCGTAATCCCGATTTATCTGATCAGTTATGCCACGGCTTACTGGCATTTCCTGGTGTTGGGTTTGTTCGTTGGCCTGGCCGGTGGCTCGTTTTCGGTAGGTACACCTTATGTTGCCCGCTGGTTCAAGAAAGATCGTCAGGGTTTGGCCATGGGTATCTTCGGGGCTGGCAATTCTGGTGCTGCCGTTAACAAGTTCATTGCACCTGCGTTGATTGCAGCGGCTGGCTGGACCCTGGTGCCCAAGGTATATGCCGTGATGATGGCGGCCGCGGCCCTGATCTTCTGGGTGTTTTCCGCCACTGATCCTGCTCACAACGTGAAATCAAATGTCAGCTTCATGGCCCAGTTGTCCATGCTGAAAGACCCCAAGGTGTGGCGCTATTGCCAGTACTACTCGGTGGTGTTTGGCGGCTATGTCGGCTTGAGTTTGTGGATGACCAAATACTATGTCACTGAGTATGGCTTTGGCATGAAAGAAGCCGCGCTGCTGGCAGCCTGTTTCTCTTTGCCCGGCGGTGTTTTGCGTGCCTTTGGTGGCTGGCTGTCAGATAAATATGGCGCTTACAAAGTGACCTGGTGGGTGATGTGGGTTTGCTGGGTGGCTTTCTTCTTGCTGTCTTATCCACAAACTGATTTCACTATCCAGACTGTACGCGGGCCACAAAGTTTTCACATTAGCCTGACCCCTTTGCTGTTCACGATATTGCTGTTCGTGGTTGGCATTGCCATGGCAGTTGGCAAGGCATCGGTATTTAAATTCATCTCTGACGATTACAGCAGCAATATTGGCGCAGTGTCCGGCATTGTCGGGCTGGCGGGTGGTCTGGGTGGCTTTGTCTTGCCCATCCTGTTTGGTGCAATTGTGGATATCACCGGCGTACGCAGTTCTTGTTTCATGCTCTTGTATGGCACGGTCTGCGTGTCGCTGGTATGGATGCACTTCCAGTTCCGCCGCGAGGGCATGATGGCAGCGCAAGCAGCCTTGCCAGCGTGAGCAATAAAGCAGTCAGGTTATTGAGTATCCGTAGCAAAACGATATAAAAGGAGTACGACATGAGTCATGTATTAAGTCATTGGGAACCAGAGAATTCTGAATTCTGGCGGAAAGAGGGTAGCGGTATCGCCAGCCGCAATTTGTGGATTTCGATTCCCTGCCTGATGCTGGCGTTTTCTGTCTGGATGCTATGGAGTGTGGTGGCAGCCAATCTGGATAAGGCAGGTTTTCACTTTAGCAAAGACCAGCTATTTTTCCTGACCGCCTTGCCCGCCTTATCGGGCGCAACCCTGCGCATATTTTATTCTTTCCTGGTGCCGGTCTTTGGTGGCCGCAGATGGACTGCCATTTCTACTGCGAGTTTGCTGATCCCGGCGCTGGGCATGGGCTTTGCATTGAAAGACCCCACCACCAGTTATTCAACCTTGCTGGTGCTGGCGCTGCTGTGCGGTTTTGGTGGTGGCAATTTCAGTTCCAGTATGGCTAATATCAGTTTCTTTTTCCCCAAGGCACGCAAGGGTTATGCAACAGGCATGAACGCCGGCATTGGTAACCTTGGCGTGTCCGTGGTGCAGTTTTTGACACCGTTTGTCATTTCTTCGGCGATGTTTGGTGCCGCAGTGTCTGGTGATGGTTACCTGTTCCATCAGGCCAAAACGAATACGGATCAAATGTTCTGGCTGGCCAATGCCGGGTTTATCTGGGTGCCTTTTATCGTCGTGGCCACGGTGGTGGCCTGGTTTGGCATGAATGATATCGCCTCTGCCAAAGCTTCGTTTGCAGACCAGGCGGTGATTTTCAAACGCAAACATAACTGGCTGATGTGCTGGTTGTATGTTGGCACTTTCGGTTCTTTCATCGGTTTCTCTGCTGGCTTTGCGATGCTGATCAAGGCCCAGTTTCCTGAAGTGGAAGTCGCCAAATTTGCTTTCCTTGGCCCCCTGGCTGGTGCGCTGGCACGTCCCATTGGCGGCATATTGGCAGACAAACTGGGCGGTGCCCGCCTGACCTTCTGGGTGTTTGTGGCGATGGTGGCGGTGATCTTGCTGGGTATTTTGCCGGGCTTGCATGAACACCAGTTCATGATGTTCTTGCTGTCTTTTATCTGTATGTTTGTTTTGACTGGCCTGGGTAATGGCTCCACCTTTGCCATGATACCGGTGATCTTCATGACCGAGAGAGAACGCGCCGTGCTCGGCAAAGGCGAAGCCGCCTTGCGCCAGGCACGTGTGGAAGCCGCCAAAGAGTCAGCGGCTGTGCTGGGTTTCTCGGGGGCGATTGGTGCCTATGGCGGCTTCTTTATCCCACAAACTTTTGGTACATCGATCAAGATGACAGGCGCACCAGATACCGCCTTGTATGTGTTTATCGCGTTTTATATTTCCTGCATGGCGATTACCTGGTGGTATTACTCACGCAAAGGTGCAGAAATGCCTTGCTGAGGAAACATTGCTTTAGTCGACAATGAACAGACTGGCCCCGGTGCTGGTGGATGAGCGGTGTGCCTCCGCTCCATCCGCCACCTGGTAGCTCATGCCTGCGGTTAAAGTCAGCACGCGGCCATCGTCGAGTTCGGTTTGCATTTCGCCTTGCAGACAAAGCAGGATATGCCCTTTGCTGCACCAGTGGTCTGCCAGGTAGCCAGGGGTGTATTCGACCATACGCACGCGGATATCACCAAACTTGCATGTGCGCCAAAAGGCTTTGCCTGTGATGCCGGGATGTTCGGTTTTTTCTATGGCAGACCAGTCTGTGGTACCAAAGGGAATATCTGAAATTTTCATGGTGAACTTTGCAAGAATAAAACGAAGCAGCTGCGGTTACATTACTCAGCCTGCGCACAGGCCTTCAAGGCACCAATGTCGGCAGTTGTGATGACACTGATATGGCGGCTGATTTTTTCTCCAGGCCAGTCCCACCAGGCAATTTGCTCCAGCGTCTCGATGACATCCGGTGTAAAGCGTTGGCGTAGCGGCTTGGCTGGATTGCCGCCGACGATGGTGTAGGCGGGTACATCGCTGACAACGACCGAGCGGGAAGAGATGATGGCGCCATTGCCTATCTTCACGCCCGGCATGATCAGCGCTTCATACCCTATCCAGACATCATTGCCGATGACGGTGTCGCCCTTGTAGGGCAAGGCTTCCAGGTCCATCGGTGTTTTTTCCCAGCCATTGCCAAATATCTGGAAGGGATAGGTCGATACCCCTGCCATATTATGGTTGGCACCATTCATGATGAACTTGACACCACGGGCAATGGCACAAAATTTGCCGATGATGAGTTTGTCGCCGATGAAAGGAAAATGATAGAGCACATTGCGCTCAAAATTTTCCGAATCTTCCGGGTCATCGTAATAGGTGTAGTCACCTATCAGTATATTGGGGTTGCTGACGGTATTCTTGATATAGCAAACCTGAGGGAAACCCTGCATGGGGTGTTTGTTGTAAGGGTCTGGTCCGTGCATAAGTAAAAATCAGTGTTGTATGTTATCGAGTAGCTGATGCAGCGCCTTGGTCATAGCCTTGATGGAACCCTGCATATCCCATTCATCGTTATCGACATTGACAAAGTTGGAGACGGCACGCAATTCCAGGAAGGGCTGATCTTCTTGCAGGCAGGTGTAGAAGAAAGCGGCACCTTCCATATTTTCCAGGTCAACGAATTCGGTGTCAACATAGTGGGCCATGGCAGCATTGAGTGACATGCTGCGCGCCCGCAAAAACTCTGTGCCTGCTGGCAGATAAGGGCAGTTCAGGGTGTGGCGGCGCTCAAATTCCATATCGATGGGCAGGTGTGCCAGATGGGTGAAACCATCGGGAGTAAAGAAGCCCAGGTCGCCTTCGACTTCACTTTCTACCAGCGCCACATCCCCCACCTTGAAGCTGGAATGCGGATAAGCCCCAGCAATGCCAGCCATGATGAGCATGTCAGGCTCATATTCATAAATGGCCCTGAGGGTTGCATGGGCCGTGGCAGTGAGGCCCACGCCAGAGACGATGGAGATGATGCCTTCGCGCTGGAACAGGCTGGCTTCAGTCTGGGTAGGGAATAGAATGACGATTTTCATGATGTGGTACTTTCTGCTGGTCAGGGCAACGAGCGGATGATGTATATTTTATCAAGTATGCAGCGATAACAAAATCGAATTGGCTGGCTTTTCAACTGCTGTTGTAGGAATCGCGCTGAAATTTTTTGGCATATACTCCTTAAATCTACTGCTTCAATCAGGGTTTTGCCGTGTGACAAGCCAGACATTTGCCTGGTTTCCCGAAGGAGAATTTTTTCATCATGCCATGAGACACTGGAATTTTGAAAAAGTTTGCCGTAAACCAAGGAATGCTCGTTTTTTTCGATTTCAACATTTGCTGCAAATATTGCGGGTGCAATGATGGCCAAAACCAATAAAGAATTTATCACAGGCTTGTTCCAGATACTGTGGGACAGACAACCCGATCAACAGACGGTGGATTTGTATGCCTCGCGTCTGGATTCTGGCTTGCTTACCCGTGCCGGAGTGGAATACAGTTTTTTGATCGCACCGGAATACAGCCCTGCCGCCGAGCAGATCGTGCGCCTGTATCTTGCCGCGTTTAACCGCATTCCTGATACTGATGGCTTTGTGTTCTGGATGGGGGTTCACAGGAATGGTGGCAGCAATAGCCAGATTGCCGACGTGTTTGCACATTCTGAAGAGTTTGTCGCCAAATACGGGGCAAAATTGTCGAATTCGCAGTATCTGGATCTGATTTACCAAAATGTGCTGGGACGTGCAGCCGATGCTGCCGGGCGTAGTTACTGGGTAGAGCAGATGAATAACGGCATGGCGCGTGGTGAGATACTAAACCAGTTTGCGCAGTCGCAAGAATTCAAGATTTCTACCTCAACCAAGGTATATGCCAGCGTGGTGTACACGACATTGATAGGGCGCATGCCCACGGCTGCCGAAGCCGCGGCTGCCCCCACCAATGTAGAACAACTGGTCCTGAAAGTGGCGCAGGCATCGGAAGTAACACCTACCATAGGTAGTATCAGTTATTCAGCACCGGCATTTGTCGAGCAACAGCTCAATGATGGCAGCATGACCAGCAGTATCATCCTGACCCTGACTGGCGACACTTTCAAGGGTAATATCGGCGCCGCCCTGGGCAAGCTCACCAATGTGCCTGCGGGCCTGACTGGCACTCTGGTCAAGACCACGGATACCACGGCGACGCTGACGCTGAGCGGCAAGGCGACTGCGCATGCCAGTATCAATAACGTCGCTAACCTGACGGTTACACTGGATAACGCTGCTTTCATCGGCGGCAAGGTCGCCAATATCCTGAATGCAGTCAAGACTGATTTACAGGTGAACTACCTCGACATCCCACTCAATGAAACCAATCATCTATTGAGCGGCAAAGGCGCATTGACCACCCCTCTGGTGATCGATTTGAATCTGGACACCCTGACCCTCGACAGCAAGCCACTGGCCCTGCTGAGTGGCGACATCAGACAGGTGGATTATGTTGATCTGAGCCAGATTGCACCGGCCACCACCAGCACCGGAACAAGCACAGGTACCTCAGGCACCAAGGTAACCGTGACTACCACCATCAAAGGGGATGAAGCCAATAATCTGCTGCAGGGCTCCAGCTACGCCAATTTTTTCACTGGTGGCGGTGGCCATGACACCATGCAGGGTGGCATCGCGGTTGACACCTATGTATTTGGCATCACCCCGGTTGCCAATGGTGTTGATACCATCACCAATTTCACCATAGGCAAGGGTGGCGACGTATTGAATTTCTCTGCCTTTCTGAACAAGACAGGAACTACCAAGATCGCCGCCGTGAATGCCGCCGCCACGACACCCAAGGCATGGGCCAATGGCGATGTGTTGACCGTACAGGGCAATGCCCTTGATTCGTCAAAACTTGCCGCCCTGTTTGGCACTGGTAAAGCCTACACCGGCCCCACCGTCGCCAGCAAGATGGTGCTGATCACCGCTGACATCATTGGCGACGCCAGCATCTGGTATGTAATCAATCAACTGGATGTCAACAACATCACACCGGATGAAATCGTGCTGGTAGGCACCTTGAAGAATATCAATAACCTGAGCCTGGTGGGTTTTGATGTAACGAATTTCTTGTGATGATGGCTTTGCGATGACAGGCATCTTGCTACTGTCACCAGGTGCGCTCATCTTCAAGATGCCATGATAATAGTGATGTCATTCCACCGGGCTGGCGCTCCACCGGGCTGGCACTCCAGCGGCGTTCGTTGCATGCCGCGCAATGCAATAAATTCAAAATTGCAGACTCTACGAGTTAGATTTTCAAATACCTGCACACGTAATCAATGATTGCAGGCCGGGGGTAGCCCTGCAGCTACTCACCTTTTTTGCTTCGCCAAAAAAGTAAGCGAAAAAAGGCGACCGAGGCGTCGCTGCCCCTGCGGGGTCCCCTTTGCTGCAAGTCAAAAAATGGGAAATGCCCGAAACTCGCTTCGCTCAAACAACGGTCATTTCTTTTTCCATTTTCTGCCTCGCAGCAAAGGCATCGACACATCGGAACGGCAAAGATCAAAGGCAATCCCAAAGTCAAAAGCAACGTCAATGTAACGGAGATTCAAATTGCATTGAATTTAGCTGCCGGGCTACCCCCAGCCTGCACGTCTTAAAAGACGTGTGCTGGTATTTGAAATACCTAAATCGTAAAATTCCTCAAGGCATGAAGTTCGTGCAGCGAATAGTTTGCTGCAAACGTCGCTGGAGTGCTAGTCCTGTGAATTCCTGCCAAAAACACGCAGGAATGACTTAAATACGATTCACTATCATTGCAGGGCGATGAGTCTGGTGAAGTTGTGTCGAAACTATGCAATAAGCATAAGTTCCACCCACTACTCCCTCACCACCTTGGTCCTCGCCAGCATATCCCCCAGCCGCAACTGTTTGCGCCCCAGTGCAAACGCCCAATCCACCACCGTGAGCACAGCCAGATTGCGCAACAAGGATTGCTGCAAACTACAGGGATGCTCAGTGTCAGCATGCACCACACGTATTTTCATGACGCGCTTGCCCAGGCTCTGTCCATCAAAGCCGTCCTTGAACAGCAGGTACAGCAACCACAAGATCAAGATCACCCGGTTGGTTTGTTTGAACAGATTGGGCATGGTCACCGTGATCAGTAAACCCAGTAGCACCAGCAACAGTGCCACACCTACCGTATCGATGAATTGAGCGATCAGACGCTTGGATACGCCAGCCAGTTTTTCATCCTTGGTATCGGCCACTGCTGTCGTTCTCAGATGCTGGCGGCGCTGTTCCTGCACTGCTGAAATATCGACGCCACGCACTGACAGTACCGATTCTATCGTGGCATACTCATGCTCGTGCAAGCCTGGCCTGACGCCCAGCGCGAGTAAGTCCCCGGTCTCTTTTGACGTGTAAGTGTCATGCAATTGTGCGCGTAGTGCATCCATCTTTGCTTGTAAAGTCAAATTGAAAGGAATCCGATCCATGATAGTTCATGCATCGGGCTGCATACGGTAAAATTGTTGCAAGATATTACACGGTCCGTCTTTTGTTCAGGTGCAGCATGAAAATCAGGCTTGCCTGGTCTGCATAGTCAGGGGCGCTGGTATTGGATGTTTGCTTATCTGCTGGCAAGGTCTGAAGTGAATACGCACTCGTGTGCGACTAAAGATACCAGTGCTTTAGCAGGAAATCAAAGGCCAGGCCAAATACATATAGGTTCATAAAGAAAATTAACAATTGCAACGACACTCGCATTTGCCGCACTGCGGAAGAATGTTGAGAAAAATGACAGAATATTCTCCGCTGAACAGCGAAATGGGACCAGAATCCAGACTATCGATATCGACACTATTGGCATGTGGCAACGTCGCAAAATTGCAACTGTGCCGAAACAGGGACAATGCAAAGGATGTTCATGCCCATATAAGAAACAACTGAAAATACGGTCAGCTTATTTGTAGCGCTACTGTATTTACCGCATCATGAAATGAATGCTATTCTGCAAAAGTTCGCGTTGTAAACTATCCTGCCCGACTTTTTAAAGTATTGGAGAACTGGTATGTTTTTTTCGTCACTGCGTAGAAAGCTCATTAGCATTTGTGTGACCATAGTAGTGATAGCCATGTTATCCATGGTAGTAGCGAATTTCTTTACCACGCGCTCGCGCACCATGGATGCGCTCAATAGCCAGTTATTGCAATTGTCTGAAAGCCACGCGAGCGCCATTACCGAGTGGGTCAAGTCCAAGCAGGCCGCAGTTGCTTCGCTGAAGCTGGCGGCGGAATTGCCAGAACCCTTGGGCGCACTCAAGGCGGGCGAACAGGCTGGTGTGTTTGACATGGCCTATATAGGTTTTGCTGACAAGCGCGCGGTGTTTTCGCAAGAGCGCAAACGGGCTGCCGATTATGATCCTACTGCACGGCCCTGGTATATCAAGGCCAGCGAAGCAGGCGGCCCCATTATTACCACGCCCTATATCGGTGCCAGCACTGGCAAACTGGTGGTTACCTTTGCCGACCCCATCGGCCCCAAGGGCGGTATCAAGGCAGTGGCGGCAGCCGATGTCATGCTTGATGCTGTGACCAGCAATGTCGCCTCCATCAAACCTACCCCTGCCAGTTATGCCTTTCTGCTCGATGGTAGTGGAAAGATCATCGCCCATCCTAATGAAAAACTGACACTCAAACCCCTCAGTGAACTGGATGCCAAGCTGACGACGGAAGTATTGACGGCTACCGAGGCATCAAAGACCAGTAGCATCATTCATTTGAATGGCCGCGATGGCATGCTGTTTGTCACCAGAATCGCTGGCACTGACTGGCTGCTGGCGACCGTGCTTGACCGTGCCGAGGCCACGCAGGCATTGTCCGCCATGCTGACGACATCGGCTGTCACCGCCATCATCGTCGTGGCGCTTGCTGCACTTCTGTTGACCACTCTGGTTGCACGAGCCCTCAAGCGTCTTGAACTGGTACGAGATGCCATGGCCGATATCGCGACAGGCGAAGGCGACCTGACCCGTCGCCTGGCTGCCGATGGCCGTGATGAACTGGCGCAAATCAGCGAAGCGTTCAACCGCTTTGTCGACAAGATCGCGGCGGTGCTCATCGACATACGCGCCACCAGTGGTTCAGTCCGGCTCGCCTCCGGCGAGATTGCATCAGGCAATGCTGACTTGTCTGCACGCACCGAAAGCCAGGCCAGCTCACTGGAAGAAACCGCCTCGTCGATGGAAGAATTGACTTCCACCGTCAGGCAAAATGCCGACAATGCGCGCCAGGCCAACCAGTTGGCGGCTTCTGCCGCTACTGTGGCAGGCAAGGGTGGCGAGGTGGTGTCGCAAGTGGTCAACACCATGGTGTCGATCAAGGACAGTTCCAGAAAGATCGTCGATATCATCAGCGTGATTGACGGCATTGCCTTCCAGACCAATATCCTGGCGCTGAATGCTGCAGTAGAGGCGGCCCGTGCCGGTGAGCAAGGGCGCGGTTTTGCTGTTGTGGCATCCGAGGTGCGCAACCTGGCACAACGCTCTGCGACGGCAGCCAAAGAAATCAAGTCCCTCATTGATGACTCGGTAGGCAAGGTCGATTCCGGTGCGCGCCTGGTGGATGAAGCAGGCCAGACCATGGGCGAGATCGTCACCTCGGTCAAGCAGGTGGCTGACATCATGAGCGAAATCACTGCTGCCAGCCAGGAACAAAGCTCAGGTATAGAAGAGGTCAACCGCGCCGTCACCCAGATGGATGAAATGACACAGCAAAATGCCGCCCTGGTGGAAGAAGCCGCCGCTGCTGCCGAAAGCCTGCAAGAACAGGCCGAGCATTTGTCGAGAATCATCAGCATGTTCAAGCTTGATGATGGCAGGCAAGTGGCAGCAGTCGCCAGCGTCCCTACATCTGTACAGAGAGCAAAACCTGCGACATCTGCTGCACCGAAAATTGCGGCAGCACCAAAAGCCAGCCAGGCGGCGCCAGCGCGGGCTGGCGGCAAAGCGCAAAATTCAGCGGAGGACTGGGAGGAGTTTTGATGCAGTTGGCTGTCATGTTGCCGTCACAGCGCATTGATATGCTCTTGTCTGAACATACTCCTCCTCGGTGTAAGTATTGTGCGCCCTATGCATAATATGCATGCCCATGTTCTTAGGCAGCCTTCGGGCTGCTTTTTTTATAAGAGGTCTTTCGTGTTCACTTGCCACCCAAGCCCAAAGCCAGCAATGCTGTGCAATGTCATGTCCCGGCCTGTTCATGATTGACAAAATTTCACAAATGCAGACTGCCCCCCACGCAGTCTGCTTGGTGTTAGCATAAGCTGGGGACTTGCCTGCAGACGGGAGAAATCATGAAACTGTGTCAATCGCTAACGACCATTGCGGTCGGCTTCTTCGCTTTAACGATGCTTGGTTGCCAGGGCGAGGCAGATAATGGCAAGGCCCGTGCGGTGGCTACACAGGCACCTGCCGAGGCTGCCAAACCCAGGGCTGGCCCCAGCGTTGCCCTGGTGATGAAGACGCTGACCAATCCTTACTACATTCAAATGGAGCAGGGGGCGAGACGTGCAAGCAAGGAATATGGTGTTGATCTCGTTGTCAAGACTGGTGCGCAAGAGACTTCGATAGAGCAACAAATACAAATTGTGGATGAGCTGATCCAGCACAAGATCGCGGCCATTGTGATTGCACCAGGAGATTCCAAACGGCTGGTGGCAGTGCTGAAGAAAGCACAGGACAAGGGCATCGTCATCGTCGGACTGGATAACCGGCTCGATGCGGCAACCATGCAAAGCCAGGGTATGCAAGCCATACCCTTTGTCGGTGTGGACAATGAAAAAGCCAGCTTTGAGGCGGTCAAGTATGCCGTTGATCAAATCAGCAAGCCGACCGCTGCCGCCATTCTCGAAGGTATACGCAGCACAGAAAACTCACGCTTGCGGGTGCAGGGGGCAGAGCAGGCTTTTGCCAGCAGCAAGCTGATTAAAGTCGTCGCCAGGGAATCGGCCAATTGGAAAATCGACGAGGCACGCGATCTGACCAGCCGTCTGTTGGGCGAACACCCTGAGATACGTCTTTTGTTCTGCGCCAACGATATGATGGCCTTGGGGGCGATTAAATTTTTGCAGGATAGTGGCAAGACCAATGTTGCAGTCATCGGCTATGATGCACTGGAAGAGGCCGTTGCTGCCATCCGGCAAGGGCGTTTGCTGGCTACTGTGGATCAGAACGCCGCCGAGCAGGGATATGTCGGCGTGATGCTGGCATTTCGCGGGCTCAAGGGTGATCAGGTGCCTCCTGTCACAGTTCTCAACACCCGACTGGTCACTGCAAACAATTTAAAATAAGCGGACGAGCCCTTGAACTTCAAGACGAATATCACAATCAGGCTGATCGCTTATCTGCTTGTCGTCAGCGTGTTGCCCTTGCTGGCTTATGCCATCGTTTCGTTTGACATGGTCAAACGCACCGTGATTGATCTGGCTGACAGTTACAGCGCACAATTGATCAGTAACCAGCGTGATTACCTCCTCTTGCAAACTGCTCAGATAGAAAGTCTGGCCGCGCGTATTGCCAGCATAGAAGAGATAGGTCTGGCAATTGCCAATACCGATGCCTCCAGCAGCAAGGAGCGCAATTCTTTTGATGAGTTGTCCACCCAGGTCGGCATACGGCAAAGCCTTAATGCTTATAGCAATCTGAAAGGACTGGTGTCCATAGACTTGTTCACTGCGAAAGGCAATCGCTTCTATGTGGGGGATACATTGGCCGTGCCCGCCGTCAACGATGCTCAGCGTCAGCGAATTTATGAGGCCGCCGTCAAGTCATCACAATCTCTGATCTGGTTAGGGGTGGAAGACAATTTGAACACCGCGTCACCAGCCCGGAAGGTCTTGACCGCCGTCAAAGTAATACGCCGCTACTCGGAAGAAAAGCGCGACTCAGAGGCGGTGGGCATGTTGCTCATCAATTATTCCACGGAGTATCTGGCCGAGAATTTTTCCCGGCTGGACTTGGGCCGGGAAGCCTATCTGTTGGTCACTGATGCTCAGGGACGATTGGTGTATGCACCAGAACCCGGCAATATCGGCCAGGCTGCACCTGGCGAGATTGAAGCATTGCGGAGGAGTGTCCCTGTTGGACAAGCTAGTAGCACCGAGCGCCAGCTCGGCCCGCATAAGGCGCTGGTGAATTATTCCTGCACGGCAGATGGTTTATGGTGCGTGTTTGGTGTCATCCCTAAACAGACCCTGCTTGCACCAATGAACCGCATCGCCTTGCTGGCGACGATTGTCATGCTCATGTGTTTCGGCGTCATTGCCCTGGCCGGACGTCATTTCAAACGCAAGATGGTGGCACCCGTAAAGGCGATCTCTGACGGCTTTCGACTACTGCAAGAGAATAAATTCGATATCAGCAGACCCTTGCCGCTCCCCACAGGTCAGGATGAAATTACCGAGCTGGTGGCCTGGTTCAATGCTTTTCTCGAAACCCTGCAAATGCGCCAGCGTCATGAGCAGGAACTGACACAGAGCGAATATAAATTTTCTGCTATCTTCCAGCTATCGCCCATGGCGCTAGCACTGATACGCATAGAAAATGGCGAGTTTGTCGACGTGAATAATTTCTGGTTGATGCAATTTGGTTTCCAGCGTGAAGATGTGGTTGGCAAACGCTCGCGTGACTTTGGGCTCTGGGTTGATTTGAAGCAGCGCGAAAACATGGTGACTACCTTGCAAACAGCGAATAACCTTGACCGCTTTGAAGTGCAACAAAGGCGTAAGGATGGCCGCATCCTTATTTGCGAATTATTTGGTCGCCCGATAGAATTTCAGCATGAAAAGCTGTACATTTTTTGCTGTGTCGACATTACCCGCCAGCGCGAAGCGGAGCAGCAAATACTGGAAATCAACCAGCAGCTTGAATCCAGAGTTCATTCGCGCACCATGGTACTGGAACAAACCAACCGGGAACTTGCCGCAGCAATGAACACCCTGAACCGTACCAAGGATGAACTTGTGCGCTCAGAAAAGCTGGCCGCTCTGGGTTCACTGGTGGCTGGCATCGCCCACGAACTCAATACCCCGATAGGCAATAGCGTGACCGTCGCCAGTACCTTGCAGGACGAGTCTGCCATACTCAGGGCCACTCTCGAATCCGGCAAGCTGCGCCGAAGCTCCATCGACAATTATTTGGCAACCATCACCACAGGGACAGAGTTGTTGATGCGCAATCTTGGCAATGCGCATGAACTGATCAGCAGCTTCAAGCAAGTGACCGTAGATCAGTCCAGTAACCAGCGCCGTCCCTTCATGCTCAAGGAAACACTGGAAGAAATCGTTGCCACGCTTGTACCTATGTACAAAAAATCCGGACACAACATGCATTGTGAACTGGTCAGTGGTGTCATGATGGACAGTTATCCCGGCCCCTTGGGGCAGGTCATCACCAATTTTGTCACCAACGCCTTGTCACATGCGTTTGAAGGCCGCAGCAATGGCATGATGACACTGAAAGCGAGAATGCTTAATCCAGAACAGGTGGAAATTATTTTCAGCGACAATGGCATAGGCATATCCGATGAACATCATTCCCGTGTGTTTGATCCCTTCTTTACCACCAAGCTTGGCAAGGGTGGCTCTGGTCTGGGGATGAGCATTGCCTACAATATCGTCACCAGCATACTGGGTGGTGCCATCAGTTTGCAGTCCAGGGTGGGCGAGGGCAGCAGTTTTATCCTGATCCTGCCTTTGTGCGCGCCGATGTTGCAGGGGGAGACGGATCATCAAATTTGATATTGATATCTTTTACGGTGCACCCCGATGGATTTTGCATTCCTCTATACGCCATTGACAAACAGCTGCTTCAAGTGTGCCCAAGACTTTTTGCAATTCTTCGCCACGGACATGATGGGCAACTTGATGCTCGGATGCTTCAGACAATAGACGTCTGAGTTCCATGATGTTCAGCGATGAGGGAAACAGGGGCTTCAACAGACTCAGCGTTTTGGCCGTCAGGTTTCCTGGAGCCTGCAAGTAAACATCAACAAAAGTGTCGCCATGTTTGTATGAAAAGGCAGGAATATCAGGATACCCGGGTAAGGAAAAGCTGAATTCATAAATGTGAGGCAGGTAGACAGGCGTTATGGCAATTCCAGTATGTGTAATGGTTGCCTTCACCCGAATGTTACCCACTATCGAAACTGAGCTACCAGCCAAGCCTGGAATTGCCTGCTCTTCCAGCGGGTAAAGTGCGGCTCGATTTACCAGTATGCCTCGCTGTCCTTCTTTTGATTGGCTGGCAGCTTCATTTTCGAGCAGGCAGACAAAGTGACCTGAGATGATGAGGAAGCCGTCTATTTCTACAGGATGCAGGTATTGCTCATAACTAAGCTGGAGGGCTTCACTAACGCGCATGGTTCAATTTTTCTCAAATTCTTCCAGCTCTGCGATACGTTGTTTTGCTCGCACCTGCATGCAACTGATGTACATGGCATTTCGTGTGGTGCCGCCGATATTGTTGTGATAGACGGCATCGCATTCTGCTTTACGAAACTTGATCCAGGCAAGCTGGGCATCGACGAAAGCCTTTTTCATTTCAGCGAATTTTCGGTCAGAGGCATGGTCTTTTTCCAAGCCTTTCAGCACGCGCTGATACACCTGGTTCAGTTTGGCTTCGACCTTTTGTTGTTCGATGGAAGCGCATTCATTGATTTCCATCGTGTTGGAGGCTTTATTGCAGTCGATGGCATGTGCGAAGCTGGTGGTGCAGGCGAGAGTGAAAAGGAGAATGAGATGGCGCATGATGGGCTCGTCAAGTTTGAAGTTAGGTGCTTCAATGTCTGGATTATAGTCTGAAAATATATATCACCAGGCTAAGTAATGTCTAATCACCGAAACTCTCTTAAGTGTCATTCCTGTGTGAGCTTAGCTGGAATCTAGAGGCCTTAGTGGTAAGCTATTTGGTGAATTTATGTCAGATTCGTCATGTTTTCGATGCTGCGAAATTAGGTGCGTCCATGCGTCATTTGTAATCGCAGGCCGGTGGTAGACTGGCAGCTACATCCTATTCTTGTCTCGCCAAGAAAAAGATGCAAAAGAAGCCTACACATGGGAACTGCCAACTTCAAAAACAACTGCAACCCCAACGTCAAACCCAACAGTAACCCCAAATTCAAAACCGCAGTAAAGCGCAAGCCACACACCTTGCGTGATCCAGAATCAATTCTTCACGGGTGGAGTTCTCGTATCACCGTCTCATAGACCGCAAGATCAGTATTTGAAAAGCAGCAAAAGATGACTTCTTCTACGACGGGATGTTCTGCCGCTACAGCCCTGACGGTATTAACCGCAACACGCGCTGCCAGTTCTAGCGGATAGCCATAAATACCCGTGCTGATGCTGGGGAAGGCGAGGCTGTGCAATTGTTTTGAGGCCGCCAGTTCCAGGCTGTTGCGATAGCAAGAAGCCAGCAAGTCAGGTTCACCTTGCAAGCCACCACGCCAGACCGGGCCTACGGTATGGATTATGCAAGAAGCGGGCAAGCGATAGCCCTTGGTGATTTTGGCTTGCCCAGTCTTGCAACCACCAAGCAGACGGCATTCGTGGACCAGGTCTGGCCCGGCTGCGCGGTGGATGGCGCCGTCAACGCCGCCGCCGCCCAGGAGGGAAGAGTTGGCAGCATTGACGATGGCATCGACCTGGAGTTTGGTGATATCAGCGCGAATAGCATGGAGTTGTGGCATGGTTGAGACAGAAGAAATAAATAAGCTTCAAGAAAGCATGGAAAATTTCGCTAGGCTCAACTGTTTTCCCTTAAGTGAGAGGCTTGTATTATATTGTTTTAACGGCATTTTGCAATCGCTGACTTGCAGATTAGCAATAGCCCGATATGCTTGAAAGAAATAAAACAATGAACTCTTGCCTCGCCAGAGCTAGTAAAGAAAGGTGAAAGGCAAGATCGGGTTTGGCCCATGGGGATATCCCGGGGGCAACTCCAGCTCTGCAGTGCCTTGCTACAAAAATGTCCAGGAGACAGGCAATGAAAATTCAAAATCTGAACATAGGGATACGTCTCGCCCTGGGCTTTGGCCTCGTCATGTTGTTGGCGACGATTTCTTCCGGGCTAGGTTTGTGGCGCTTGAATGAGGTTGCTGACAGTACTCGTTCCATGATGCAGGAACCGCTCAAAAAAGAGCGCATGACCGAGGAATGGTACCGGATTACCGTAGCCGGGCTCAAACGTACTTTGGCGATAGTGAAGAGTAGTGATGAGTCGCTGGCAGAATATTTTGCCAGCGATGCCAAGGCATCTACTGCGCGGAATAATGAAATACAAAAATACATGGAAGAGCATATCAGCTCTCCAGAAGAGAAAAAACTGCTCGACAACATCATTGCTGTGCGCAAGCAATACATTGCAATGCGTGACCAGCTTAGTAAGTTAAAAAAAGACGGTCAGGCGGAAGCCGCCGCAAAGTTGTTTGATCAATTTATGCCGGTGTCGGATGCATACCAAAAGAGCGAACTTGATTTCCTTGAGTTTCAAAAAAAAGATGTGGATGATCTGAGCAAGGAAGTCGATGCCATCGCCAAAAACAGCTTCATGCTGATCAGCGCAATGATCATCGTATTTATTATTTTTGGTAGTGCCTGTGCCTGGTTTTTGACCGTAGGCATTACCAGGCCCATGCATCATGCATTGAAAATGGCTCGCAGTGTGGCAGACGGTGACCTGACGACAAATATCGAAGTGAAATCCAGCGATGAAACCGGCCAGTTGATGCAGGCCTTGAAGGACATGAATAATGGATTGGTGAATATTGTCAGTGAGGTGCGCACCAGTACCGATACCATCGTTGGCGCATCATCCGATATTGCGAATGGCAATATGGATCTCTCAGCCCGCACCGAGAGCCAGGCTGGTTCGCTGGAAGAAACTGCTTCTTCCATGGAGGAGTTGACCAGCACCATGAAGCAGAACTCACAAAATGCACGTGATGCCAATCAACTGGCGCATGCGGCGTCTGACGCTGCTGTCAAGGGAGGCACCGTGGTATCGCAAGTCGTTGCGACCATGGGTGCGATCAGTGATTCATCGAAAAAAATCGTTGATATTATTGCTGTTATTGATGGCATTGCATTTCAAACCAATATCCTGGCGCTGAATGCCGCAGTTGAGGCCGCCCGTGCCGGTGAGCAGGGCAGGGGCTTTGCCGTAGTGGCTTCTGAAGTACGCAATCTGGCGCAAAGATCAGCCAGCGCTGCGAAAGAAATCAAGTCTCTTATTTCTGATTCGGTCGATAAAGTGGGCGAGGGGTCTCGCCTGGTCGATCAGGCCGGGGCGACCATGTCCGAGATCGTCGATAGTGTGGCAAAAGTAACGAGTATCATGAATGAGATCAATGATGCCAGCAAAGAACAGTCTGCCGGCATAGACCAGATCAACAATGCCATCATCCAAATGGATGGCGTGACCCAGCAAAACGCCGCCCTGGTTGAAGAAGCTGCTGCGGCGGCCAAGAGCTTGCAGGATCAGGCGGGCAATTTGTCGAATGTGGTCAGTATTTTCAAGTTGCAGCAATTCACGCATGCAAGTTCTGGCAGTTATGCGCCTACATCAGTTCAGGCTGTGAAATCAGACAAGTGGCTGGCATATAGGTAATGAGGTTCATGCAATTTCGTCCTTTATGGGCATTGCAAGGCCTATTGAAATTGTTGCTCCTGACGCTCATGCTGCCCGCTTGTGCTGTTACTGAAATACGCACTGCCGCTCAGGAAGCATCCGAACCAAAGTATATTGCGATCCTTAATCCGCAAGGCAAGCTTGCCGTAGGCGGCATGTGTGTGGATATCATGCGCGCGATGGAAAAAGCTGATTCTGAGCTGCGATTTGTTGGTGATCAGATCTGGCAACCGCGCGCCCGTATTGATGCTGCACTCAATGCTGGAAATATTGATGTCATCTGCGGCGTGCAACGCATAGCCCGCAATACCTCACAATACCAGTTCGCGCCAACGCCACTGTTTACTGTCAATTACCTGCTGGCCGTGCGGGCAGATGATACTGTCTCAGTCGGAGATTGGGATGACATACGCAAGCTCGGTAATGAAGGCATCATCCTGGCCCTGCGCGGCTTTGGTATTGTTGATATTCTTACGCAGATGGGTGGCCTGAAGATAGATGACACGGCAACCTCCTCCATCTCTAACTTGAAAAAGCTGCTGGCAGGACGCGGCCGTTTCTATTGCCACCGCAAGCCCGGCATAGGCCTGGCAATCAGGCAGGCCGGCCTGGAAGACAAGATACGCTTATTGAGCAAGCCACAACTGACAGAGAAATTCTACTTGGGCATGGCAAAGACCATGTCTCCTGAACTGGTCAGGAAGATAGCTGCCGTTTTGGTTTTGCTTGAGGAAAATGGGGAATTGAGGCGCATATTTGAACGCTATCAGGAGTGAGCCCGGCCCGAAGAGCCATCACAGGGTCACACGCTCCATGGCTGGCATTTACGCTGCCGCTGTATTTTTGGATTTCAAGCGTTGCATCAAGTCCAGTAACGCCCGATCATCCTGATGGCCTGTGTAGGCTGCAATTGCCACATGGTTTTTGGGCTGCCTGGCAATTTTCTCAGGTGAATCATCCACCATCATTATCTGTTCAAGCTTATAGCCTTGTCCCTGGATTTTTCTGAGGTCCTTGATGTATACGTAGCCGTTACTCCTGACATCCACTTTCTGTACACAGCGCTCTACCGACCAGGCAAACTGCAGCGGGTAACGCGCGCCAAAGACGTGCGTCACTACCGCATCTACATATTCCCTTGATGAAGATGACCAAACTGCCAAATCATATTCTGCTGCGATTGTTGTCAGCATTTCTGCCAGAAAGGGACGCTGATAGACAAAGTAGGGTGGGAATGCAAAAGCGGCGGGATGGCCCAACTCTGTCTTGCTTGCATGAACCAGCGTTTCATCAAGATCGAAAACGATTAATTTTCTTTTCTTTACTGCCATCATCTATCCGTGACTCAATCGACCAGCACTGCATGTGGCTGGTTTGAACTGCCAAGCAGGCAGTTCATATCCGCTTGAGATTGTAAGTTGTATCGGATCACTTCACCTGGCTAGACGCCGGGCTCTTTTCAAACTGGGCATTACCTACATACTTGAGATACTTGACATTGCCTGAGGCATCGGCCATCTGATAATACTCACCTATGTGCAAGGTGGGCAGTTCATCATTCAGCGCCAGCATTTTTTCCGGGGTGACATAATGCACGGTGCCGCTCTGTGAATCCAGTCTGTAGACCTTGCCATCGGATGAAGTCACAAGCTGGTAACGAGAGCCTGACCAACCGCCGTCGCAAGCTGACAAGGCAAAAAATAGCGTACTGGCAATCAAGAGGCGAATGTGCTTCATGCGTACTCCCTGGGTCATGATGTCTTGGGTGATAGTGATCTATGCCTGCTGACAAGTGAATGAATTTATAATTATGAAAATATAAACCAATATTATTCAATTGGCAATTATATTTGTTAAATAATTTAACCTTTAATGAGCATCAAGAATGTCTTTGGGAAATTAAAGCCTGATTTTCATATTAATAATTTTTCAATAAAAAATGCCATTTTCATTGCGGCGTGAAAAATAATTCTGTAGCATTCGCCGGGTTTAATGCTCGTTTAGAACGCTATTCGAGCAAGTTTGGCGGAATTATCCGCTTCCTCATTTTTTAAGATTCTTAATCGCAATTCATGGCAAATATCAACATCAAACTGTCACAAACAGTCGTTACCGCAAATTATCAGCAACTCATCAAAGTTCCACCAACCAACGGTAGTCTTGGAACTTTGTTTGATATTTTTCCCAAATTGGGCGCGCTCTGGGCCAGGGATCATGCTTATTATTCCTCATTCGATTTCAGTGGCAGCCAGGTACGCATAGGTTTTCCTGACGGTGCCAGTACTACCTATACAGGAGTGGTGCTGGAAGACCCTTATGCCTTGCAGGGCAAGGCTTCGGCTACCAAGTTGAGCTTGTATAGCAGTGGCCTGATGTCGATTGTTCAAAACGGAAAGTTTAATTTCGACTACGCCAATACCACGGTAAATGGTGCGAATTCTGTATCCATTACGCCGACCAGCGTAGTGCTGACAGATCTGACATTTGCCACGTTACTTCCCAGCTATAGTCCGAACTATGATGCGGTAACAGGAAATGTCAGCATCACGGTCAAGGGTTCGATCAAGGGTGATATGAGCGGCAATAACGTTGGTACCATCAGCCGGGTGACAGCAACTGCCGACAAATTCATTGTGTCGGCCAATATAGATGGCAATTTTAATCTTTCATCCAATTCCATCAGCGTGGCACAGGGCTTGAGCAAGTCCAGCGTGAGTGGAGTGATGACATCTTCCGTCACTGAGTACCGCGACGGCAGCTATAACCGCGTCACGGGTGTTGCCGTGAATGTGGCTGCCAACCAGCAAATTGATGAAAAAATGCTGGCAGATGAGTCGCTGTTCAGCGGTGCCGACACTATCAGTGTGGATTTGCCAGCAACAGTTTATTCCGACTACCTGATTGCCTCTGGCGCGGGTGGCGACCTGATCACCATCAATGGCGGTGGCGGACGCCTGCATGTGAATGCCGGTAGCGGCAATGATGCCATCAATGTTTTAACGGGTAATCACAATATCGATGGTGGCACTGGCATGGATACAGTCATCATGGCCGGATTTGCCAGCAATTATACTGTCACCACGGTGGGCGCAGGTTACCAGATGCGTGTCAAATCCAATGGTGATGTGGATAATCTGGTTAATGTCGAGCGACTGCAATTTGGCGACAAGAGTCTTGCGCTAGATATCAATGGCAATGCAGGCCAGGCTTATCGCATCTACCAGGCAGCATTTGACCGCAAACCTGACCTTGAAGGCCTGGGCTACTGGATCAAGGACATGGACAAGGGCTCCAGCCTGACGACGGTGGCTGCAGGGTTCTTCCAGTCAGCAGAATTCCAGAAGCTATATGGTGCCAATCCATCCACGACGACTCTGATCACCAACTTCTATCAAAACGTCTTGCACCGTGCGCCAGACCAGGCGGGTTTTGATTATTGGAATAATCAACTCAGCAAAGGCCAGATCACGGCGGCTGGTGCACTCGCCAGCTTCTGCGAAAGCGCAGAAAACCAGGCGCAAGTCATAGGCAGCATCCAGAATGGTATTGAATTTAAATTGTGGCTGGGGTGAGTTTGCCAGAGTAGTCAATCATTCTCGGCCTGCTTCGCAATTCTAATGAGAGCAAGGCAGGCTGAGTTTGTCTTATGTGGGGACGCTACCAGAATTGGGAGTAACGCTTCCCCCTTCTCATTCTTCAGTTTCTCCCAGCCTGCGCGGAACGACATCCTTGTCCACGCCTGCTGCAAAGATCTTTTGTCCTGGCGCATGACGCGACCTGTCCCATAAATGAAAGAGCATGCCCATCAGGACAGAAATGAAACCACCTGCCCAGTACATTGTGATAGCGTATCCTGCGCCACCATCAAATTGCAATGAGGTGAAGATCAGGGGTAGCACGAAGCAGCATGTGGCAAGCATATAAAGCAGTAAGGCTGCAATAGGGATCTTCAGTTTTTTCATGTTCGCACTCATCCTATTTCTGAAATGAGTTCTATAGATTCACGATCAAGTCTGGATCAAAGTCAGCATTCTCCATCCTGCCACTGTGCAGCGGATAGCCACAGGGGTTGCAGATGACACGGCATTTTCCCAAGTGATAATCGAAACTTTCATGCATGTGGCCGTGTATCCATAAATCTGCTTTCTTGACCAGCTCATCAAGTTGCGAAGCAAAGGCGGCGGAGAGCAAATCGTCGGCATAGTGGGGTGAGACGGATTGCGATGAAGGGGCCATGTGGCTGACGACAACGGTGCGGCCAGGGAACGGGGTATTGAGCCGCTTGTTGAGCCAGGATTTTTGCCTGGCGTGGATAAGCGCAGTGTCATCAGCGACAAGTTTGCGATAGCCTTGTGCAGCCAGAGTGATGCGCTGATAGTCAGGCATCAAGTCTGTCGCTTCTGTCATGGTGAAGTAACGTTGCTCTTCTCCAAACAGACAAAAATCTGTCCATAGCGTCGCACCCAAAAAGCGTATATCTCCCATCTGATATTCACTGGCATTAAGAAAATGCACGTTCTCCGTGGCTTCGCAAGCCCGGGCAATATCAACTTGCATGTCTTCCAGGTTCTTGCCGTAGGCTTCATGATTGCCGTGTACATACAAGACCGGGATGCCGGCAAAGTGCTGCGCCGCCCAGCTCACTGCCTGGTTGCCCGCATGGATATCACCGGCAAGTACCACGACATCAGGCTGGCTGATGGCAGGGTTGCCAAAGGGCGCAGTATCACCCCAGGCTTCAAGATGCAGGTCGGACAGGATTTGTATGCGCATGGGGTAAGGGGCGATAATGGGCTATAGTAAGTGCACTAAATTTCGTTGCCATTCGATTTTGGTGAATTCGGCTCGCGGCTTTAGTTTACTGGAATTTCATGGTGTTTGGATATCGCCTTAGGTATGTGTTTTCTGGAATGAACTGTGCGACGTGATTTTAGATATCACGCATGATTTTGTGTATGCTTTTATGAGGCCACAATCTAGCATGGTCTGGTGTAATGTCTTTTTAAGATGAGCAAGGAAAGATGAATATCGTTGACTATTTTAATTTTGAAAACCAGCTCAATGCGGCATTCCCCCTAGCGCGACCAGCAATAATCTGGCCGCAGAACAGGATAGGCTCTGAGGCGCAAGAGATTTTTGGGGAATACAATTGGCGCGAAATAACGGGGTTTAGCCTGCGTCGCCTGGATTGTTGCCTCTCGCACAATCTGAAATTATTTCCATTGCCTGCATTAGTGTATTACCTGCCTGCTTTTTTGAAACTGGCGGCTTTCGCCCTTTATTATGGTGGTGACAGTCATGATTATCCTGCGGAAGTAGCTGATGCTCTGCTGTTGCCGCTGGCACCAGATGTGGCTGATTTTGACGAGATCGGTCATGAATTGACGGATGGTGCATGGATTTCTTTCCCGCTTGGCAGGATGGAGCTTTATCTGGCGCTGAATCACGAGCAGCGGGCCTGCGCCGCCCGCTATCTGGAAATTTACCGTGCGGATTTTGGTAAAAAAGAAGAAGGGCTGTATTTGAGCGAACGTGGGAAGGTCATCTTCCAGTGCATGATAGATACCTGGAAGAGTGGCGACCTGCTGCGGCATGCAGGATATTGATTAAAGTCCCTGTACTGGAATGCAAGTGTATAAATGAAACCATGTCTGAACTCGTCGTCCTCACCACTTATTTCAACCCCTGCCGGTATGTCTCTCGTCGGCAGAATTATGATGTCTTCATGCAGGGCATGCGCTCGGTGGGGGTGACTTGTATTACGGTGGAGTGTGCATTTGGTGATGCTGCTTTTGAATTGCCTGCGGCCGTCGATATTTTGCAGTTGCGCTCAGCGACTTTGCTTTGGCAAAAAGAGCGCTTGCTGAACCTGGCTGCCTCATGGCTGCCTGCCAGTTGTCGTTATGTGGCATGGCTGGATTGCGATATTTTGTTTGATAACAAAAACTGGGTCAGGGAACTGGTCGCTGTCTTGCAGCAATATCCTGTGGCACAGGTATGGCAAAGTTGCCTGCGCCTGCAACAAGATGGTCAAGAGGGCGCGCAACCTGACCGTGTCACTTCATTTGCCGCCGTTATGCAAGAGCAGCCTGGCAGCCTGCATGCAGGGCGCTATGATACGCATGGGCATACTGGCTATGGCTGGGCCATGCGGCGCAGCCTGTTTGACAGCATTGGGCTGTATGAGGCGGCAATATCAGGTAGTGCCGATCATTTCATGGCGCACGCCATTTATGGCGACTATAATTTTTGCATACAAAATGCCCTGAAGCATGATCATGCCCAGATTGCCCATTTGCAAGCCTGGGGGCGGCGGTTTTATCAGCAGGTGCAGGGCAGGCTTGGCGTGGTAAAGGGAGAAATCCGCCATCTGTGGCATGGTGAGGCCCGGCACAGGCGCTATTTTTTGCGCATGCATGAGATCACAGACCTGGGCTTCAATCCGTGGACAGATTTGAATGTGCGTGCTGGCCAGGCGCTGGAGTGGCATGCAGATATGCACAAACCCGCTTTGCGGCAGTATTTTGTCGATTATTTTCTATCCCGCCGTGAAGATGGCGAATTTCAGGAAAAGGCCACTCATGCTTGACACACATGCCAGCACTACCCCACCTGCACTGGATACAAGCTTGCCGGACATGCAATTAGCGATCCAAGGCATGCAACATGCCTTGCTCGTCATGCACGATGAAATTGCCAGGCTGGGCAGATTTCTGGAATATTTGCAGCAGCAAAAGCGGCAATGGCTGGAAACCCGGGTGGCGGGCCTGCTACCTGGGTTTTCCGCATCAGTGCTGGACGCCCTGGTGCTGGCCTGCCCCGGTTTTGTGGATGATGTGGTGCGGGTGGTGTTCAGGGAAAACCGCAAGCTACTTGGCCTGTTTGCACAGCCAGGCGCAGCCGTTGCGCTGACAAGTTTGCAGGTGCGCCTGGCTTTTTTTCTGGATCAGCAAAAGGGGGCAGAGATACGCAGTGCTGATGAGAAGATATCCAGCGCTACTGAAGAAAAGCAAAAGCTGGAAAAGCTGCACTATGAAACCCAGGCCGCCATACAAAAGCTGGCAAGCTATCAGGCTAGCGGGCACCCCATCCCTGCCGATGTGCAAGCCTATATCCGCCAATTGGCAGAGCGGGCGCGCCAGATCGCTGCACGGCAAGCTGGCGTGCAAGCAAACGACACACGGCAGGATAACATCAGCACACACCAGCAAGGCTATGATAATGCGGCATATCCATGGCTCTACTACAGTCATGATATAGGGCTTAATTTCAGCCATGCGGCAGCCCCTACTGCTGCTGTACCAGCGTCACAGCACAAAACGGAGGAACCCGCTGCTTCAGAACTTTGCCCGCCAGAGCAGGGTCAGCACCACGATGCCAGGGACACACTGGCTTGCCATGCTGATGACAGGCTGGGTGCCTATTCATAGACTGCCGTGCAAATTTTGCAAAAGTGAGGGTGGATTTACCACGTTGCCCTGGAATTGCCAGGCATAAAATGAAATTTTGATTGTCACCATGGTCACGAATGCTAATATCGGCTTCAAGACCAATTCTCAATTCAGAATGCCATGTCGTCCAGCCGGTTTTCTCGATTTCGCGACATCAGTTTGAAAACCCGCCTGACCATGGCGGTGGCGGTGTTCTTTGTCATTTCCCTGGCCTTGCTGTCCTGGCTGGCAACCTCGGTTTCCGAGCAAGCCCTGGAAAAACTCATCGTGGCCAGGCAGAACAGCGTGATTCTGGCTATGGCCAATGAAGTTGACCAAAAGGTCGAGCTCAGGAAAAATGCCCTGATCCTGCTGGCGACTGACCTGGCAACTGACGACGCTGGCAAGGAGCAACTGCAAGAATTCATGTCACACCAAAAAAGCCTGAGCGGTTTGTTTGATAATCTGGCGGTGGTAAACTTGCAGGGGGAACTGGTGGCAGTATTGCATGACGCAGATGATCGCGGCAAAATCAATCTGGCTGGCAGGGATTATTTCCAGGAAGTGCTCAACCACAAAAAACTGTTCATCTCCCCACCCCAAAAAGGCACAAAATCCAGCCGTCCCCTGATCGTCATGTGCGTTCCCGTGTTTGATGGCAATAGCCAGTTGCGCTACGTGCTGGCGGGTATTATCGAGCTGGAGCAGGATAGCTTCCTGGCCGACCTGGCGATTACAAGAATTGGTGGCAATGGCTATTTTTATGTGACAACGCAACAGGGTATTTTTGTGGCCCATCCAGAAAGCAGCCGCATACTTGCCGATAGTCACGAGCGGCCAGATAAACATCCATTGCCAAAGGCTGCTTACGTCGCGCTGGAGGGCAGCCTGATCTCGCGCAACGGCGAAAATGATGAAGCAATTTTATCTTATCGCAGGCTCAAGTCGGTGGACTGGATAATTGCTGCTGCCTATCCTTCCAGTGAAGCCTTTGTCATCATCGCCGACGTCAGGAAAAAAATCACCCTTGCCAGTTCCGGCTTGTTAATGATCTTGTTACTGTTGGGCTGGTGGTTCATGTACTGGCAATTGAAACCCCTGCAGCATCTGCGTAACAAGGTCAATAACGCCGTGCCTGACTGGATGGATACACTGCAGGAAAAGATCTATCCCAAAGATGAAATAGGTGACCTCGCCAAGGCATTCGATGATGCCATGGCCAAGCGCCGTGCTGCAGAGGCAGCCTTGAGCGCCAGTGAAAACAAGTTGCGACTGATTGCCGATAATATGTCGGCCTTCATCGGCTATATCGATCATGAAGAGAAATACACCTTTGCCAATAAACGCATAGCCCATTTGTCGCACATGGAGCCTGCCGATGTCATCGGAAAAAGCATGCGCGAGGTGGCGACACCGGACATCTATGACAGGATAGTCAGGCCGCATGTTGTGAAGGTACTTAATGGCGAATGGACACGCTATGAACGCCGCATACAGCGTTATGGCCACTGGGAATGGGACCGGGTTACGTATGCGCCCGATTTCAACAAATCCGGCCAAGTCGATGGTTTCTTTGTGCTGGTGGAAGATATCACCGAGTTCAAACGGGTACAGGATGATTTGATGCGCAGTGAAGAACGGGTGCGCACCATCACTGACAATGTACCGGCCATGATCGCCTATATTGATGCCAATGAGCGCTACCAGTTCTGCAACCGCAATTATGGTCAGATACCTGGTCTGGAACCTGGCAATTTGCTAGGAAAAACAATTGCAGAAGTATTTGGCGAACAAACCTACATTGAGTTAAAAAGCAAAATACAACAAGCCCTCCACGGCGAAAAAGTGTCCTTTGAACGCTATGCACCTGAGCGCAATATCAAACGCTTCCTGCAATACGAGTATGTGCCAGATATCAATGAAAAGGGTGAAACCCTGGGTTATTACTCTATGGTCATCGACATCACCGCCCGCAAGGAAGCTGAGTTGAAGCTGGCTGCCAGCGAAAGCTTGCTGCGCACCATTGCCGACAATATCCCGGCCTTTGTCAGCCTGATCGATACAGAAAATCGCTATCAATTCATCAACCGGCCCTATGAGACCTGGTTTGATTTGCCGTTGCCACAGATACGCTGCCAGCCCGTTTCTTCATTGCTCAGTGGCACCATGCTGCAAGAGCATCAAACCCATTACAAACTGGCCATGGCAGGTGAAAAAACAGAATTTGAAACCGAGATCAGTATCGCTGGCCAGACTGGCTATTATCACGCCACCTATGTACCGCAATATGATGAAAGCGGTAAAGTGGTCGGGGTTAATACACTCATCAACGACATCAGTGACGCCAAGGCAGTAGAAAAACAATTGCTGGCACTAGCCAGGTTCGATACGTTGACCGGCCTGCCCAACCGCAACCAGATCAATGAAAGAATGGAACAGGCCAGTGCCCGCTCACAGCGCAACGGCAGGCTGATGGCTGTCATGTTTTTGGATGTGGACAAGTTCAAGCGCATCAACGACAGCCTGGGTCATCATGCCGGTGATCTGGTTTTGCAAGAATTTGCCAATCGCCTCAGGCATTGCATACGCCAGACCGACCTGGCAGGCCGCCTGGCAGGGGATGAATTCGTCATTGTGCTGGAAGGTCTGAATATGCATAGCGAAGCCGACATGGTGGCAGACAAAATCGTGCAGGCCATGACTACGCCTTTCAATATAGAAACAAATTCTCTCATGGTCACCGCCAGCATAGGCGTGGCAATTTCGTCAGAAAAAAACGCTGGCGCCAATGAACTGCTGAAGAAGGCAGATGAAGCCCTGTACATGGCCAAGAACGCAGGGCGCAATAATTTCAAGGTGCTGCAGCTGGACTAGATATTGATATCAATCAATGTGCTTGCTCAAGCCAGCTTCAACCCCACCTCTTCCTTCGCAACAGCAGCCCGCACCTCTACCACAGCCCCGTCCGCCAGCGACACCACCCGCTCAGCCGCATTAATGGTCTCTGGCCTGTGAGCCACCATGATGCGCGTCAGTTGCAAATTGCCAAGTGCCTGATTGACCTTGTGCTCATTGTTCACATCCAGATGGCTGGTCGCTTCATCCAGCGCCAGTATTTTGGGTTGCTTGTACAAGGCACGCGCCAGCAAGACACGCTGCTTTTGTCCACCAGACAGGCTGCTGCCCATGTCACCCACCAGGGTTTGATAACCCATGGGCATCTTGCTGATTTCTTCATGGATAGCCGCCAGCCTGGCGCATTCTTCTACTCTTTGTTGATCACAATGGCTGTCAAAGAAAGCAATATTGTCCATGATGGAACCAGCCAGCAAGACATCTTCCTGCATGACCGTGCCCACCAGTTGGCGATAAGTCTTGATGCCCAACTGAGTAATGGGGATATCGTCTATCAGCACTTCACCTTCTGTTGGTTTCAATAAACCCAAAATGATCTTGCACAAGGTCGTCTTGCCGCAACCACTGGGTCCGACCAGCGCAATGCTCTGGCCCGCCGGTATGGTCAGGTTGACATCCTTCAATACCCAGGGTTCACCCTCGGCATAGCGGAACTTGATATTCTTGAGGGTGATCACTGCCTTGATGCGTGAGATATCGGTTTCAACAGCAGTTTCTGCCTCCGCCTCTTCCAGCACAATATCCGCCAGTCTTTCGCTATGCAGGCTCAGCATGCGGTAACTGATGAACACGTCAATCAGGCTGGAAATACGGCCAGTGAAAGTCCCCGCATAGCTGGAGAAAGCTATCAGCATACCCACCGTCAAGGTATTTTGCATGACCTGGCCCGCACCAATATAAAACAGTGCCAGGCCTTGAATACCAAAGATCAGGGTATTGCTGACCTTGAAGATGATGGACAGCTTCTGCGTCTTGATATCACGGTTTTGCACATCGATCTTCAAATTCTGCCAGCGCGACAGCCGCTCAGTCTCACGGCCAAACAATTTGAGAGGTGTAACGGCACGCATGGTTTCCAGGAAGTGCGAACTCTCTTTGGAAGACAATATCAGCCGCTCTTGTGACGCCTCCCGGAAGGGCTGATAAAAAGCCCAGCGCAAACCTGCATAAAGAGCCACCGCACCCAACACCAGCATACTCAGCTTCAAGCTATACACCAGCATCATCACCAGCGCCAGCACGGCCATCAAGCCATCCAGCACACTCTCGACAAACATCGAAGTCAGGGTACTTTGTATCGCCCCTATCGAACCAAAGCGCGATACCACATCACCAAGATGGCGTTTTTCAAAATAAGAAACCGGCAAACGCACCAGATGGGCAAACACGCGCGCTGACCATTGCAGACTGATATCCATACTCCAGCGCATCAAAAACCAGCTACGCGCCAGGCCTATGGCATTCTGGGTGACCATCAAGAGCGCAAAACCAAACACCAGCACCACCAGCAATTCTTTGTCGCCACTGACAATGACTTCATCAATCACAAACTGATTAAACAGCGGCGAGCAAATCGCAAAAATTTCCAACGCCAGAGCCAGCGCCAATACCTTGACAATAGCAGGGCGCAAGCCAACAATGTGACCAGTCAGATCGCGCAGGGCAACTTGTTTCTTCACATCCTTGGGTTTGAATGAAGGGCTGGGCGTCAGCTCCAGTGCCACGCCGGTGAAATGGCTGGACGCTTCCTCAACAGGAACACGCCTTTCACCCACTGCCGGGTCCAGCAACACCAGCGTGACCTTGCCACGCCAATCCTTGCGCACGGCTTTGAGTACGACGAAATGATTCAAATTCCAGTGCAGTATGCAGGGCAAAGCCAGTTGATCTAGCTCATCCAGTTCAAGACGCAAGGGACGGCTGTTCAATTGCATGGCAGATGCATGACGCATCAGCTGCGCCAGTGTTGCACCTTTGAGGCTGATAGAGAATTGACGGCGCAGATCGGCAAGATCAGAGTGGTAGCCAAAATGGCTGGCGACCATGGCGAGACAGGCCAGGCCGCATTCGCTGGATTCGGTTTGGAGGAGGGGTGACATGGATTTAGTGTTTGGCCGCTAAGCGACAAAAGTCTGTTTTTCTTGGAGAGTAAGATAAATTACATAGGCGATAAGACGACAAAAATATGGTAATGCCACACTCTTAACAACCTACGTCCTGCATCTCATTCAAGAATTCATTTCTTTTCGAGATTTATCTTTGTGTTTCATCCAATGAATGTCTTTTAACGAAAATATAATGAGAAGAACAAAAACAGTTAGACAAAGCTGCATGTAAAATTCTGAAGACGCACGATTAGTCAACTGGAACAGGCCATCACTATTGAACAAACTAGAAAAATAACTACTGCTTACACCGAGGGAGTAATTTGATACTGAATGAAAAATTATTGAAAACAATAACGACTTGTATTTAACAGAGATCGCAGCCATCGAAAGGCCAAACATGAAATGAAAAATGTATGTCAGAGTCGTAGTGTCATTATAAATATGGCATAGTGTAAATATGACGCTGGAGAAGAGCATCGCATACTCAATTCGTACCAACTTCCTTAACGCTGCCAGTAGATAACCACGAAAAAATACTTCTTCCAATGCAGCTACCGAAAATATTAAAAGCAAAGAATTAATCTGTATTATCTTTAAATCGCTTTTGAATGAGATTTTCTCTCCAATCGCTAAAATGCTAGTGATTAATGCAAAAATAACTAGTGGAAAAAAAATACTTTTCCATACTTGATTCGCATCATTTTTATGAAAAATGGGAATGCTACCAGATTCAGTGTAGAGTTTTTTTTCGCTCGCAACATATTGGACAACGAAGCACATACTAAACGCGATTAACGTGAATACCGTTATCACTTTTTCGTCGTATCCCATCAGCGTTGTTGTAAGGGTAATAAAAAACAATACTAACCATGAAACAGCAAGGTTTCTAAAAAAATAGCGCAATATATTTTTCAATTTTTTTGTCCTTGGGGTTTGATAACTTTTATTGCATACGCGTGGCCCGAGTAATAAATCTGTTCTAGCCACGCGTAGATAATGGCTTACAGTCCGCGATCCTGATTTACATCAATATTTGGATTTTGTTTGAGAATCTCAATTACTAATTCAACGCCGAGCCATGTAGCCAATCCTTTAGGCGTAATAAAGTTTATTGGTTGGAGAGGTGGGTCGTTTGGCCGAGATGGCTGAGTGGCAGGCCCAGGCTCACCCCAGCTATTCTGTCCTGAAGAGCGAGTTGCAGCCGCATCAAATCCGCCAATATTGTCCCAGGCACCGAGATCCGGATCCCCTTCACCCTTGATAATTGGCTAACTACCCCAGTCAAGGTCTGAATCGCCACCCGCCACAACCAACAATTCTTCATTTGTAATCAAACGCATTTTGTGATACTCCTATACATGGTTAAGTGAACCATACCTCATGGCATGGTTTTACTGCTCCGTTCTCGGTCTTGACCACCTTGAACGGTATTTCGGGCTGAGTCTGTTGGGGTTTTCTGACAGACTCAGCATCGAATTCTGAAATTCTTTGCTACTTGCTCCTAGGCTCGCTGCTTCATTGCCAGCACTGGCTCCAGCACCCATTCCCAAATCCTGCGCTTGTCCTGTATGACATCTGCCTCGAGCGTCATACCTGGCTTGAGCATTTGCGCTTGGCCGTATGCATTGATGCTTTGCTCATGCAGCCTGACTTTGATGCGGTAGAGCGCTTCGTTCGTGTTGAAGCCATTGATGGCTTGCTGGGCATTGCTCAAGATCGTGGTAGCCAGATGCGCGGGCAGTTCTGCTGGAGCAAAGGGGGTGCGACTGACATCCGTGACAGTGGCGGTGTGCAGGCCAAATTTTTGATAAGGGAAGGCTGCATAGCGTATCAAGACTTCCTGGCCGACCTGGATGAAACCTGCTGTGCGGCTGGGTACATACAGATGCGCTTCCAGCGAAGCTGCTTCTGTTTTGCCAGCATTGCCAGCATCGGTAGAGCTGGACGCCCTGGCATCCACAGGTATCAGGCTCGCCAGCACTTGCCCGGCATTGATGGCTTGCCCTGGCTGGTTGGTCAGTGCTGAGACTGTGCCTGATTGCATTGCTACGATTTGCACAGCTTGGCGGTTGGCGTTTTCTGCGGCTTCTTGCTTGAGGCTGGCTTTGGCTCTTTCTATTTGTGCCAGGTCTGTGGCCAGGCTGTTTGCCAAGGTGTCGAGTTCTGATTGCAGGGCAATCTGGTTGGCTTGCAACTGGGTTTTGCTACGCTGCAAAGTGCTCAGGCGGGTGCTGATGTCGAGCAGGTCTTCCTGCTTTTGCTGGGTCTGGGCAGCAGAGACATAGCCATTGCCTTGCAGGGTTTCATACTTGGCGAGGCTTTGCTGTGCCAGGTGCTGGCGGCGCTGGGCCAGCAGCAGCTCTTGTTCAAGATGAGTATGTTCTTGCGCCAGGTTGGCCAGTCTTTGCTGCAAGGCCTGTTTTTTTTCCTGGTACTGGCTTTGGCGCAATCTTTGTTCTGCGGCCATGCTGTCGGCACGGCTGGCGAGTTGCTGGGCCACCAGGGCGGTGATTTCACCCTGTCTGTTCTGGCGTTCTGTGCTGAGTGTGAACAGGATTTGCCCGGCCTTGACTTGCTCGCCTTCTGTGACATGGCTGGTCAGCAAAATACCGGCATTGGGTGCAGCCACGCTAAGCTGGCCACCGACAGGTACAGTGATACCTGTGACACGGGCTTTTTTGGTGATGCTGCCAAGAGTGATGTAAGTGATCAGCACCGCAGCGATGACCAGGGCAACAATGGCAATCAAAGAAGCAGAGAGCGGTTGCGCCAGACGGATGGCACCCATCCATTGACTGCCTAATGCTGCGGTAACTTCAGGGCGGAACAAGGGGCTGGTGTTACTCATTGACAGCCTTACTTGTTACAAATTGTTGCGATCCAACTGACATCTTTACTTATCTACTGCAATAATTCAAAAACACAGCTTTCCTGTGTACTTGTCTAAAGCATAAATGAAAATTCTGGAGAAATGTCAAAAAAAGTTAAAAATATATTTCCATTAACTTTTAACACTATTTGACATTCATTTGCTAGAATCGCGCGCGCAGGATTTTTCCTGCTGCAGTGCATGCAGCTTTGCGCAGGCTCGCCAAAAAGCTGGGCTTGTTTACGGTGATCTGTTTTGTGGTGATCTGCTGACAAGCAGTATCATCCAGCCAGCAAAGCCTTCAGGGCTGTCTTGCCCTTGCCACCTATCTGCATGATTTGCAATGCTGCCAAGGTATGCTCTGGCAGGCTTTGTGTCAGTTCAAGGCGTAATTCGTTCAAGAGCTCCAGCAGCATGGCCATGTCTTTGGGCGGTGCTTGCGGGTTTTGTGTGACGATGGTGCAAAGCAGTTGGAATACCAGATGTGGTGCCATTGCATGCGCGCGTGCTGCCTTGCTCAGGCTCTTGGCATAGCGGCTGGCCTTGACTTGCGGCGTTGCCAGCAAGCCGCAAATGACATTGGCCAATGCTGCGGCTTCAAGCCGTCCTTCCAGCCAGCTGGCGACCAGGGCATCAATGGCGATGGCAGTCTGGCCTGGTTCTTTGCCTGCCAGGGCAAAGGCCAGCAAGGTGATGGCGCAACCGTTCATGGGGACGGTGGGGTCCAGCAGGAGGTTCAGATAGGTTTTGTTCTGCCATGCTACTTCCCACCAATCCAGATTATTGGCAATGGCTTGCGTACCTTCGGCGAATACGGCTTCCAGGCAGGAAGGCAGCATACTCGCTGACCATAATATCTGGCTCTCATTGCCGCCACTGAAGTCTTGCCCCCTCCAGATTTTGCCATCGCTTTTTTCATCGCGAGGGTGACGCAGTATGCTCAGGTAGACTGGGTCTATTGGTCTGGGCGCTGGTGTCACCGACAAATAGGTGTCATAGAAAGTCGTGTACTCGCTTTCCCTGGCTTCAATGTCAAAGCGATAGCGCGCAGCGTGAGCACCATCCGGCCCAAAATCGCCATACAACTGGATGAGGTTGGGGTCATCTTCATCTGGATAACGGGCGCGTGCCGCTGCAATATACAAGGCACTATCCTTGCCTTTGGCAGCGATGCTGACTTGCGAACCCAGTGCATAACGCAAGGCATGGTGGTAGGGTGTATCCGGCAGGCTGGCTGCCTGCTGGCGCAAAGCGGGATCGTTACTGGGGGCGAGGCGCAAGAGGCTGAGCACCTGTTCTTGCACGGGCTGTTGCAGGCCAGATGCGTGTTGATCACGGGCGCGCTTTATCAGGATGGCTGGGTCAATGTAGCCGCGCTGATGGGTGGCTGCGGCCAGGGGGGCAACAGATTTTCCCTGCATCAGGATATCCATCAGATCATCTGTGCGCTGGCAAATAACGCTGTGTACATCGAAATGACCTTTGGCAAATTGGCGCTCGGCTGGCAGTCTCTCTTGTTCAAACATAAAAGCCAGAAGCCGCGCCAGTTCACGTGCCAAAGGCTTGTCCAAATGATGCCAGTTGTCGGCAACGGGCTTCATTTTCCTGGCACGCTTGAGTACAGGGCTAAACTGTTTTTTTGCCTCTGCAGAAAATGGAGCAAGTCTTAGCAGGGCTTCAAAGACGGTTTCGAAACAGTCTGTGTCAATATGGTTTTCAAAGGCATGGGCGCAGGCTTGAATGAGGTCATCAATCGTATTGATAACAGGTAGCGCACGCTGGCTGGAGATGGGCGATGGCAGTGCTTGCAGGCTGGGTAGTTGATGTATTGTGTCTGTTACTGCGCGAGCGGAGCCGTCTGTTGCATCGGTGATCAGCAAGGCTGACAAGGCTTCACGGTTACTGGTGGCAACATGGGGTAGCAATTGCCTGGCCTGCTCTTGCGTAGCTGCGTCCATGCCCCACTTGTCAAGGCGTGTGATGATCTTCTTTTGCATATCGGCGGCTTCATGAAGTAAGCCAAACACGGCGACAGACGCAGCCTCTTGTGCAAGACTGGCATTTTGCTTGATCATTTGGTCAAGCAATTTCAGTGCAGCATCCACTTGCGCCTTGACGGCAGATGAGAGCAGCGGTTGCAGGGCAGTCAGCAATGCGGTATTACTGATGGCATTTGCCTCCTGCAACCTGCCCAGCACTTTTAACGCCATGCTGACGGTAGGAGGGATGCGACTGTGGCATAGACCCAGATAGCGTTCACTGAATGCGCTCATTTCTTCTACCGTGGGTGCAAGCGCATCATGGAAGCGCGAGAACCAGCCAGAGCGGAATTGTATCCAGTCTTTTTCCAGCGCACTCAGGGTTTTATCCAGCAAGACTTCACGGCGATACACGCCTTGCTGGCACAAATTCAAGAATAACTGTTGCCAGGTGTTGTCAGGGTTATGCGTGTACTTATCGCGTCCGGCGAAACTGATATCGGTCGTGCCTTCGATGTCGAACAACTGCAATAGCGGGCCTTGCAATAAGTCCGGGTCATTTTTGATCCAGTAAGCGACATCCGGCACCAGGTCTGAACGCATTTCCTGGCTCATCAGGCCCAGCAAGTAATTCTCATGTGTTGGGCGTTCAATCAAGCCGTTAATCAGCAGGCTTTGTACGATGCGAAATGCGAGTGGCCTTTGCGATATCAACGTGAGTGCCAGATTCTCTGTGGAAGCTGGCTGGTATTTTTTCCAGAGTTCGATAAGCTCGGCTGGTTGATAAAGATAATGCCAGCAGTTTTCTGCAACGTCATCGGCATTGCCGCATAAGAAAATGGCGGCACGCAGACAATGCCATTGTTCATCCGTGACCTTGCTGCGCCAGGCAGACTTGCTCATGTCTGAAGTGTAGCGCGATTTTTCCATGGCTTTGTTCATGCGCAGGACACGGGCCCTGTGCTGCTGCCATTGCGCCTTGTCCTGCGCTTGCAGATAGGCCATCATGCCCTGATAGTTTCCCGCGACGATGAATTCTTCCAGCGGAGTTGCTGCAACAAATGCGGCTTCGATTTTTTGCTCTGCCATGGGTGTCCTAATTTTCTGTCATTGCTTCCACTGCCAGCACATGCTTGCAAGGCCCACGCAAACCCTGGTGCTTGGCATACCATGGACAAGTACAGCGCAATTCACCGTCCACTTCGCGCACACGGTGCTGGATATCTGCACTCTGGACGGTGGCTTCGAGCGGCTGTTTATTAATGATGGCGACCGCATTGTCTTTTATTAATTCGCGGGCAGCAGCCAGGCGTGGGTGCAAGTCTTCTGCCATGCTCAGATCCAATGGCAACACGCGATGAAAGTAACTGCCTTCCGTCACATCAAATCCCAGCAGGCCAGAGACGCCAAGTATGCGCAGGCTGTCTTCTATGCTGGCTTGCGATAAATCCAGTTGTTGCGCCAAGGCTGGAGCTTGCAGCGTGGATTGCCATTGCAAATGCGCGCGCAGGCGGGGAAGGGCATTGGCATCCTGCATATTCATCAGTGCGCGCAGAGCCTGGCCCTCTCCAGAAAAACCGCGCCAGACTTCGGCACTCAGGGCCAACGTCAGGCGGGCACCGGCAAATTGCAAGACCCAGGCGCTGGCTTGCTGTGCTTCATCAGCAAAAATAGCCATGGACTTCACCCGTGGCAGCAAGGCTTCCAACACTCGCAGGCGGGTGCTGTCGACCAGGCGTATGCTATTTGGCTCTGGTCTGGTCGTGGTGCGCAAGCCAAAGGGGCCGTGCGATATCCACAGCGGCGTCTTGCTGGTCGATGCCTTGGGTAAAGAGCGCAAGAAGCGCAGGGCTTCTGCCCCGCTGACTTCGACGATTTTGCGCATGCCAGCCTGGTAAGACTGTACTTCAAGCATGCCACGTATCCAGCGCAATGGCAGCTCGACTTTCTTCTCGACGACGCTATTGCCACCAGCATGCAGGGTAAAGGCATCTTGCCCGACTGATAGTGCAAGGCCAGCAGCGTCGCGCACTCTTGCCAGCGCTGCCCGCATAGGGGCGTTGAAATCGACATTGGTCGTACCCTTGCCGACGACATCACCTTCATAGCTGTCGGGCAGCATGTCGACACGCACATAAGCACTACAGCAGGAAGAAAAACCTTCAAAACGCAAGATGCCACCACCCGATGTGACTACAGGGTCAGCCAGCATGAGGTTTTTTGCCAGTGTATTGGCAGGTGTGAAAAAGCGCGAGCCGACGATGATATGTACTGCAGTCAGCAATTCTGCCGACAGTCGCGGCTGCTTTAGCAGGCCTTCAAAAAAATGCGGGTGGGCGACAACTGCTTTGTCGTCCGCGCCAGAAGTGGCCAGTTGCAGCCGGGGTTTGACATCGTCTGTCAGGGCCGAGGCTTGCAGGTAATGGTAGGCGTGTGCTTGGGTAGTCATGGGCGCTAGCATATCGCTTTGTGTAGCGATTGTCATCGCGCCCGTGACTCAGTATTTCTATTCCTTTTTCTGAAGCAGCTCAAGTATGCTGGAAAAATCCTTGCCTCCTGCACCGGCTTTGCTATGTATGCCATATAGGTTACGCGCAGCTTCACCCAGCGGGATGCTTGCCTGGCTGCCCAGCGCCGCCTCGGTTGCCAGACCCAGGTCCTTGAGCATCAGGTCTACCCCAAAGCCGCCAGTGTAGCCGCGTGATGCGGGTGCGTTTTCCATGACGCCGGGGTAGGGGTTGTACAGTTCCAGTGCCCAGTTGCGGCCTGAGCTTTTGCTCATGATGTCGGACAGGACTTTGGGATCAAGCCCGTTCGCCACGCCCAGTGCCAGCGCTTCTGCCGTGCCTGCCATGAGTATGCCGAGCAGCATGTTGTTGCAGATTTTGGCGGTTTGCCCGGCACCATTTTCACCGGCGTGGAAGATGTTTTTGCCCATGGCGTTCAGGACGGGGCGGGCGCGTTCGAGGTCAACGGTGCCGCCGCCGACGATGAAGGTCAGTGTGCCAGCGGCTGCACCCGCTGTGCCGCCTGAGACCGGGGCATCCACCATCGCCAACCCGCGTGCGGCTGCGGCTTGCGCGACCTTTTTGGCAGATTGTGGGGCGATGGTGCTGCAGTCTATGATGAGTGCGCCATTGGCGATATGAGCGAGTATGCCTTCGTCGCCGAGATAGAGGCTTTCTACATGGCGGCTGGCGGGCAGCATGCTGATGACGATGTCTGCGCCTTCTATGGCTTGTTTGGCGTTGCCTGCGGCCAGAGCGCCTGCGTCTGCCAGTGTTTTGAGTGCAGTGGGGGAGAGGTCGAAGACGGTGAGAGGGTAGCCTGCCTTGAGCAGATTAAGGGCCATCGGTGCGCCCATGTTGCCGAGGCCGATGAAGGCGATTTTGGATTGGTTTGACATGTGGTTATCTCCTGGTTTTAGCTCCCTCCCCTTGAAGGGGAGGGGATTTTAAGGTTTCGTAGGTTGGGCTTGATACTTACGCGGCTCTTTTGTGAATATTTTCACCCGCACCCAAATCCCGCAAAGGATGCTGCTCTGCCGTCCAAAGACGCGCAAAGTAACGCTCACCGTTCTGCAACTGCAATTCACCCAGGCTACCCGGCAACCATTGCGGTTTCTGATCCTTGTCCACGATCAAAGCCCGTATCCCTTCGGCAAAATCGTGACCTTGCGCACATGCCAGCGCTGCAACTAACTCCATGCGAAAGACTTCTGCCAGCGAAAAATGCTTGCCGCGTTCCTGCAAGGCATGTGCCAACCAGGCGGAAGTCGGGCTGCCTTTTTGCAGGCTGCTGACGGCTTTTTGCAGCCAGGGATGTTCTTCCTGCTGTGCTGCATCTATCGCCAATATTTCCGCGACGATGGCAGGCAAATCAGCCGCACTGCACAGGCGATTGATAAAGTCGAAATTGGCACGCAAGGGGCCAGTGGTGTCGCTGGATTGCGCCGAGAATTCATGAAGGATTTGGCTCAAGCGTTGGTGGTTCTGATATGTTTGATTGCTCCAGGCAGCAGCCTGCAAAGTCGTCAGCACATCTGTCTTACTGGCATGTGGCAAGGCCACGTCGGCCAGTTTCACAAACAGTGCATCGCTGGCATTGATACTGGCACCCGTCAATGCCAAAAACAAACCCAGCTTGCCCGGCATGCGGTTCAGGAACCAGGTGCCGCCTACATCGGGGAACAGGCCTATGGCTATCTCTGGCATGGCGAGGCGGGATTTTTCTGTGACGACGCGGTGGCTGGCACCGGCCATCAAGCCTATGCCGCCACCCATGACGATGCCGTGGCCCCAGCATAATATGGGTTTGCGGTAGGTATGGATTTGATAGTCGAGGCGGTATTCCTGTTCAAAAAATTCCAGCGCATAGGCATTGCCGAGCAAGTCGTCTTTGTTATCCGATGCATGATGCTCGCGCATGCTGGCGTACAGGTTTTGCAAGTCACCGCCTGCGCAAAATGCTTTTTCGCCAGCGGCTTGCAAGACCACCATGGCGATGCTGCTGTCTTCATCCCAGGTTTGCAATTGCTTGCCCAGTAATTGCACCATTTCCATGGACAGTGCATTCAGGGTTTTTTCTGAATTGAGGGTGGCCACGCCTAGTTGCATGCCATTGGCAGCAGGCAGGGTGTGGAACCGGACTGGGGAGTCGCTCATGCATTCCTCCACACGGGTGGGCGTTTTTCCAAAAAGGCAGTAACGCCTTCTTTTTGATCGGCAGTATCAAACAAGGCCAGGAAGGCTTCGCGTTCTTGTGGGAGCACGGTGTTCATGGGTTGCTGGCGCGCACCCTGTATCAGTTGCTTGCATGCCTTGACGCTACTGGGGCTTTGCTTGCCAACCTGTTTGGCCAGTGCCAGTGCGTGTTCCAGTGCGCCGCCAGTGGCGACCACTTCTTCCACCAGGCCTATGCGCAGGGCGGTGGCAGCATCGACACGTTCACCGCACAAGATCAGGCGCTTGGCCCAGCCTTCACCGACCAGCCATGCAAGATTTTGTGTGCCGCCAGCGCAAGGCAGCAAGCCGACTGCGGCTTCTGGCAAGGCCATCTGTGCGTGAGTTTCGGCAATGCGCAAATCGCAAGCCAGTGCGCATTCGAGGCCACCACCCATGGCATAGCCATTGATGGCGGCGATGGAAACACCGCGGAAGCGGCTCAGGGTTTCAAATGCTTCACCAAAGCGGCGTGCCATGTCAAGTGCCACGGCCTTGTCGCCATCGGCAAACAGCTTCAAATCTGCCCCGGCAGAAAAGAATTTTTGGCCTGAGCCTGTGATGACAAGGCTATAGATATCTGCATCCGCATTGAGGTCATTGACGAGTTGCGTCAATGCCTGCAAACCCGCAGCAGTCCAGGTATTGGCGGGTGGGTTGGCCAGGGTCACCAGGGCAGTGTGGCCGATGATTTCGCATTGCAGATTGGTGTAGTTACTATAATTTATGTGGTGGCTCATAAAAATTCCTCGCTTGCGGGTTGGTTTAGCATGTGGCGGGCGACGATGACGCGCATGATTTCATTCGTGCCTTCGAGTATCTGGTGCACCCTGACATCGCGCAGGAAACGCTCCAGTGGGTATTCGCGTATATAGCCGTAACCGCCGTGGATTTGCAGTGCTTCATTGCAGACGGCAAAGCCGGTGTCGGTTGCCAGGCGCTTGGCCATGGCGCAATACACTGAGGCATTGTCTGCCTTGCTGTCGAGCTTGCTGGCGGCGAGACGCACCATCTGGCGCGCTGCGACCAGCTCGGTTTGCATGTCGGCCAGCTTGAATTGCAACACCTGGAAGTCAGACAGTTTTTTCTGGAACTGCATGCGCTCATTCATATACGCTTGCGCGCTATTGAGTGCTGACTGCGCCGCACCGATGGAGCAGGTGGCGATGTTGATGCGGCCACCATCCAGGCCACGCATGGCAATGCGAAAGCCTTCGCCTTCTTCACCCAGCAAGTGGCTGCGCGGTATGCGTACCTGGTCAAAATTGACGGTGCGGGTGGGCTGGCTGTTCCAGCCCATCTTGTCTTCTTTCTTGCCATAGCTAATGCCGGGCAAATCTGCCGGTACCGCAAAGGCAGAGATACCGCCAGCACCATCGCCACCTGTGCGCGCCATGACGACCAGCATATTGGTGGCACCTGCGCCCGAGATAAAGGCCTTGCTGCCATCGAGGATATAGCTGTCGCAATCGAGGCGGGCGCTGGTGCGCAGTGAGGCCGCGTCAGAGCCTGAGCCAGCTTCGGTCAGGCAATACGAAGCCAGTTTCTTGCCTGCGGCCAGCCTGGGCACCCATTTCTGCTGCACTTCTGGCGTGCCCCAGTTGGCGATCATCCAGCTCGCCATATTGTGTATCGTGATATAAGCCGTGGTCGAAGGGCAGGCGCGCGCCAGCTCTTCAAAAATGATGGCTGCATCCAGCCGAGTCAGACCCAGCCCGCCCAGCTCTTCCGGCACATACAGCCCGCAAAATCCCAGCTCCCCGGCATGGGCGATGACGTCCAGTGGGAAGTGGGAAGTGGCATCCCAATGCGCAGCTTGCGCCGTCATTTCATGGGCGGCGAAGCTGCGGGCAGATTGCTGGTAGGCGCGCTGGTCTTCACTAAGATCGAAGTCCATGATGGCCTCCGATTACTTCAGTGAGATGGTGGTATTCACCTTGCCAGCGCTGACGCTGTCATCAAACCAGCGTGCCGTGATGGTCTTGGTCTGGGTGTAGAACTGGATGACCTGCTTGCCATAAGGCCCCAGGTCACCGAGTTTGGATGCACGTGAGCCAGTAAATGAGAACAGAGGTACAGGCACAGGGATAGGCACGTTGATGCCGATCTGGCCTACATCGATATCTTCTTCAAAGGTGCGGGCGGCAGCGCCAGACTGGGTGAACAGTGCGGTGCCATTGCCGTTAGGGTTGGCATTGATGATGGCGATGGCGTCGGCCAGAGTATCTGCCTGCATGATGCACAATACCGGGCCAAAGATTTCTTCTTCATACACACGCATGCCTGGCTTGACGCCAGTGAAGACAGTAGGGCCGACGAAGTTGCCATGCTCATAGCCTGGCACTTGTGGTGCGCGGCCATCCAGCACCAGTGTCGCACCTTCAGCAATACCTTGGGCGATCAGGCTTTCTACGCGTTCTTTGGCAGTACATGAAATGACCGGGCCTATGTCCGTATTAGCTTCTGCACCTGCATTGATCTTGAGGCTACGGGCGCGGTTTAGCAAGTCTGGCACCCACTGGTTTGCTTCACCAACCAGGATGACCACAGACAGCGCCATGCAACGCTGGCCAGCCGCACCAAAGGCAGCACCGGCGAGGTTGTTCAGGGTTTGTTCTTTATTCGCATCTGGCAGGACGATGGCGTGGTTCTTGGCACCCATCATGCACTGTGCACGTTTGCCCGCCAGTGTCGCGCGATTGTAAACATGTGTACCCACGCGGGTAGAACCAACGAAGGACACGGCCTTGATATCAGGGTGGTCGCAAATTGCATTGACGATGTCTTCACCACCATGTACCACATTCAGCACGCCAGGCGGCACACCAGCCTGCATGGCCAGCTCAGCCAGGCGCATGGTGACCATGGGGTCTTGCTCGGACGGTTTCAGGATGAAGGTATTGCCGCAAGCAATCGCCATAGGGAACATCCACAGCGGTATCATGGCCGGGAAGTTGAAAGGGGTGATGCCAGCGCACACGCCCAGCGGCTGGTTCAGGGTATAGGTATCAACACCGCTGGCAACGTTGTTGGCGATTTCGCCCATTTGCAGGTTGCCGATATTGGCGGCGTGCTCGACTACTTCCAGTCCGCGGAAGATATCGCCTTCAGCATCAGCCAGGGTCTTGCCCTGTTCGGCTGTCAACAATGCGGCCAGCTCGGCCATGTTTTCGCGTATCAGTTGCTGGTATTTGAGAAAGATGCGGGCACGTGTACCTATCGCTGTCTTGCGCCAGGTCTTGAAAGCGGCCTTGGCAGCATCGACTGCGGCCTGCATTTCATCTGGCGTGGCAAACGGCACATGGGCCAGCACCTGTTGCGTGGCCGGGTTGATCACATTGCGCCATTGCGTGGATTTGGAGTCTATCAGTTCGCCGTTGATGAGCAGTTTGACGTTGGGAGCCTGGGTAAGAGTAGACATGATGCTTTCCTAAACCTTCCTGATTGCGCACGGACAGACGGCGGGCCACGCCCGCAACAACAGCCGCACTGATGCCTGAAAAACAGGGCGGCCACCGCATGCAGAAACCTGCTGCAGCAACCATCCTGACCATGGGCATGCGCCGTGTGGACGTACACCCGCCACGCACCTTCCGTACGTGACCAGACCTTGGGAAAAAAAGTAAGAAGCAATGTTGAAGACAAGCACCCGCCCGCCATCAGGCGTGCCATGCCATATCCCAAACACCGCCTTCCGCAATGTTTTTCTCAGCGATCAACAGGCCGGTATCCGGGCTTGCAAGTCTTGTTACATCGCCTTCCCAGTCATGCATGACCAGTGGCGTGGATGATGTAACCGCACTTGCCTACCGTTGCGGAGGCAGCAGGGGCTTGGAACATATTTACTATCTTAAGCGCGAGCGCGATCGTAAACACGTATTTAGGTCTTGATAGCTACTGTCACTTGTTAGCGACAGCGATCAGGACGACCACTTTCCCGTTTAACACAGCCCAAGAGATTGAGCCGTGCACCTGTTATTTTTAGAATAGCATAAGAATTGACGTTAACGTAAACGTTAATTGGTGAAAAAAATTCAAGATGAGTTTTACCAGCGTGGCAGTGGCTCCCAAATAATAAATAATCAACAATATTCAATTTTATTGTATATTTAAAATGTTGCATGTATCACATCTCTTTAAGCCCTGATGCGGTGCTGAAGGTTTTACCATCTGTATCAAATAAGGTCATGGAAATGAATTTCTTCAAAATCGGAAAAACGCTTGTCTTCAGTTTTTGGCTGTTTTTATCTGATTCGGCTATGTCCGCCACGTATGAGTTTGATTCAGAAAATAAGCTCTTGCGCATGACGGGTGAGATCGTTGATGCGGATGCGAAGCCTATGCTTGCTTATTTACGCCAGGGTGTAGAAACCATCATCGTCCGCTCCGGTGGTGGCAGCGTGGTGGGGGCGCTTGCCATGGCAAAGGAAATCAATAAAAGAAAAATCCATCTCATCGTTGATCGATATTGCATGTCTTCGTGTGCGAATTATCTATTTGTTGCCGCATATAGAAAGTCACTTTTACCTGAATCCGTCCTGGGTTTTCATGGCGGGATTTACGGAATTGCACCCATCGAGGAATCACGCTCAAATAGAACAAAAGCTAGCTCTGTTTCCATGTCAGCTTTTTGGCGAGAAGATGACGCATTTTTCAAGGTAATTGGCTTTAACAAAGAGCTCTTAAAAAGATCGCATGAACTAACTGCGCCAGCAATACAGACGACTACGTATAAAGTGTCAGCCAGAGGAGAGAATTACACATTTGATTCTGAGAATGAATTCAAAGACTTTTTAGGTGACTTGATACAGAAAAAAGAGAAATTCGGCATATCGATTACCGTCAATGGCACCTCTGATTCAATCGCGTATTTCCCCGACGAAAAAACCTTGTCGAGGTATGGTGTAAAAGGGATAGAGGCCTATCCGTATCCTAAAGATAAACAGGAAATGGACTTGCTGGCAAAAACTGTCGATGAGAAATTTCAGTTGATTGGAGATTTTTAGTGCGGTGAGCTCACAGGCGAAAAAATGCCTGCTATCTTCAAAGTCGAAACGCCATTATTTCTCAGCTATGTTGACAAATCTATACGAGTCGTCGCTATAAAACCATCTCTCATTGTGTTTTTCCACCTTGCCCACATTGCCCAGCAAGACTAATAGACAAGAATGTTTGGTGATGTGCAGAAGCACATCGTCGCCTTGCCAGGTCGCGACATCACTGGCCATGTTCACCAGTGTGGGGATCTCTTGGGGGCTTGCAACTGAAAGAAATTTATACCTAGGACTTACGCAAAACCGCCCCAGCTGCGTTGCAGCTCCTGGTCGTCCTAAAGCACTGTCTTCGTCGCTGACGCCTTGCTGGGACAATTTTGCGTAAGTCCTGCTTATACGTGATAATGTTGAAATATCGCTTTAAAGTGATATATTGAATTTATTGCTTTTGAGTGATAACTTGAAGTCATTGCTTCAAAGTGATCATCGTTTCCTATCATCGTTTCCTATTAGGCAATGACATGTTCAGGCTAGGGAGGGCAGAGAACATCATGGACTACCGAATCAGTCTGGCAACACAGCTTAGCAGCCATCTCAAATCCTTGCGCAGTCAACAGGGCCTGTCTCAGGCCGCCTTGGGCAAATTACTGGGCGTGGGGCAGGTGAGGATTGCCAATATTGAAAATAACCCCGGTGCGGTAAGCCTGGACCAGATGCTGAGCATCCTGCATTTGCTCGGCTGTGGTTTGTCTATCTATAAGCGTGATGAAGTTAAGACTGCAGCAGGCAAACCCGATAACGACACCAAACCGGATTGGTAATCATGAACAAGGCTCGTATTCATCGCTCACTCAATGTCTGGATGAACGGCTTGCTGGTTGGTGTGTGGAGCTGGGATCGTACAGATACGCATCAATTTGAGTATGAAGAAAGCTGGATCAGATCGCCTGCGGCTCGTTCACTGTCACTCTCTTTACCTATTACGGCAGGCAAGAATATCTTGCGTGGCCCGGCGGTAAAAAACTACTTTGACAATCTTCTACCTGACAATAAAAAAATCAGGCAACGCATAAGCCATCGTTATCAACTGCTGTCCACAAATGTGCCAGACTTGCTCGAAGCTCTAGGGCGAGACTGCGTCGGTGCTGTACAAATTCTACCGCTCGACATGGAGCCAGACGGCTTTGACAAAGTTACCGCGACCAGACTAAGGGACAGTGAAGTTGAAAAGCTGTTGCTGAATGTGACCAGTGATGATGATAGCGACATCATCGACGATTTCCGCATTTCACTGGCGGGGGCACAAGAAAAAACCGCATTGCTCTGGTATGAGGGGCAATGGCACGTACCCCATGGCGCAACGCCAACGACACATATCCTGAAACTGCCTTTAGGCCTGATTGGCGGCATGCGCGCCGATATGTCAGGTTCCATAGAAAATGAATGGCTATGCATGCGTATCATGAATGCACTGAGATTTGAAGTAGCCAAGGCTGACATCGCACAATTTGGCACGCAAAAAGTGCTGGTGGTGGAACGTTTTGACAGAAAATGGATGGGGCAAGACTGGATAGCCAGATTACCGCAAGAAGATTTCTGCCAGGCCAGCGGCATTGCACCGGACAACAAATATGATGCCGATGGTGGACCCGGCATTGCGCAATGTCTGCACATACTGGAAGGTAGTGTCAGCGCAGCGAAAGATAAACTGAATTTTGCATTGATGAACCTGGCATTCTGGTTGCTGGCAGCGACAGATGGTCATGCCAAAAACTTCTCAATTTCTCTGCATGCCGGTGGTGATTACCACATGACACCGATGTACGATATTCTGTCAGCCTGGCCGGTGATAGGGCGTGGTGCAAATCAATTGCAGGAAAAGAAAATCAAGATGGCCATGGCTTTGAGGTCAAAGAATGCGCTCTTCAAAATGAGTGAGATGCATGTACGACATTGGCAGGGGCTGGCCGCGCAGACGGGTGTTGTGGATGGTTTTGCGCAAATGCAGCGACTGATTCAACATGTGCCAGATGCCTTGGCGCAGGTTGAGCACGAATTGCCAGTACATTTTCCTGAGCAGATTTGGAGCAGCATTCGGGATGGCATGCTCAGGCAGCAGTTGCGGTTTTTTTCGGAAGTGGATAGCAAGTTACTTTGAGAAAATGAGAAATTTTGGGGAGCGAAAAATTAAACGAGATTTGATTTTTACCAATTACAGATGCGAGAAATGCCCAATTCAACTCAAAACAAAAGGCAAATAGCCCTGGCCCTTATCAAAGCGCTGGCAGATTTTATCGCTTCAGGTGTTGCTGCTCCAGAAATGATAAGCGCCGCAAAAAAATACTGAAGCACTGGTTTTGCGTCTTATTTCTATCGCACTAATGTCTTGGTTGAAATCCAGGGCGCGTGTATCAGAGATGTCGGGAATGCATGCGAGTGATGCGGGTTCAGCAAAAGCGGATTTGTTGCGATTGGTTGCGAACGATAGTTTTTTCTCGCAAGTTTTTATAATCGTTGATGAGAAAGTGAAACTTTATCAAGAAGCATCGGCAGAAGATGTCAGCGAGATTGTGAGACTTGCGCATGAACTTTATAACCCGCCTCGTTTTGCGACAGTGCGCAGAAACCAAATACAGGAATGACATTTTTTGAACAGCGTAAATACACTGACTCGCAACACTTGGAATCAGAACATTCGAACCTCAAAGAACCTGATATAAACAATTGTGACGACACGTTACGAACGCCACTTCAGCGCCAGTCCGGTTAATTTTAGCCAAAAGCATGAAAGCAAAAGGCACTTACTCACAATTCAGTGAACATGTGCCTCATGCATCAAATCAAGCTAGTTTACTAAAACCCATCAGCAACAACCCTGATGCTCCTTATCATCCACTGCCACAGTCGCCCTCAGCAACTTGGCAGCCTGCACCATGTTCTCCAGCGCAGCTATTGTCTCTGGCCAGTCGCGGGTTTTGAGGCCGCAGTCGGGGTTGACCCAGAGGCGGGCGTCGGGGAGGACGCTGCGGGCTTTTTGTAGCAGCCTTTGCATTTCTGTGACCTTGGGTACGCGTGGCGAGTGGATGTCGTAGACGCCGGGGCCGATGTCATTCGGGTAGGCGAATTCGCCGAAGCCGTCGAGCAATTCCATGTCCGAGCGCGAGGTTTCTATCGTGATGACGTCGGCATCCATGGCGGCGATCCAGGGCAGGATGTCGTTGAATTCTGAATAGCACATGTGGGTATGGATTTGCGTATCATCCCTGACGACGGCTGAACTGAGTTTGAAAGTGCGTACTGCCCAGTCGAGGTAGGCGGACCAGTCTTGCTGTTTCAACGGCAATCCTTCACGGAAGGCGGGTTCGTCGATTTGTATCATGCCTATGCCCGCTTTCTCGAGGTCGGCAACTTCATCGCGCAGGGCCAGGGCGATTTGTAAGGCGGTGGTAGAGCGTGGCTGGTCGTCGCGCACGAAGGACCATTGCAGCATGGTGACGGGGCCAGTCAGCATGCCTTTCATGGGTTTGCTGGTCAGGCTCTGGGCGTATTGGCTCCAGCTGACGGTCATGGCTTCTGGCCTATACACGTCTCCATAGATGAAGGGCGGTTTGACGCAGCGTGAACCATAGCTTTGTACCCAGCCATTGAGTGTGAAGCCGTAGCCCCAGAGTTGTTCGCCGAAGTATTCGACCATGTCATTGCGTTCTGGCTCGCCGTGGACCAGCACGTCGATGTCCAGCTTTTCTTGTTGCTCAACGACGAGACGGATTTCTGCGCGCATGGCTTCCAGGTATTCCAGATGCGACAAGTCACCGCGCTTATAGGCGGCACGTGCCTGGCGTATGGTTTTGGTTTGTGGGAAGGAGCCTATGCTGGTCGTGGGGAATAGCGGTAGCGCAAAGCGCTGCTGTTGCTGGCTGATGCGCTGGGTAAATGCATTGTGGCGTGTCACATCTTGTTCAGTCACAGCAGCCAGGCGTTTTTGTACGATGGGGTTGTGGATGCGAACTGACGTGCGGCGGCTGGCGACGGCCTGGTCAGCCGCCTTGAACTGATGGGCGACGCTGGCAGCATTGCCATTCAGTGCTTGTTTCAGGGCGACGATTTCATCGAGTTTTTGCGTCGCGAAAGCCAGCCAGCTCAGGGTTTCCGCATCGAGTGCGGTTTCTGCTGCCAGATCAACTGGTACGTGCTGTAATGAGCAGCTTGTGGCCAGCCACAAGTTGTCACCGAGTTGTGTATGGGCGGCTTGCAAGTCGGCCAGCAGGGCTGTCAGGTCAGCCCGCCAGATATTGCGGCCATCGATGACGCCGGCGGACAATACGCGGTCTTGCGGCCAGTTGGCCAGCAGGGCAGGCAGTTGCTGTGGTGCGCGTACCAGGTCCAGGTGCAGGCCTGCGATAGGCAGGGCATGCAGCAGGGTGGTGCGTTCTTGTACTGATTCGAAATAAGTGGATAGCAGGATCTTGGGTGTGTTTTGTGCCAGGGCATTGTAAGCCAGCACAAAGGCGTCCAGCCAGGCGTTGTCCAGATCCAGTGCCAGAATAGGCTCATCTATCTGCACCCATTCAACGCCTTGTTCTTGCAGGCGGGCCAGCAGGAGCTGGTAGGCGGGGATGATCCTGGGTAGCAAATCGAGTTTGATGTCCAGACCGCTTTTGATTTTGCCGAGGTAGAGCAGGGTCAAAGGGCCAACCAGGGTTGCTTTGGCGGTGTGGCCCAGGTACTGTGCTTGTGCCAGTTCTTCAAACAGCCAGTCTACGCCGCCATCAAAGCTGGTGTCGGCTGTCCATTCAGGTACGAGGTAATGGTAGTTGGTGTCAAACCATTTGGTCATTTCCATGGCAAAGTGCTCTGGGTTGCCACGGGCGGCGACGTAGTAGTCTGCCAGGCTCAGTTTTTTTGCATCAAAGCCAAAGCGCGTGGGCAGGGCACCCAGCAAGGCCAGGGTGTTCAAGACCTGGTCATACCAGGCAAAGTCGCCAACGCTGACCATATCCAGGCCAGCCTGCTTCTGCAAACCCCAGTGGCGGGCGCGCAAGTCGCTGCCGGTTTCACGCAGGGTAGTTTCTGTGATGTCGCCGCGCCAGAAGGATTCTTGCGCGAATTTCAATTCTCTTTGGGCGCCTATACGGGGGAAGCCCAGGGTGTGTGCTGTGGTTGTCATTTCATTCTCCTATCATGGGAGGACTTATGCAAAACTGCCCCAGCTGCGTTGCAGCGCCTAGCCGTACTATTCGTACTGTCTTCGTCGCTGACGCCTTGCTGGGACAATTTTGCAAAAGTCCTGTGGGTGTTCGCATGATGAGTTAGAATTGACTATGATTCAAACGACATATTTTAAGAATCATCTTGAATTTTATTCATAATGAGGCCTGCAAGGCCAGGAGATCATGCATTCCATACTAGAACTACGCCACCTGAAAACCCTGCATGCCCTGCGCGAATCCGGCAATTTGTTGCGGGCTGCGGTCTTGCTGAATGTCACCCAGTCTGCCCTGTCACACCAGATCAAGTTGTTGGAAGAGCATCACGGCACGCCGCTATTCGAGCGCAAGACCACACCCATACGCTTCACGCCTGCGGGTGAGCGCCTGCTGCAGCTGGCCGACAGCGTCTTGCCGCAAGTCGCCAATTGTGAGCGCGACCTCGCTCGTCTGGCGCAGGGCGTGGCAGGGCAGTTGCGTATCGCGGTGGAATGTCATACCTGTTTTGACTGGCTCATGCCAGCCATGGACTTGTTCCGCCAGCGCTGGCCTGAAGTGGAACTGGATATTGTGTCCGGTTTCCAGGCTGATCCTGTCGGGCTGCTGTATAGCCACAAGGCAGATGTCGCCATTGTCTCGGAAATGGATGCGGCTGAAAGCGTGGCTTATCATCCCCTGTTTCGTTTCGAGATCATTGCCCTGATTGCCAAAGACCATGCACTGGCCAAGCGTGATTATCTGGTGGCGCAAGACTTTGCGACCGATACCCTGATTACCTATCCCGTGCCGGATGAAATGCTGGATGTGGTGCGCCAGGTCTTGAAGCCCGCTGGTATAGACACCACACGCCGCACGACAGAACTGACAGTCGCCATGCTGCAACTGGTCGCCAGCAAGCGTGGCATAGCCACCTTGCCGGTATGGGCCGCACAAAACTATGTGAACCGCGATTATGTACTGCCCAAGCGCATTACCAAGGATGGGCTGACTGGCAGGCTCTATGCGGCCTGCCTGCCAGATTTGTCTGCCAAGGCTTACCTCAGCGATTTTGTGACCACGATACGGGAGAGCAGTTATTTGAATTTGCAGAGTATAGAGTTGATCTGAATGCGCGGCGATTGAGTGACAGTTCTGATATCCGTATGAATGGATGTTTTTAGCACTACGTCCTGTTCTGTAATTTTTGCATTCCAGACTGCTGTAACTGCATCCTGTCCTCTTCTTCTTGTTCACCCCCACGCTATGCCCTACATTCGCGTAGTTTGATCAATCTGGGGAAACTACATGAAGCAATGGGTAAAACGGATTTTGTTTGCAGGTGCAATGGTGCCGGTTCTGGCGCAGGCGCAGCTTGATTTGACAGCGTTGGATCGTGATATGACCGGGCCTCGTGCCCAGGTGCTGGTGTTGGGGACTGTGCATTTGCGTAGCATGCCAGCCAGCTTCAATCCTGCATCGCTGGGCGGTGTTCTCGATAAGTTGGCGAAATTCAAACCAGAGATTATTACGATAGAAACTGAATCAGGCGAAGAGTGCGACATGGCCGCCCGTCATGTTGCCAAATATGGTGCGGACTATTGTGCATCGGTCGAAGCAGCCAGGCTGGCTACGGGTTTGGATGCACCAGCGGCGATGGCTGAAGCAGACAAGATGCTGAAAGCCTGGCCAGAGCAGGCAACGGCGGCGCAGCGCCGTCGTCTGGCTGCCTTGTTCCTGGCATCGTACGATACCGCATCTGCCTATGTGCAATGGCTGCAATTGGCAGAAACTGAGCGCCGTGCTGGCGATGGCTTGAATGAGGTGCTGATTGCTCAACTCACGCAGACAGCAAAGCGCAATAACGAAAGTTACCAGATTGCTGCTCGCCTGGCAGCGCAACTGGGTTTGCAGCGTGTCCATGCGGTCGACAACCATACCGGTGATCGTATCGATGTAGCGGACATCAAAGCCTTTGTCCGTTCCATAGAGTCTGCATGGGCATCAGGTAATACTGGCTTGAATGTGCGAAAGAAACGTGAAGATGAACTGACGCTCGCCAATGACTTGTTGCCCCTGTACCGCTACATCAATGAACCTGAAAGTTTGCGCATATATGCAGAAGCCAACATTATCCCGTCGATGCGTGCGAAGTCAGCGGAAGGCTATCCGCAGATGTGGGTAGCGGGGTGGGAGATTCGTAATTTGCGCATGGTCGGCAATATTCGCGAGACTTTCCGCGAGCGTCCAGGTGCCCGCGTATTGTCTATCGTCGGTGTCTCCCATAAACCCTGGTTTGATAGCTGGCTGGGGCAGATGCAGGGGGTGGAGATTGTGGATGCGTTCGATATCCTGAAGTGAAGCGCCCCATATTTTTTGGGATAGAAATCTAGTGCGCCGGATACCTTTTATTAGATCGTCACTTTGGCCTGAACACCTTCCTCTTCGCTGCCAAATTGCTCAAGCCCACGCGCCAGTGATGAAACGCTGGGGTTTTCTACGAAGACACAGCGTTTGCCTGTGCGTTTGCAGAAATCCTTGACGCGCCAGTAGGCGGTGTGGCTGATGCAGCCGGTCTGGCAGATGACGAGATCGGCGGCGGCCAGGCTGGCGTCGAGCAGGCTTTGGTTGTCTTCGAGACCACCATCATGGTGGGCAAAGCGGCCGCCTATGCGTTCTATGAGGTCGCGGTAAGTGGGCACATTGCCACTGCGGCCACCTACGCACAGCACAGTTTTTTGCTTCAGGTGCAGGGTGATGGGGTAGACTTTTTCTTCTGGCTGTTGCCTGCTTTGTTCGGCTGCCTGTTCCTGTATGTCGGCGGTGGTTTTGCTGGCTTCTGCGAGTTTTTGTTTTAGCTCGCGTATCTGGTTTTCCATGTCGGTCTGGCGCACAGCCATTTGCTCGATTTTCTTGAGCAGGCGCTGGCGGGTTTCCAGCTCGGGGATTTCTGCTTTTAGCGCTGCGATATCGCAACTGAGGAAATGGATGCTGCTGTCCTTGCCTATGCTTTCTGCACGCAGTTGTATCAACTGGGTGTTTTGTTTTTCTATCTCGCGGGTTTTCTCAGCCAGGGCGCGGTTATGTCTTTCCTGCACGCGGCCCAGTTCGCGGGTCAATAATTTGTTTTGTTCAAGCAGGGCGTTGAAGCGGGCGATATCTATGCGTACGCTGGCACCTGCCTGGTGCTGCAGCATGTGCATGTCGCGGCATAAGCCGTCTTGCAAATCGGCATCGCAACGCGGGTGGGTCAGTGCGGCCCAGAACGCGCCAGCAACGTCGCCCTTGTCGATGGCGGCCAGCCACAGTCGGGTGACTGCTTCTACTGTCTTTGCGCCGCGAAATTCCTGTATGGTGCGGGCATAGCGTTGTTCCAGCTCTTGCTGTATGGCTTCTGAGAGGCGATTGCGGCGACCACATTCGGCAATAGCGCCAACGTGGATTTCATAGTCTTCGGCAATAGCCTGGCCATTCATGGCCTTGTTGACGATGCGTCGCAGCGTAGTCAAGGGTATGCAGACGCCGATGACGGGGCAATGGCATTCATGCGTCAAATCCCAGATGCGGCGACGGCGTGACCCCGCTGGCGTGGCTTCTGGTGTTAGTGCAATACTATGTTTGTCATGTTCACACATACGGTAATCCTCTTGATACTTCTGACCAGGTGATGTTGCATAAGTTTGCTTGATGATTTGCTTAATGCATTTTTTTACCGGGTGCTATTTCAAAGCCGGTGACATGAGGTGCTTCCGGTGTTTTGGGCAGGCGCGCATCATAGCTTTCTATATTCAACTGGGCTTCTGCCAGCATATAGGCCAACACGCGGAAAGCCTCGACATCAAAGCGCAGGGACACATGGTTCAAAGACAGGTGGACTACCCCGCATTCAGGGCAGATCATGACTTCGCCGACTTTGCTTGAAGCCAGACCGAGGTGCTGGCACGAGTTGGCTGATGGCTGATGTTTCATGTGTTCCTCTGCGCTAGGCTTATTTGGTTTCTAAGTTGGATTTTTAGGTGCTGGGATACTGAGGCATGGATCAGGACGTGCATGCGTCTTGACGACATGGCTGACGTCGTACAGCGAGGTGTCGCCGGGCTTGTTGCCACTTGCATCTTCTACATAGCCATGGATTTGCAGGCTGGCTTGCTGGCTGGCAGGCAGCCATACCGGCACACCGAGGTCGCGCCTGACGTGACCATTGCCAGCAAGCAGGACGACACCACGGTCGGCATTGTCAGTGACGACCTTGGCCATCCAGACATCGCGGGCGACTTGCGCCCTGACCATGCTGGGAACGATATTGTCTGGCATCTTGCCGCAATGGCCGCTTTCCATGGCAGCACGCTGGCCATTAACTACTACGGTGGGCAAGGCTTGGTCGAGCTTGTAGCTGGTGATGGTGTTCTTGTCGAGCACAGCCGCATAGCCTTCACGCATGACGCGAGCCGCATCGCTGCGCGAAAGGTTGGCTGCCAGCAGCGGCAGTTTGTAATCGATGGCGAGCTGGATGACGGGGCGATAATGCGGCCATTCCCAGCGCTTGTTGCCGACCTTGCTGATGATGCAGTCGGCGTCGGTGCAAGCTGCCTGTGCCTGGGTAAGTTCGGCCTGGTTTTCGCGATCGAATTGTTCCATGGCGATGGCCGGGCGCCAGCCTGCGACGACCATTTTTTGCAGGTCAGCATAGCGGTGCGCATGTCCATCAGGGTTGTCATGGACTTCGCCCAATAATAATATCTTGCTGCCGCTGACTGGTTTTTCAGCCTGGGTCGCGCATGCTGATAAAAGGCTGGCCGTGGCCAAGCCTGCGAGTAGAGTTATTTTATGCATTGCTACCTGTATCCATATCGTCGATGTCCTGGCCTATGAACCACAGAACGCCACTTGGGTCTGTGAGAGTGAAGTCGCGCATGCCGTAAGCCTGTTCGACGATAGGGGTCAGGCGTACCTGGTATTTTTCTGCAATGCCGGATGACGCGATGGCCTGATACCAGCCTTCGGCATCGTCCACTAAAATGTGCATCATGAAATTATTGGTGTGATCTGCAAGGTAGAATTCTTGCAGCATGAAGCTGCAATGCTCATATTTGAGCTGGGCATAGCCGTCATCGCTGAAGATCAGTTCAAATCCCAGGTCCTGATAAAAAGCCAGGGAGATTTCATAGTTTTTTGCAGGCACATAGGCCTTGATATCCAGCATCTTCAGTTTTTGCATGATCTCTCTCATTTAACTTTGTTCCTGCTGGCTATGCACTTTTCCTGGCGCGTGATGAAGCGCGCAAAGGGGTGACCAGCAAATCACCTTCTTCATTATGCATGCAAGTCAGGGCGATATCATATAAGTCTTCCAGTGCCGGTACTGCTTCGCGGTTGCTGGCGATATCAGCGACGAGCTGGCCATTCTTTACCAGCAGCAGACGTTCAAATGCCTGCATCGCATGGTTGATGTCATGCAGGATGGCGACGATGGCATGCCGGCGTTCTGTCGCATATTCTTCGAGGCTGGCAAGCAGGTCAAATTGCAGGCCGGGGTCAAGTGCAGCCAGCGGTTCATCGACGAGTATCAGGCCATCGCGCTGGTCCCATAGCTGGGCAAAGATACGCGCCAGTTGTATGCGTGCCTGTTCACCGCCAGAAAGGCTGTCAAAGCGGCGGCCCAGCAAATGGGCAGCATGAGCCAGGCCTGCTGCTTGCCTGACGATGTTGGACAGTTCAGGATCATGGGCACGGCTGACGCGGCCCAGGCTGATGACCAGGTCGGTCTCCAGGCCAAAGGCCACATCACTGTTTTGTGGCAAGACGGCGCGCGAGCGGCTGAGTTCCATCAAGGACCAGCTTGCCAACGGACGCGACTGAAACGCGATGTTGCCGCTGCTGGTTTTCAATTCACGGGACAGCAGTTTCAGCAGTGTGGACTTGCCTGCACCGCTGGGGCCGAGTATGGCGACTTTTTCTGCCTTGGCTATAGTCAGGTTAAAAGGCCCAAAGTCTTTCTTGCCCAGTCTTGCACAGACTGCGTCAAGCTGGAGCAAACTCTGTTGTGTAGTGGTTTTCATTAACATGATATGTAGACGACTCAGGCTAAACGACCACGCGCATTACGCAGCAGGATCAGGAAGAAAGGGCTGCCCAGCAAGGCAGTGAAGATACCCACTGGTACTTCCGCCGGAATGGCGATGCAGCGAGCCACAGTGTCAGCCACCAGCAATAGCAAGCCACCCATGAGCATGGAGCGTGGTATCACCTGTCGTTGATCTGGCCCACCCATGGTGCGTACCAGATGCGGCGCGACCAGGCTGATGAAGCTGATCATGCCGCACCAGGCTACCGCAAACCCGGTCAGCACGGCGACCAGCACAATGACCTGGCTGCGCAGGCGGCGTACATCAATGCCGACATGGGCAGCCGCCGCCTCGCCCAGAGCCAGGGCATTCATGGCGCTGATCATGCGCCTGACCCACCACCAGGCTGGCAATAGCAAGGTGAGTAGCAAGCCAGCAGCCAGCCAACTGGCACCGGCCAGAGAACCCAGTGTCCAGAAACTGAGGTTGCGCAATTGCTCGTCTGTTGCCAGATATGTGCACAGACCCAGCACGGCAGCGGCCAGCGCATTGAGGGCAATGCCTGTCAGCAGCAGGCCGACGATGGAGCCGGGTGAAATCCAGCGGGCCACACGATCGAGCGCAAAGCACACCAGCAGCGCCCCGCTGAATGCGGTAACAGGCAAGATCCACATGCGCCAGGACATGGGAATGGGCAAGGGCAGACCAGACAAGACGACGATACTTAAACCCGCTGCCGCAGCCGCACCGGCAGTGACTCCCAGCAAATTCGGATCTGCCAGCGGGTTGCGGAACAGCCCTTGCGTCAATGCACCTGACATGCCCAGTGCAGCACCCACCAGCACGGCAAACAGAGCGCGTGGCAGGCGGATATCCCACAAGACATAGCTGCTGCCAGTCATTGGCTCATCACTGAAATTGAACAAGGTCAACCAGTCTTGCAATTTGACAGGCACGGCACCGAATTGCACACTCAGCAGCAAAGCGGCGATCAGTGAGATAGCCAGCAACAGCAGCAGGCCAGGTCTGCTCCCTTGCACACGCTTCGCGTGCAAACTTTGTGGCAATTCACCAGCCATGGTCGCTGATACTTTCATGCCTGCATGGCCCGTGTGATGGCACTGTCAAGCTGGCTGATTGCAATTGGCAAACGTGGCCCAAAGCCCAGCATGAGCATGGCTTCTTGCGACAGCACACGGCGCTTGCGGCCAGCTGGTGTTTGTTCCACACCTGGCAGTTTCAGCACAGAGTCTATGCCGCCCGAGGCTTTCAGGCCCTGATCAGTCACGACGATGATGTCAGGCTGGGCAGCGATCATGGCTTCGGGTGTCAAAGGCTTGTAACCACTGAAACCATTGCCACCATTGGCCGCAGTCAGGGCATTGCTTGCGCCCGCATATTCAAGCACGGCATGGGCTGCGGTCTCACGGCCAGCCACCATGATCTGGTTAGGCGCATGGGCGAGGATGAACACGGCTTTTGGCACCTTGCTCTTGCGCTGCTCTATCGGAGTGCGAACCTTGGCCCACTCCTTCTGCAGGCCTTGCATCAGGGTGGCGGCCTGCGCTTGTGTACCGGTCAGTTCACCGATTTGCCTGATGCGGTCAAGCACGCCTTCAAACTTGTGATGCGCAGGCAAGACTGCCAGCGGAATACCGGAGGAGGACAACTGACGTATAACGGCAGGCGGGCCTGCATCTTCGCTGGCGATGATCTGGGTAGGGGCCAGGGCAAGTACACCTTCTGCCGACAGCGCCCGGGCATAGCCGACATTCGGCAGTTTTTGCACGCTCTCAGGGAAGTTGGAGGTGGTGTCGACGGCGACCAGGTCATTGTTCGCGTTGAGGGCAAAGATGATCTCCGTGATCGCTCCACCCACGCTGATGATGCGTTGCTTGCCTTTGCCAGTTGCGGCAGTGGCCCACGGTGCCAGCATGCTGGCACCAGCAATCCCGGCCAGTTGCTTCAATGCCAGTCTGCGTTGTTGATTACTGGGATTCAGGCTGCGCATGTCTGGCTTTCAGATAAGAGATTGTCGATCAGTGCACGCCATTCACACAGTTCTGGCTTACCGGGTTTGCGTTCACCAAAGAACATGGCAATGGTTTCGCCATCGGCATCAAACAATTCCAGCGAAGTGACCAGGCCATCTGTGGTTGGTTTTTTGACGATCCATGCGCTGGCAATATGGTCTTCACGCAGATGCAGGTTGAAGCGTGGGTCGAGCACATTCACCCATGGCCCCATTTTGGCAATCTTGCTGACCGGGCCGGAATGGATTTGTATCATGCCGACATTGCCGGTGAACACCATGACGGGCACTGCTTCGGCAGCGGCAGCCTGCAACAGGTCCTGGCAACTGCTGACGTCTACTTGCTGCACAAACTGGGCATCTGCCAGGCGCAGTGCCTGGGTGCGTGTTACGGCATATTTTTTCATGAGACCGAAAAAGTCATGGGTGTCGCGCAGCGATGCCCAGGCCTGACGGAAGCCTGCAACGTCGATGTCCTTGTCAGCCAGTTCCAGCATTTTTTCTGCGGTGTCTTTTGTTGGTATGCCAGTTTGCTGTTCAACAGCAGCAAAGCGCGCCACCAGGGCTTCATAAGCTTCCACATTGCTTTGTGGCTTGATGAAAATCTTGTGGATGGCCGTGCCGGTGGCATCATAGAATTGCAGGCTTTTTTGTTCGCTGCGTTCTTCACCACTTTCTGTTTGCTCGGTCACGGCAAAGCCAAATGCCCATTGCTGATAGAAAATCCGTAAATCGATTTCACCTGCCAGCACCAGGCCGACATGGTTGTTGTGGCTGATTTTGTTGTAGCTGCCAGTTTTTTCATGGACGCAAGAGGCATTGCGTGTCAGTGCCATGACTTCGCCCAGGCTTTCTACTGCGGCCATGATGTCTGGCCACTCTGTACGAAGGCAGGTGGCGCGCAACAGGCAGTTGCTTTCTATGGCTGCCGTTCCTGCATGGGCGGCGATCAGCTCGCCTTCACTGATCTCCAGTGCGATGGCGATGTCACGATGTCTGGCTTTTTTCTCGCGGCGCATGCTGGCGAATTGTTCACGTACATGAGCGTTTTGCTGCGGGGTCAAATGTTGGGCTGGCATGACGGTTCCTCTATTAAAAATTCGTAAGAATTCGTTAAAAATCATAACGGACAGATACCTGGGCATTCCGGCCAGGGGCGGTGTAAGCATCTTTGACGTTGGTGTTGCTGGCCAGGCCGCGTACATCAGACCAGGCCCAGTATTTGGTATCAAATACATTGTTGAGGTTGGCGTTGACTGTCAGCCTGGGCATGGGTTTCCAGTACACACCAAGGTCTACGACGTGATAAGAGCCTGGTGCAAACTGTGGTGTGGCTGCTGGCGCTATCCTGTCCAGTTGTTTGCCTTGATGATGCTGGAACTGCACACGCGCGCCCCAGGCCGCGCTGTCATAACGAACGCCCGCCAGCAATTTCATCGGGTTGATGGTGTCTAGCGGCGTCTTTACGCCAGCAACTTCGCTGTCGCCCTTGGTGTAGGAGACACCTGCAGTGGCTTGCCAGTTGCTGTCGATTTGCAATTCTGCACGGGCTTCTGCACCACGGATCTGTGCCTTAGCCAGATTGATGTACTGGAATACCAGTGGGTCAACAGGCGTGCCGGTGCCACGTACTACTTGCTGGCTGATAAAGTCTTTGTAGCTATTGTCAAATGCGGCGAATGAATAGCGCAAACCCTGGACCTTGCCACGGAAGCCAATCTCGAAGCTGTCTGCACGTTCTGCTTTTAGTTGCGAATTGCCTATGCTGGTGTAGCCGGATGCCAGATTGGTGAAACCATTGTTGACCTGATCAGGAGTAGGTGCGCGAAAGCCCTTGGCGAATTGTGCATAAGGTGCAAACGCAGCGTCGAGTTGCCATACCAGGCCCAGGCGTGGTGTGACTGCACTGTCAGACAAGGTACTAACCGCGCCACCAGTGTAGCCTGCGCTGGAAGGTGCGAGCTTGTAGTGATCAAAACGCAGGCTGGGGATAATGCTCAGTTTGCCAGCTTCGATTTCATCCTGGATGAATGCGCCAGTGACTGTGTACGTCGTATCAGGGAAAGGCTTGGCCGGGAAGCTTTCACCAAATGGCGCTACCGTGCCATTGCGCAGGCCAGCTACTTCTGTACGGTTCCAGTCAAAGCCATAGCTGAGTTTTTGTTCTACAGCACCAGAGAAATTGCTTTCCATGATGTTGGACAAACCAATGATCCTAGTGTTGTAATGATTGTCGCGGGTACGGTCAGCGGCGGTGTTCCTGTCTTCTGCCGAGTATTGGCTGACCTTGGCATCTTGCCAGTAAAGACGTGTCTCAGCATTGTGCAACCAGCTGGAGTTCAGGTTCTTATAGCGATGCGCCAGGCTGAGCTTGTTGCGTTCTACCTTGTCGCGGGCGTCCAGGTCCAGTGTGCTGGTGGATGCCAGTGGCGGGACGGCGCGTGCTGAGTAGACGTCAGTATCCTGTGTGCGTTTTTGCGCTTCGACACTGGCTTCAAATTGCTGATTGCCGTCGATTTTGAAGATGGCTTTACCCAGCAGGTATTGGGCGTTGAAATCAACAGGGTTAGGTTTGGTGCGGTTGACGTTTTTTGCATCATTGTCAGCACGGTTTTCTGTCTCATGTCCACGGCGGTCACTGAGCAGCAGCAAGCCTTGCCAACTGCCATTGTCACCAGCGATGGCAGCAGTATTGCGCCATGAGCGGTCTACACTAGCGTAGCCAGAGCGAACGAAGCCGCCAAAAGTTTGGCCTTTTTTGAGCAAGTCTGACGGGTCCAGCGTGCGGAAGCTGACTGCACCCGCCAGACCATCGCTACCAAACTGCGTAGACGTAGGCCCACGCAAAATTTCTACCGCCTTGATGCCATCAAGTTCAAGGAAATCACCACGGCCTGTCGCAAATGCGCCAAACGAAAAACTACCCGGTACACGCGTACCATCAACCAGCATCAAGACCTGATTGCCCTCCAGACCACGGACATTGATGCCTTCATTACCAGGGCGGCCAACCGAACTGCCAGCCGCTGTAAAGCGGGTAGGGGCAGCGCGCACACTGATGTCCAGTTCATTGCGGAACAGGTCCTTGATATCGCGCCCACCTTCTTGCTCTATCCTGGCAGCAGGGATAACGGTAACAGTGTTAGGCACACTATCGACAGTCCGGGCAGTGCGGGTAGAGGTGACACTAATATCTTTAAGGGTAGTTGCTTCTGTTGGCGGGACCGGGCCGGGAGTCTGTGCAAAAGTGATTGCCGGAGCCATGCCCCATGCCATACCCAGCGCCAGGGCGATTTGCGTCTTGCTTAGCATCGTGTTTCCTAATTTAAAAAATTGGACACTGGCTAGCGGCGACTGGCTGGTGTGTATCGTGTACAACTCCCTGGCCAGCACAAATGTTGCACCGTGCTTAAGGCTGGGAGCATCGCAAAAAGGGGAGTTTTTGCGATCAATGTATTGTAACTGAATTTATTATAAATGAGAATCATTCTCACCTGCAAGCGAAAAAGGCTTTTTCTTTGCAAGTCCTTTTTCGGGATTTTCTTCCTTCACTTGCACCTGCCCATGTGCTTTTTAAAAAGGGGTGGCAAAGCGATATAGAATTCTGATCGTATTCAGGCAAATGAGTCCCTGTTTACCACGCGTGACTGTCTGAACGTACACTAATTCTTTGGCTCACTTGACAAAATTGATCATGACAGCAAAGCTCTTGTTTGATGGTTTCTATGCTTCTGGCCCTCGAGAGTGGGAAGAATGGCATGCTGGCGTGCGCATGCATGGCGTTCGCTTTCACTACATACGCTACTATGCCATTGGCAATTGGATCAGCTGCTACCGAGATCATGCTTTTGATTTCTGGACTTTCACAGAAAATGTGACTGACAATCTCTGGGACCTTGCTAAGCATGGTCGTGCGCCAGAAGTTGGGGACTGTGACCCAAGTTGCTTTGCCGGGACATTCACGATAGACAAAGACGTCTTGATTGAATCATTTTCTCCAGATATGTTTGGCGGCCGCACTCAAAGTTGGAAGCGAACGATTGCGGAAACAGAGTTGATCAGCATCAACCAAGGGGACGTACCGTTCATGCTCCAGTTCTCCCCGCGACCAGGAAATGCGATGCCCTTTTCAACGGTAGTGCAATCAAAAAACTGAGCTTCACTAACTTCGCCTTGAACGCCAGCATCGTCGCACCGTTGGCAACAGTGCACGGTGGCAGTGGTGTGATCGATAGTAATGTTGTCGTCAACTGCTGAAACAGCGATGTCTAGATCGCCAATAGCTGCTGCTTCCATGCTGAGGGGATGCCAGCGAAACAAACACAGGTCAGTAGAAACACAACAGCGATGGCGATGGCGATGGACGCAGCTAATCGTTATGCGATGATGGTGAGTCCGGCGACACCAGCCACGACGACGAACAGCAAAACCACAAGCTTGACGGCGATGCCTATGCAGGCAACGTCGGGAAGTAGTGCGATTGTGATTTCGGTGAGCACTTCATCATCAACATCAGGTAGCAACGGTAGTGCAGCTGCGAAGAGCGCTAGTACAACCACAGCAGCAGTGAAAGATGGCGATCTGGCGATGGCGGCTTTACTGGATAGTTTGGGGCATTCTCTGGGAAGTGCTTTGCAGGCGCAGATGGATAAGGCTTTGAAGGGAACTGCTGCAACATAAGGTACAATAAAAAAATAGACTGAAGCGGCTTATTTTAATGAGCCGCTTCGATAAGCATTTTCTCTTTAATTTACTGATATGAGTTATCTGATAGAAATTTACGCTGCTGCATTATCGGACGACAACCAGCAGGCACTGGCGCAAGCTGAGCAAATCAAACATGTCTACTCTGAAGAGCAAGGTAAGATAGATCCAAACTTGCGGAAGTTATATGCACAATTGGTTAAGGTTTATCCCTGCCAATCCAGTTACTCAGAATATGACGAAGGGAGAGAAGATTGCCCTTGGTCAGATAGCCCACTGATAAATAATTTTGGTGCACAGATGGCAATGCTGGATATGGATAGCCAACATGAAGAAGTGTTGGCTCATATCCTTGTCTGTGCGGGCAAGTTGCAGCTCAGCGTGATTGATCCGCAGGAAGGCGTGCTATATCACCCGAATAGCGAACTGACTGTGAAGTTCATTCAGCATCAAAAGCAGCTTGCCGCACAGAGTCAGCCCTGGAATGAAAAGACCGTAAAAAATGCTATTCTTTCTTACATGGAACCCATGCTGGAGAAACATGGATTTGTGTTTAAAAAAAGCAAGTCAAAATTTGAAAGAATTATCTCGGGGGGATATCAAGGCATAACGTTTGTCACTTACAATTATTCACCGAAGTATTGCTTTTCTTTCGTTGTTGGTGTTCGTCTTGATGAACTGGAAGCGTTAAGTGAAAAAATTTATGCAATAGATGCTGTACACGGTACTTTGCAAGCAAATATGGATGACTTCACGAAAACAAAAATAAAGCCAGCAGTAAGGAATTTCGATGAGTTAACCATGGCGCTGCATGACCTTGGCATTTTAGTTGAAGAGAAGGTACTGCCATTTCTGGAGCAATGTAAGTACATTGATGGCGTAGATAAAGAATTGAATCCTGTGAACTTGCCTGGTCGTGACACGGCTCCCAATGTAGAATCTCGAGCATTGATGGTTGCTTGGTTGGCCAATAATCCTGACTTTCCTAAATTGGTTAACTATTACCGCGACTCGGTGAAAGCATATTACCAAGAGTATCGAGATAATCTAGAACAAACCATCAGTTATCTTTTGCAGCATAAGAATGAGAAAAAAAACAAGGTATCCCAGGAATGAACTCTTTGAAAAGAGAACTGATGCATGAATTTGGTTTATTTTGGAAAATGCAGAGCCTGTAAAAAATAATTGTGTTAGTTCTCCCGGAACTATTGGTGAGCATTGATACGCTGGCCAAATTCTATATCAAAGCGATTCAGTGCCTGTCGTGCCCTGTTCAGTTAAACCAAATCACTCCGTCCGATTTGCAAATTTTGCAAAATCTGATGGAGGTTTTGGTGAGATTGAACACAAAACCGACTAAATTTTAATCAGTGCGAACAACTGAATTTGTTTCGCTGATTAAAATTTTTGCAAATTACTTGATCGTGGCGAGCTTCATCCTGAACAGCTAATTTGTCCACTTAAAATACACATTTTGGTCCAGCTAATATTTACTAACGCCGCAAACACTATCCCTGCAATGAACAATCCCACGCCTCAAACTGATGCACAGATTTAGGCGGTGTGGTGTATGGGTTAATCCCTCTCCAGACTTCAGCAGGCGTGTATCCATGCAAATGCTGATGCGGCCTGATCAGGTTATACCAGGTCGTAAAATCCCTCAGCAAACAGTCCAGCATCAAGCCATTGACCGGGGTAGTCAAATTCAATTTCTCTTTCAACGTTAAAAAGAAACGCTCAATCCTGCCGTTCTGCCAAGGCTTGCCCGGCGCACTGAATTCCTGAAGTATTCGTAAAGCAGGTCTGAAATTGCGACAAATCTGTCAGGTCTCCGATTTCTTTCTCTTCACTAGATAAACCTTATGCAAGTTCGTGCATTTGAGTCGCAACGGCGGCAGAGCCTTTACCTTGTTCCAAAACGCGAGTGGCTCCTACAGATAAGTTCAAGGCGAGCATGATGGTCTGGAAGGCAATGCCGCCTTCCTGCGCCAAGGCTGATGCGAAAAGGGCATTGTTGTTGGCATGTTCGGCACCAGCGGTGTTTTGTTTGACAGTGTCGGCCAGTTCTCTCATTGGGGAGATGTCTATTCCTGGGCGTTGGCCTGTAGCGCGGTGTGCTTAGATAAATCAGCATTGCCATTGGCAATCACTTTTCTGTATGACGGTGTTGGCATAGGTAGCGCCACGGCCAGGGAGCGCAGTAACGGCCTCTTGCTCTATGTCATGAAACGGTCATCGGCGATCGATACTCTTTCATCAGGATTGCTGGCACGTTTACCGATTCAAGGATGTTAGAGCGATGCTCTAATGTCGTGTTTACATCATTCTGGAAATCGGTGTCTGTCAATGTCGTTTGCTGGGAAGATTTTTCAAATACCAAGACTGATGTCGGAAGTGCATCTGTCCAGTGAGCTTCGACGATCGCTGTGAAAGGAATACAACAGTGGCCTGATGAAAGTCGAGTTGTCTCACTCAATTCTGCTCTGGACAATGTTACTCTAGGCTTAGAAATGGATAGTGAATTTGCTTGGTAAAACGAAAAATCGAGGAATGCTTCATTCTGGTTCATTGGTTTTAGCTTAAGAATCTCATGTGCGTCTGTTTTGAATCGGCAATACGAGGGTATAGATTGTTTCTCCTATTGCTGCCCTTCTTGGAGGAAGTGTGATGATCTTCAAATTCCATAAGCGGGTTGCTGTCCTTGCTCTTTTACTCTCATTGGCGAGCGTTTCAGCAAAGGCGGAGTTAGCGATTATCGTTCATCCGCAAAATCCAGCCACAAAGATGTTTCTCTCTCAGGTCGCACAATTCTATCTGGGCGGCTCTACACTTTTTTCTCCGGTAGAGTTGCCGGAAAACTCACCAGCACGCGCCGATTTCTATAAAAAGGTATTGGAAAAAGAACCTGCACAAGTTCAGGCTATTTGGTCCAAGCTGCTTTTTACAGGAAAGGCGAAAGCGCCCAAGGAATTCAAGACAGGTGCTGAGGTCAAGAAGTATGTGAGTGAAAATCAAAATGCCATAGGTTACATAGACAAATCTGCCGTCGATGACAGCGTTAAAGTGGTCGCCCTTGTTCCTTGAACATGAAGCGCTGATAAGCCATTTAGGAGATATGCGATGAAAAAAATATTGCTGGCGTTGATGTTGTTACCCGCTTTGGCCAATGCCATTGATCTGGATGAAAGTGGTTCGCTAAAGCTGACCGGATTTTATAGCCTGACAGGTGCCAAGGTCTTGAGTGGTTCGTCGCAAGGGAGTTCTGCCCCCTGGACTTACCAGCAATGGAAGTGCCCTTGTACCGTGCAGGCATGGGAATATACTGGGGTCTATGAAAAAGAAAAGGGCTGGCAGTTTGATCAGGAGTCATTAGTTGGCATACAGATCAAAAAAGAATTCAGCCCAACTCTTTCTGCGACGGCGCAATTTGTTTCGCGCGCACTCAATCCTAACGAAGGTTCAAAGCCAACGGTAGACTGGGCTTACATCACCTGGCAGCCATCAGTTGACTCGGATTTCACTTTCCAGGCGGGGCGTTTCCGTATTCCCTTGTATTACTACAGTGATTATCTTTACATAGGTTACGCTTATCCCTGGGTACGTCCTGCGCCAGACGTGTATGGCTGGCCAATTTATGCTTATAACGGTGCCAACGTCAGCTACCGCAGGCAGTTGGGTGACTCCAACTGGGCGATGACGGCAGCGGCATGGACAGGTAGCTTCACTCAAAAAAATAATGCTTATTACACGAAAATTTACTATACCACGCCTACCGATGATTCATGGAAAAAGATTTTGGGTGGATCAATATCGGTGAACAACGGCATCTTTGATTTTCGTGCAATGATGATGCGTCATAATGAAACAGCATCTCAAAGTGATCCTACTCTGGGCACAACTTATATCGTCAAGGACCAGCCGACGAAAATCATGGGCATTTCTGCAAATATGGACTACAAGAATTGGCTGATCAAATCTGAGATCGACAGGTTTGAACAAGTGGAGCCTTCACTTGGGATCAATAATGTCTATAAGTATGCTTTGATTGGTGTTGGCTACAACTATGGTTCACTCACACCGATGTACACTTATTCGCAATACACAACGGTGAATGAGCCGATTGAATCCAGGAAAACGCATGTATTGTCTTTGCGCTGGGATTTTATGAAAAATACTTCACTCAAGGTGCAGTACGACATTTCCAAAGACAAGTCTCGTTATCCGTATAAATTTTTTGGTGATTCCAAGCTATTGTCGGTTTCTGTTCAAGGGACATTTTGACAGGGCATAGAAAATTTTCAGTAGCGAAATGGACTGCCAACGGCAGTCCATTTGGTATTAGTGTCCAGCGTCTGGTTCGTCAGGTCTTGAGTGGTCCATCATGGGAATCAAGCTTGCTATTGACCATATGCACCGCTTACAGGATGGGCAATTGACTCCTGGGCCGAAAATTATTAAAGTCTGAAGGCGGCTGAAATTGTATCAAGCGCATATTCGACCGGCACTTAATATTGTGCAAATTCAATGAGAGTCAAAGCCCTTTCTTTTTTAAATTCACTGCTTGGCTACTTCACTGTCACTGCCGTCTTGTCCTTTTCCTTGTTGATTCTTGCAGTGCTGTATGACGGCAGTCGTACTCTGGAAACTGCGGTCATACAAAATGTTAAAGCCAACGTGACTCAGACTTCGAAGCTGTTGAACATGACGGTGTCAACTTATCTGGGACAAGGTGACCTGAAGACAGTAAGCATTTTTTTTACTGAGATGCTTGATGAGCAAGTTGATAATGGCGTGACTTATGTTGTTATCGGTGGCAATGATAAGCGTATCCTGCTGAGCACCTTTACATCTCCCCGCGAGATTCCAGCTCCTGACACACTCGATCAACTTGAAACCTCGGCCCTAAAACGCACTGAAATTCATATTCGCAATCCACTTTTGCTGCCCGGACGTGAAGAGGGGTATTTGCAGTATGGCTTATCGACCAGGAGTCTTGTCGATGCGGTAGTCAAGGAGCAGCGTAACTCGCTAGTGAGAAGCTGCACAGTTCTACTTGTTGTTTTCGCGATTATGTTTTTTCTGGGTATGAGAATTTCCCGGCGTCTCAAGGAAATCACCCTGGCGAGTCAGGCAATTGTCTCAGGTGATTATCTTCATTCTATTCAGGTATCTGGTAGCGATGAACTGGCAATCCTGAGCCAGCACTTCAATATCATGGCAAACGAAATCAATAGGAAAATTTCTGAGATAACAGAGTTGAACCAACAACTTGAAGATCGTGTGGCGCGACGAACCAGTGAGCTGGCACACGCCTATAAATTACAAGAAGAGCACCTGCAGCATCTTCAGGACACAAAAGACCAACTTGTTTATTCGGAGAAGTTGGCTGGCCTGGGATCGCTTGTAGCAGGAGTAGCGCATGAGCTCAATACACCTCTAGGTAATGCGCTGACTATTACGACTACACTGTCTGATAAAATCAAGGAAGCGCATCAAGCTTATGAAAATGGCAGGCTGAAAAGAACCGATTTAGATCGTCTCTTTTCGACAATTAGCGAGGCTGATGTCTTGCTGGTCAATAATATCTCACGTGCTGCGGAGCTCATCAGCAGCTTTAAAACTATCGCAGTTGATCAGACCAGTGAGATGCGCAGGAGCTTTAACTTGAGAAAAATTCTTCTTGAGCTCGAATTGACACTGCGATTGCAGTTAAAGCAAAAGAAAATCAGCCTGGAAATTGATGTCGAGCCAGACATTAACATGGACAGTTTTCCTGGACCACTGACGCAAATCATTGTCAACTTGTTTAACAATGCACTGATCCACGCTTTCGATGGACGCGAGCAAGGCATGATCAGACTGGTTGCCAGCACAGATAATGACAACGATGGCAAGCTGATTATTTCTTTTCAAGATAACGGCTGCGGAATATCGAAAGAGAATATCTTAAAAATATTCGACCCTTTCTTTACCACCAAACTGGGACAGGGGGGATCAGGATTAGGTCTGCATATCTCTTATAATATTGTTCATGGTGTACTTGGCGGTAGCATATCGGTGCAATCTGTCATTGGTAAGGGTACAGAATTTCTGATTAAACTTCCCTTGATCGCACCGTCGCGAAGCTGACATAGTCATTTGTTGTCTATCGGCAGAACAAAGAAGAATTCACTGCCTTTACCGATGGTGCTGATAAAACCAATTTGTCCGCCATGATGTTCTATGATGGCTTTGGAAATACTCAGACCCAGGCCAGTACCGCCTTTTCTTTGGAGCTCAGAAGTAATAGCCTGGGCGAACTTCTGGAAGATGCGATCGCGGAATTCATCCGCTATACCTATGCCCTGGTCGATGATGGCGACGCGCAATTGCCCTGGCTGCGAGGTCAGCAGCACATCAACGCTGGCACCGTGGGGTGAGAATTTGGCTGCATTGGAGAGCAGGTTGATGAGGACCTGGGTGATGCGGTCGGTGTCTATTCTGACGATGTCGGCATCTTCGCCTTGAATTGCTGTTTGCAGCCTGAGACTGACCTTATGCTGTTCTGCGTAGGCGGCAGTAGCGGCGATGGCCTGTTCCAATACGGGAATCAAATGTACCTGGGCGAAATTGAATTCCATCTTGCCTGATTCTATTTTTTCTACGTCGAGGATGTCGTTGATCATCCTGACAAGGCGCTGGCAATTTTTGGTGGCGATGTCGAGGATTTTTTCGGCACTGTCAGGCATCTTTCCTAGCGCACCGCCCATCAGCAAACCCAGTGCGCCGCGTATGGAGGTCAGTGGGGTGCGTAATTCATGGGAAACGGTGGAAATGAATTCGTTTTTCATGACTTCGACTTTTTTGCGCTCGGTGATGTCGTAGGCGATGTTGAGGAAGCCGGATATATCACCTTTGCTGTCCTTCAGTGCAGTCACTGAGAGCATGACGGGCAGGTGGCTGCCATCCTTACGTTTATATGTCCATTCACTCTCATCGGCCAAGCCCCGCAATGCACGCAAAGCAAAGACTCCGAAGCCCGCACTTACCTGTATATCAAATTCCTGGCTGAGTTTTGCGGCCCGGTGCGTCAGCTCAGCCATGTCATGCAGACAGGCTGGTGTTTGCACGCCTATCATTTCTGTTGCAGAGTAACCCAGCATGAGTTCTGCGCCCTTGCTCCAGACTTGTATGAGGCCAGTGGTGTCGGTGGCGATGATGGAGAAGTTGGCGCTGTCAAGTATGGCGTTTTGCAAGGCGGTGGTGGCTGCCAGTTGAGCATTGAGGGCAAGGATGGCTTCTTCGGATTTCTTGCGCTGGCTGATATCTGTGCCGACAGTGCAGATACCGTAAATTTCGCCCGATTCATTGCGCAAGGGCGTGAGCATGAGGATGTGGGTGGTGTCGATCCCTTCGATTGTTAGGGAGATTTCTGTGCGGCGTATGGTCCCGGTCTGGATGACTTCAGCAGACATGCGCATGTATTGCTCTGCCTTGTCTCTGGAAAAGACATAAAAGACGCTTGTGCCGATCAGGCTGGCGATATTGGCGGGCTTGAAGAGCTTGTCGTATTCTTTGTTGGCGTAGAGGTAGTAGCCATTCTTGTCGCGTAAGCAGACAGCCGATGCGGTGCTGTCCATGACCGCTTGCAGCAACATGAGGTTTTCATACTGGACAATTTCATCCCGCTTGCGCTGTGTGATGTCGGTGCCGACACCGCAAGCCCCAAAGACTTCACCATTGGCATTGATGAGGGGGGAACGCACGACGAGGTAAGTATGCATGCCATCTTTTTGCTGCACCATGGCTTCGGTGCGCAAGGCGGTCTTGGTGGCGATGACGGTTTGTTCTGCACTGCGGTACTTCCTCGCTAGATCTGGGGGGAAAACATCTTCTATGGTTTTGCCTATCAGTTGTTCACGCTTCATCTGGAAGACGGTTTCGTATTCCTTGTTGATGTAAAGGTAGCGGCCATCAAGATCGCGTACATGGATGTAGGATTCTGTGCCTTCCATGACGGTTTGCAGTAGCAGGCCGCTGCGTATCAATTCTTCTTTGCTGGCTTGCAGTTCCAGCGTACGCTGTCTGACTTTGTGTTCGATATGAAAGGCATTGCCGCTGACGACCAGTAAATACACGCTGATGAGGCTGGTAAAGAATAAGCCGCCTATCAGGGTGGCCCAGGCAGACAATGAACGATGCAGTTGCCAATAGACAGGCGAGGGGCGGGCGGTGAATTCAAACTGGTGGTCGCCGAGCAGGATGCTACTGTGGAATCGGGTTGTTGTGGGATACTGGCCCAGGGTGTTGTAGATTTCGCTCTTGTCAGCGGGGCTATTGAGGTCACGCAAGCGGAACAGGACCTGGGCGCGTGTTTCTTCAGAAAAAACCTGCCTGACTAGTTCATCTATGTGCAATACGCTGAGGACGACGCCACGAAAAGCAGCGCGCCTTTGTTCTATTGTTGACACTGGACTGTTACGTGCATAGACGGGCACAATAATCAGACTGCCAGTGCCACTTTTTGATCTGTCCGTCCTGATAACGTTGAGTGGTGAAGTGGCAATCAACTGACCGGTGTCACGCGCTTTTTCTATGGCAGCTTTTCTGCCAGCTTCAGAGTAGAGGTCAAATCCCATTGCGGCCTGGTTGACTGCATATGGTTCGACATATTCTATGGGCAGATAAAACGGGCGTTCTGTTGCAGGCCGGAAATTAATGTTGTCCAGGCTCTCTTTGATGCCGGATGCAATGTGAGTTTCTTTTTTGACTTTGGCTTCATGGGCGGGTCTGTCGCCATGCATCACCACGGGCGCCCAATCGACAGCGATGATGGTGCTTTCTCTTTGCAGTACCTTGCTGACGAAGCTGCCGAAATCTTCCCGCGAGACATGTTCGGAGCTGGTAAAAAACCGTTCCATATTCCACAGGAATTCGCTTTGGAAATCGAATCTATGCTGTATGGCTTGCACCATTCGGCTGGCTTCGGTTTCGAACTCTTTTGTTTGCCTTTCTACTTCAGATTCGCGCACGTAGAGGAAGATGGAAACAACGACGGATAAGGTCAATAGCAAAGGTACGCCTACATTAAGGCGACGGGATTTCCAGATAGTACGAGGTTGTCCTATCAGTATCATGACCAATGGTGCGACGATCAGGACACCAAGGATGTCACCTATCCACCAAGTAAGCCAGTTGCCAAACATGTCAGTCACTGGCAGTAACCCCAGGGTGAACAGGGAAAAAATTCCAATACTTGCATTGATCAGGCAACCAACCGGACCGGCCAGTAGGAGGAAGAGGGCAACATGGCGCTCAGTATCCAGTGCAGCCGGGTAGCCAACAAGGCTTTTGATAAGATAGGTGCTGACCACGGCTTGCAACAGGGCACCGGTGGCAACCAGCAGGGCAAGAGCGATTGTAGCTACCGTGAGTTGCCCTTGGCTTTCCCAGCCTATCCACAGATTGAACAGGCATGAACCCAGGGCCACACCCGGCAAGAGGCGATAACCTCCGGTCAGTACGGCGATGACGGCAATGCCTGCCGGAGGGAATACGGCAATGGCATAGCCGGGAGGAATTGCCAGCAACAAGGCGATACGTCCAAACAGGATATAGACGAAAGCAAGTTGCAGATTCCTCACGACCAGAGCGTCGGCATTGTTCAAGGATGATGCGGGCAAGATACCTGGCTCCCCATAGTGAACACTTTTAGAACCTGTTTGCGATCTTAGAACCAGTTCACGATCTTACTGCGCGTGCGCAACCGGAGTCTACGCGGGGATCATTTGCTGCTCAAAATGCTCATGCACTCGAGTACACTCCGCTTTTTGTGCTGCGTTCTTGTTCCCCAGGCCCCGCTGACGCCCGCTCGCTACAGATCGTGAACAGGTTCTTAGTCAAAAATTTGCTTTGGATAATTATATGACTGAAAGCAAGCCCTTGTGTCTATATTGATCTTGTGGAATTTGCACGCCTATTTCTTTGCTAATACACAGGCTTGCAGGCGTAGCTGTCTGCCGCTATCTACGCTGTTTTTTCTTGTGATTCTCATACGAAACACTGTGTTAAGAAAAATTTGTACTGATTAAATAATCAGTGTATAGTGTTGTTCAGGGCGAGTCGCGCCTTGTTGCCAAGCTGTAGTATCCCTCAGATAAAAACCACGGACCCTGCTTTGAAAAAAGTAGGGTTTTTGGTTTTTAAAGCCTTGTTTTTATTGATTATTTTTATTTATTAAAACTTTCGTTGGGTCGAATCTAGATGTTGTTTTCTTGCCTCGTTTAAGTGCTAAGCTGTAATAAGAAAAATTTGCACTGATTAAATAATCAGTATATAGTGTTGTTCAGGGCGAGCTGCGTCCTGTTGCCAAGTTGTAGTATCCCTCAGATAAAAACCACGAGCCCTGCTTTGTAAAAAGTGGGGTTTTTGGTTTTGACCTGCAGGATTTTTCTTAAACTTCTGCGCCGTATTCTCAGGGAATTTCCCTGCCAATGTTGGAGCTTAAGAAAAATTTGCACTGATTAAATAATCAGTATATAGTTCTACTCAGGGCGTTTTGCGTCCTAAAGAATTTGATTTGTTAGAGTTGATCTGGCCCCGCTACTGTAAAGCAGCGGGGCTTTTTGTTTTCTGCGCGTTGTTGGCGAGTTTTGTTGATGAGCGCAGAAATTCGACGGAATCGCGCCGCGCAACATGTTTGTGCTGGCGCTCAGGCTTTTACCTGTTTGTGATCGCAAGCGTATCACCCTCCACATAGTGCTGACCATACTGATCGCGAAGCAGCAGACAGGTAAATCTTTTAGGGCGTTGACGGGAGTCATGGGAATGTGCGCATGCGCTGCCCACGATACATCGATGATGTCTATGCTGATAAACCTGGAGCAGGACAAGCCGCAAGGCATCCTGGAAACAAATGAGTGAAAGCAAAATTGTGAAGGCCGCGGTCGCATCAGAGCCCGCGACTAAACCTGCTACCAAGACACGTGGACGACCAAAGAAAGCAGTAAGCCTATCAACACCGACTGTCAGGGATGCGATTGCCAAAGCCGGTGAAGAACTCGGCGGTGCTTTGCGTCTGGCGCAATGGGCACGGGAAGACCCAACCAATGAAAAAGCATTCTGGACAGTTTTATATTTGAAGATATTGCCTCTGCAAGTCAATGGTGCAGGAGAAAACGGTGAACATCTGATTAGTGATATCGCCATCAAACTGGTCAAGCCAAATGCAGATTGAATGTGAGTTCCCTGAAAAACTGGAATTCCTGTTCCAGCCAGCACGTTACAAGGTGGCGCGTGGTGGACGAGGCAGTGGCAAGTCCTGGGGTTTCGCCCGCGCCTTGTTGTTGCTGGGTGTGCAGAATGTGGAGCGGATTTTATGTGCACGTGAATTGCAGAAATCCATCAAGCAATCGGTACACCAGCTTTTGCGTGACCAGATTGCGGCTCTTGGGCTAAGTCACTTTTACCAGGTGTATGAGTCAGAAATTCGCGGCATGAATGGCACGCGTTTTTATTTCAGCGGTTTGTCTGACCAGACAGCTGACAGTATCAAATCCTTTGAAGGCTGCACCAAGGTCTGGATAGAAGAAGGCCAGAGTGTATCGGACAGGTCCTGGAGTATTTTGATACCGACGATACGGACTGCGGGATCAGAAATATGGGTGACTTACAACCCTGAACTGGAAACTGATCCTACCCATCAGCGCTTTGTCGCAAGGCCACCGCATGATTGTGTCTCGATCTTGATGAACTGGCGGGATAACCCCTGGTTCCCTGAAGTGCTGGAAAGGGAAAGGCAAACCTGCATGCAACGTGAACCTGAAGCTTATAAAAATATCTGGGATGGTGAATGCAAACCCGCTGTCAGTGGAGCGATTTATTACCACGAAGTGGCTGGCGCACTGGGCAGGATTTGTCATGTGCCGTATGACCCGATGCTGAAAGTGCATGTGGTGGTTGACCTGGGTTGGAATGATGCGATGGCGATCAGCCTGGTGCAAAGACAAAGTTCGGAATTGCGGGTGATTGAATACCTGGAAGACAGCCATCAAACCCTGGATTATTACTCAGCTTTATTGAAGCAAAAGAATATGAACTGGGGAAAACTATTTTTACCTCACGATGGCCGCAACAAGGATTTTAAAACCGGCAAGAGCGCAGAAGAAATCATGACAGCCCTGGGCTGGGACGTGGCAATCACACCCAGCATGAGTGTGGAAGATGGCATACGTCTGACGCGCATGACATTTGGGCGCTTGTGGTTTGATGCGGATAAAACTGCGCGCTTGATTGAATGCGTAAAGCGTTATCGCCGTGTGATCAATCAAAGCACCAATGAAGCTGGCGCACCCTTGCATGACGAGTTCAGCCATGGTGCGGATAACCTGCGCTATATCTGCATCAATGTAGAGGCGATGTCGAATGAAGAATGGGGCGGCAAACTGACTTACCCTAAATTTACTTATGCATAGAGGATGGAATGGCTAAAGCTTTATCTCAAGACGAATTGAAAGCACTGGTGCAGACAGAAATGCGCCAGAGCCTGGGTTATTCATCTTCGCGCTTGTCGCAAGCCAGGCAAAAGGCGGAGTATTATTATCTGGGCCTGGCGGTTGGTGACTTGTCACCACCAGAAGTGGATGGCCGTTCATCGGTGGTTTCTACCGATGTGCGTGACACCATAGAGTCAATGCTGCCGCAATTGATGGTGACGTTTTGTGGTGGCGATTCCATCGTGGAGTTTGAACCGCAAAACCCGGATGATGAAGCCAGAGCCAAGGCCGCGACGGAGTATATCAATTACCTGTTCTTTAAAAAGAACAATGGTCACAAGATCGCCTATGTGTGGATGAAGGATGCATTGCTGCAAAAAAATGGCATCGTCAAGGTGTGGTGGGATACCCGCTTTGAAGAAGCAAAAGAAGAATACAAAGGCTTGAGCCAGATTGAGTTGGCGCAAATTCTGGATGACCCGGAAGTTGAAGTCATTGCCCAGCAGGCTTATCCAGATGAGGATGATGCCAAACAGCGTCAGCAGGCGATAGAGCAAATCAACCAGCAACTTCAGCAGGCGATGCAGGCACCGCAAGCGAATGTTCAGCATCCCGGCCAGCCACCTGGCCAGCCGAACATGCCGCCAGCAAATCAGCAAGTTAATTCAGCTGTACAGCAACTGCAAGCGCAGCTTCAGCAAATCCAGTCACAGCCACCTGAAATATTTTATGACATTACTTGCAAGCGCGTGAAGACTGGCGGCAAGATACAGATAGACAATGTGCCACCTGAAGAATTTTTGATAGCGCGCAATGCCAAGGATATACAGACGGCCAAATTTGTCGGGCACAGGGTGCAGCGCACAGTGTCTGAGCTAAAATCCATGGGCTATAAGAACTTGGACAATATCAGTGGCGAAGATCAGGGGCAAGCCTTGAATCTGGAACGCATACAGCGATTGAGCTGGAATGATGAAAATGCCTATTTGTCTGACGAAGTCACGAATACCGATGACAGCCAGCGCAAGATCTGGATTACGGAAGCTTATGTGCGTTGTGATTTTGATGGTGATGGTATCAGTGAATTGCGCAAGGTGACGGTGGCCGGTAATGAGTTGCTCGACAATGAAGAGGTGGATTTCATTCCTTTCGTGGATATCACGCCAGTACCATTGCCGCATACCTTCTTTGGTTTGTCGATTGCCGACCTGGCGATGGAAAGCCAGAAGACCAAGACCAGTATCCTGCGCAGCCAGCTCGATAATCTTTATCTCAACGTCAATGGCCGCTATTACGCCGTAGAAGGCCAGGTTAATCTGGATGATTTGCTGACTTCACGCCCTGGTGGCGTGGTGCGTATCAAACAGCCTGGCGCGGTAGGCAGGCTTGATCAGGCGCAAGGAAATACGGGTGAAGCAATGGGTTTGCTGGACTACATACAGCAAGACCTGGAAAACAAGACGGGTTGGACGCGCTATAGCCAGGGCAATGATTCTGACGGATTGAACCAGACTGCGCAGGGGATGAATATCATTACCAACAAGGCAGACATGCGCCTGGATTTGATCTCACGCAATTTTGCTGAAGGCTTTACTGAGTTGTTCAAACTGGTATTGAAATTGATATGCCAGCATCAGGATAAGAAGGCACAGGTCAGATTATCAAATGGCTGGGTGGATATTGATCCGCGTGAATGGCGCAACCAGTTCGATGTGAGTATCAACGTCGGCATAGGCCTGGGTAATAAAGACCAGAAAGTGAATCATCTGATGGCTTTGCTGGCGCAGCAGGAAAAGGTTTTTCCTTTGGGGATAGCGAATCCGCAAGGGATTTATCAATCCAGCTCTGAACTCGCGCGCTTGTTGGGATTTAAGAATGGCGACAAGTTTTTTATCGATCCGGCTAAAAACCCGCCAGCGCCACCACCGTCTGATCCTGCCCAAATGCAGATGCAGGCTGAGCAACAAAAGACGCAAATGCAAATGCAGGCGAGTAAAGAAAAACACATGATGGAGATGCAAATGCGCGAACGCGAATTGCAGCAGGAAGCCATGTTGCGTGAACGTGAACTGCAACTGGAAGCGCAAAAACAGCAGGCACAGTCGCAGAACGACATGCAGGAACGTCAGCATAAAGCACAACTGGATGCTCAACTAGCTCAACAACGCATGGAGTTTGAGCGTTGGAAAGCGCAGTTGGAGGCAGAAACCAGGATGATGGTCGCCCGTATTACAGCGGAGGCAAAGATGCAACCGCAACCACAACTGGATACTTGCTTCGTGGATGGAATGACTACCGAAATGACAAATGGACTGACAGGAGTGAATGATGAGCACATTTGAACAACGCGTACACGCAGCCAGCCGCGCCAGGGAAGTGCTGGAGAATGAAGCCTATCAGCAGGCCTTTGCTGATATAGAAAATGAGGTCACAGAAAAATGGAAAAACTCACCAGCACGCGACGTCGAGGGGCGGGAAAAACTCTGGATGTATCTGGCCATGTTGAAGAAACTCAAAAGCCAGCTCGACACGACACTGGAAACCGGCAAGCTGGCGCAACTGGAAGTGGAACACAAGCAAGGCCTGATGCATCGTTTGAAGAGCTGGTAAAGGTAGTTCAAGACTTCAAGGGCTGGAAGGATTCAGTGGCCATGGCTTTTCATCCGCAGCCCACCGTGGCGATGATACAGACAGCCAAGGGCTGGGTCAGGGTTGCATGTGGCGAGGCTGCTTATCAGCTCAATAGTGGTGAACTTATTAAAGTCTAGTGGTGGTCCGGCACGCTGGATGGCCGCGATAGCGGTTTTTCTGCTGGATAAATCTTAAGGCTATGCTGAACAAGTATCCGAATAACGACATTACCTTTGATAAGTCATTGATTCACAAAGAGGTAAAATTTACGAGCAGGACTTAATCAGCGTAGCCTTAACGCCGCGAGGCGCCGGGAATGGGTGGAAATCCCATTCATTGATTGGAGATAGAATATGGATAATCAGGTAGCTGAACCCACAAGTAGTGCTTTAAATGTAGATGGTGCAGCGCAAGCCTTGGGTGCTTTTCTGGAGCCGCAGGCACATGAAAAGAGTGCTCAGGCGCTGGAGAAGGAAGTTCTGGATGACTTGAGTGGCCGAAGAGACAGGAATGATACTTTGTCTGCCGAGCCAGTCATTGAGGATGCAGAGCAGGACTTGTATGCCGGAGATGATGAGGCTGTCACCATTGTAGTAGATGGCAAGACCGTCAATTTGTCCAAGGCAGAACTGGCAGATGCCTATAAAAATGGCTTGCGTCAATCCGATTACACCAGAAAGACCATGGAAGTGGCTGAGCAGCGCAAGGCTGCCGATGCTGAAATCCATAAGGCCACACAGGAGCGCCAGGAATATGCCAGCAATCTGCAAAAGATGGCGGTGCAAATCGAAGGCGCTTTGAACCAGCAACAGCAGATAGACTGGGAACATCTGCTGGACAACAACCCAGCTGAATATCTGAAACAGCAGCACCTCTATCAAAGGAGACAAGCGGCTTATCAGAAAAATATTCAGCAACAACAACACCTGGCGCATATTGCCCAGGCAGAGCAGGCGCACCATCTGGAGTCTGTGCTCCATACGCAGCAGGAAGAACTTCTTGCCAAGCTACCGGACTGGAAAGACAGCAGAAAGGCTGAGGCCGAAAGTAACGCCATTCGCCGATATTTATTGGAGCAAGGTTTTGAACATCAACTGGTGGACAGCATTGCTGACCACAAGGCAGTTTTGCTGGGACGCAAAGCCATGCTGTACGACGCCATGATGTCCAAAGCCAATGCGGCAGCCAAACGTGTGACGAGCATCCCGCAAAAAGTAGTCAGACCGGGTGTGGGCGAATCGCCCGGTGGTGATGGTCGTCAGGCTGCCATGCAGCGTCTTGCCAAATCCGGCAGAGTTGAAGATGCTGCATCCCTTTTTGCAAAATTTATTTAAGGTCGCGAGACCCCGGAGAAATCTATGACAGCACCAAGCAATACTTTTGTAACAACCAGCGCAATTGGTAACAAGGAAGATCTCAGCGATATCATTTATCGTATTTCACCAACCACGACGCCTTTGATGAACATGGCCGCCAAGGCCAAGGCCAGCAATACTTTGCATGAATGGCAAACGCAGGACTTGGCCAGCGCAGTGACCACCAATGCGCAAGCAGAGGGCGACAATGCTACGGCCAAGAGCGTGACACCGACTGTGCGTTTGAGTAATCGTACACAAATCGCATCGAAGACCGTGATAGTCTCTGGCACCCAGCAAGCAATGAACCCGGCGGGTCGCAAGGATGAACTGGCTTATCAGTTGTCCATGGCTTCGCTGGAATTGAAGCGTGATATGGAGTCGGCCCTGTGTCAACTCGATGTGGCAGCAACTTCGCCACGCCAGGCACGTGGTTTGATCGGTTGGGTGGTTGATAACGTCGATAACAATGCCGGTACTTTGGCATCGTATACCGGTAACACTGGCCGCACGGTCGGTACACCGCGCGCTTTTACTGAAGCACAGTTGAAGAACGTCTTGCAGAAATGCTATAGCGCTGGTGGTGAGCCTGACACCATCATGGTTGGCCCGGCGCAGAAACAGACTTTCTCGACATTTTCTGGCAATGCAACACGTTTCGATAAGTCAGAAGATGCCAAGCTGTATGCGGCGATTGATGTGTATGTATCTGACTTTGGTTCTTTGAAGGTGGTACCGAACCGCTTCCAGGCGTCGCGTGATGTGTTTGTCTTGCAGGCAGATAAATTGGCTCTGGCTTATCTGCGCCCGTTCAGCACGATCGAACTGGCGACGACAGGCGATGCAGTACAGCGTGAACTGGTGGTGGAGTACACACTGGAATGCCGTGCACCGAAAGCACATGGTGCGATTTACGACGTCTTGTAATTGTTGATGTTCGAATATGCAGCCATCGGTTTTTGATGGCGACATAAAAAGCTGGCGGGTGCAAGTCCCGCCTTTTTCAATTGAATTAAAACGCTGTGAAGCGCAGGAGGTTTTATGAATGGTGGATACATCACCGTGTCGTGTCAGACCACCGGAGTGGCAATAGCCACTTCGGCTACGTCTGCATCTGCAACTATTCCAACAATGTCCAGCGGCGAATTGCCGCGCTTTATTCGTGTCGCGGCGACCGCGCCAGCTTGTGTGAGGCTTGGCAAATCATCTGCGACTGCTTTGAGCACGGATTTGCAGGTACAGCCCGGTGATGCGGTCATCCTGAGTGTGAATGGCAATGACAGGATCGCTGCTATCCAGGTGGCTGCTGCGGGTGTGGTACAGGTGTCCCCGCTGGAGAACATGTAATGGCAGTCACGACCAATATCCATGTAGAAGGTGGTGATGTTACGTTTGAGCGTGTGCAGGATTGCACGGCCATTGCTGAGCATACTCAAGCTCTGCACAAGGAAGGAAAGCATGGTTCGGCTGATATGCGGCATGCAGCGTCTTTCCCCATGGTGATCGTAGAGAAATATCTGAATGACAAAGGTATCAGTTTCCAGGAATTCATGGCGGAAGCCGTGCATGTGAAGAGCATGTTGGCTGATCCTGCACTGTCTGCCTTTCGTGTCTGGGGAGGCCAGGTATGAGCGCTATCACTGATTATGCAAGTCTGCAGACAGCCGTGAGTAGCTGGTTGCATCGTACTGATCTGACACCGTTCATTGCTGATTTTATTGCTTTGGCTGAGGCCAAGATGTCGTCGGATATTGTTGCACGACCCATGGATGTACACAGCAATCTACCGACAATAGCTGGCAATGCCTATGTGAACTTGCCGCTTGATATGCTGGAAATGAGGAGGTTGATATTACGCAGTGATCCGGTGACGGTGCTGCGTTATGCTTCTCCAGATCAGCTCAGCGCTGATCACGCAGGTGCCGCAAATGGCAAGCCAGTAGCATTTTCTGTCATTGGCCAACAGCTGCAATTGGCACCGGTACCGGATGCAGCTTATCAACTGGAATTGACTTATCAGCAGCGCATACCAGCTTTGTCAACTATCAATACGACGAACTGGTTGCTGGCGGCTTTTCCCAACGTCTACCTGTACGCTGCTTTGTGCGCAGCCCAGCCTTTCATCATGAATGATGCGCGTATTCCTACCTTTGAAAAACTGTATTTACAAAGTGTGGACGCCATTAATTCCATAGACTGGTATTCAGGTTCAACCATGCAAGTGAGGGCTAAATAATGGCATTAGAAACTGCAAACTATATCAATGATCTGACGATCACAAATCCAACAGCATCTGACCCTAAATCCCAGGGCGATGATCATATCCGCATGTTGAAAACGGTATTGAAGGAATGCTTCGCAGGTTTCACAGGCGCTGTGATTATTACTGCGGCAGAAACGGGTACAGCGGCAGCGCATGTCTTGAATCCAGCAACTGCCTTGTTAGCATATACGACCGGGCTGATGCTGTTGTATCGACCAGTCTATGCAGGGACGGGTGCTTTGACCGTGAATGTGTCTGGACTCGGCGCAAAACCTGTCAAGACTTTGCTGGGGGCAGAGCCTACTGCCGGTGACATTGTTGCCAACCAGCCATTGCTGTTGATGTATGACGGTACAAATTTCGTCATTATTGCAGGGTCAGAGACTTTGCTGCGGACTGGGAATCAGACCATGACGGGGAACTTGACTATGGTCGGGAATCAGATCGTCACAGGTGATTTTTCGGTGTCGGGCAAACTGAGTGGACCTGGCATGTCAGCGAAGGGTAATGTTGATGGCCAAGTATGGGCAGGAGCTCAGGACTTTACTGCTGCAACAATCACCGCTGCAACCAAAACGACAGGAACGGCTACCAACGAAGTCGCTACATGCGCTTTTGTTGTCGCGCAGGCTTTCTCTCCTGTTTTGCCTGGACAAACCGGGAATGCGGGCAAGGTGCTGACGACGGATGGTGCTAACGCGAGTTGGGGGACAAACGCCGCGAGTGTACTGTATTTATACAACAATTTCTGAGGATAAGTATGGCAGCAAATATTTCACCAATTTTCCCGCTGATACCCAGGGTTCTGATATCAGCTCCGATCACTGTAGCAAATACCAGTAAAGATGGTACTGGTCCTGTCACGCAAATTTCTCTTGCAGCAGGCCCGAATGGCGCGTTCGTGGAGAGCGTTGAAGCCTTGCCAGTTGGAACAAATGCGGCATCAGTCTTGCGTGTATTTCTCAATAATGGCTCTGCTACGACGACGTCTGCAAATAATATTTTGTGGGAAGAAATTAGTCTGCCTGCCACTGTATTGAGCGAGGTCGCGGGTCAGACGAAAGTTGTTATTCCATTGAATCGCGCTATTCCAGCTGGTTATACACTCTATGCCACTGTCGGTACTTCAGTGACTGCAGGCTGGCGTGTGCGTGTACATATGGGGGATTATTGATTATGTCTTCAGGTTTTCCAGGATTTCCAGGCGCACCAATGGGATCGCCAAACTACCAGATTTTCGAAAGGTCCGGCAGTTTCATTTTGCCGCAAGCCCTGAACTTTATTGTAGACGTGTTTGGTGGCGGCGGTAGTGGTGGCGGTGGCTACACCGCAGGGTCTGCTTCTGCTTCAAGTGGGGGAGGGGGCGGAGCAAGAAATAGGCAGTTTTTCATAGCTTTGACGCTCAAGCCAGGCACAACTTGTCCTGTTGTGGTTGGTGCGGGCGGAGCGCCGGTAATTTCGCCAGGCAACCACGTGGTGGGGAATACAGGAGGAAAATCGTCATTTGGTAGTCCAGCATTAGGAATTTTTGTGGAAGCCTATGGCGGCGCAGGGGGAGGCGGTGGCGGTGCTGGTGGTGGCGGGATAGCAAGCGCAGGCTCTGGTAACGTAGGGGGAAATCCCTCTATAAGTGGGAATGGACTCTCAGGTGGCGTCAATGCAAACGCATCCTCTGACTATGGTGGAGCACATGGTTGGTCTCATGGCTCGACGTCTCCAGGAAACGCTATATGGGGTGGCGGAGGTGCAGGTGTCTCGAATCAAGGTGGCGGCAGTATTTTTTCTGCAGGTGGTGGGGGAGGCTATCAGCAATTGGGTGGCGCATCAGGTCAATATGCACCTGGCGGTTCCTGGTCTTATTCACCAAAAAATGGCATTTTGCGCGCACTGCAAGGCGGCGGTGGTTGGGGAGGTAGAGGCGCAAATTCGCCGGGAGCAACTGGTGTAGACGGCGGGTTGCCGGGGGGCGGTGGCGGTGGAGTTGACGGAACTGTTGGCGCAGTCACTGGCAAGGGCGGTGACGGCCTTGTAATCATTTACTGGTGGTAATCATGAAAAGCGCAGAAATTCAAGAAGGCATCGTAGTTAATATAGCTTTAGGCATGGTGGCTACTTACATCCCTTGTGATGATACGGTTTCCATTGGCGACCATTGGGATGGCAAGGCATTCACCAAACCATTAATAGAGGAGAAAATTCATGGCAGTTAGTGCTACCGGTGTTGCTGGAGATCCGACTGATCTACGCTCGCAACTGAATAATAGAAATGCAGCTGAATGGTATAAGCAATTTGGTAGAACCGGAGATCAAGCCGGTATTGATTACTGGAACCGGGAAATTGCCAACAAAGGTCAGGAGTTAGCTCAGCGAGCTTTCTACCAGGCGGCCAGCGACAATTTAATCTCAGGTCGAGGTGTTGGTAATGTTCAGGAATCAGGCTCTGTTCACACCAACGGAATTTCGGCGGCTGATTTTTACACGCCTTTTGGCAAAGTGGGTGATCAGGCAGGCATCGACTACTGGAACAAGGAGATTAAAAGTAAGGGCATAGTTTCAGCTCGTGAAGCTTTCCAGGTTGCTGCTGCACAAAACATGGTAAGCGGCAAGGGTATAGGTTCTGGCAATATTCAAAGTGCTGCGAGTACGCAAGCTAATGACGCCACATCGATAGAAGCGAGCAATGCCGGTTCAAAATCTGTGACAGCAAATGGGATGCCCACAGCGGAATACCTGGCTGCCCAGAACGCGAGGATGGCAGCGTTGGGAAATGTTGGTGGTCCTTATCAGGCTGGTGATCTGGGTATGCCTGGCGCAAGTGGTCGCCCGGATTACGAACAAAAACTTGCCGCTATGCGCATGCAATCCGAATTGGCAACCGCTGCTGCCAATCGCCAAAAACAGATGGCGGTCAAGCCATTTGATAGTGTTCAGTCATCTGGTATGTACGCCAGCGATCCACTGATCGATATGCAGCGCCGGATTGCTGAGGCGCAATCCATGAATCCTGCTCAGCAGGAATTCCTGCGGCAACAAATGTCTCAGCTGGCTCCTCAGCAATTGAAGCAATTGGGTGGAATTGACGAAGAGCATCAGACGTATGCAAAAGCATACAACAATGGCGCATACAATAATGCGCAGCAGCAGTTATTCAATCTGCGTCAGGCATATGGCATGGCTGGGATGGAGGCTCCTGCAAATCAACAACAGACAGCACAGGCGCAACAACAGCAAGCACAAAACCCCTATGTGCAGCCGTTCCAGCGGACAGACGCCTATAACAAGGCAGTGAATACGGACTGGTCTAGTCCGAATCAGCCCGGAGCGCAGGACTATTGGCACAACCAAGGGGCTTGGGGGCAGCAGCAGGCAAATCAGCAATCACAAGAAGGACACCCGAATCCCTATAGCTATGGCGTACAGAACAGTCATTTACAAAATCCATTTCAGCAGTACCAGCAAAACCCGTATGGTTTACATAGTCAACAAAATCAGCAGAACCCGTATGGTCAGCAAAACCAGGGATTTCAAAACAGTTTCCAGCAGCCAAAAGGTCTCTTAGATCAGGGGCAACAACTGGTCAGTCAAAATCGCTACGGATTGCTAAGTGCATATGGCTCTCGTTAAAGTGCAGCAAGTTGGTCAATATGGTGTCAACAAAGACTTGTCACAGCATGAGTTGCCCATCAATGCCTGGACAGATGCCCGGAACATCCGTTTCATTGACGGCTATGCATATCAATTTTATGGGCATGGTGAGGTTTATAGTTCACCTGCAGTGATACCCCAGTATGTATTTGCTGTAACTATATCCGGGAATCGGTATTGGGTATATTTGTCTGCGGGAAAAGCATATGCTGTGACTTATTCGGGTGGTTCTGTAACACATACTGACATAACGCATCTGACACCGCGTAATGGTGTCGTCAATCAATGGACGCATGCCCTCTTATCTGGATTGCCAATAGTGAATGTAGGTGACACGTCTAAAATACCAATGACCTGGGACTTGAATGGCTCAAACAAATTCGTTGATCTGGTCAACTGGCCTACCAATACTTACTGTAAGTCCTTACGGGCTTACAAAAATTTTCTGGTTGCCCTGAATGTCACCGCTGCTGGCATCAATAAACCTTTTCTGGTGAAATGGTCGCATCCTGCTGATCCAGGGGCATTTCCATCAACGTGGGACTCGGCAGATACCACCAAGGATGCTGGTGAAACTGATCTTGCTGAAGCCATCAGTCCTATCGTGGATGGCTTGTCGTTGCGGGATTCATTCATCATTTATACAGAAAACTCTACCCATAGAATGGATTATGTTGGCGGGCAATCAGTATTCAGATTCTCTAAAATAATGGGAATGTCTGGCATGCTGAATCGCAATTGCGCGGTAGAGTTTGACGGCTGGCACTTTGTCGTTACTGGCTCAGATGTCATCGTTCATGATGGGCAGTCGGCCACATCTGTACTAGACAAACAGACACGCAGGTCATTTTTTCAAAACATTGATGTGACAAACCGGGGATTGGTATTTTGTTTCAAAAATCCTTTCTTGAACGAAATTTACCTCGCTTATCCTTCAATCGGGGCAAGCGCTTGCAACCAGGCCATGGTGTACAACTTCGTAGACAAAACGGTGTCATTTCGTGATTTGCCAAATGTCAATCATGCAAGTTACGGATCTGTGTCCACAGACTTGGGCGGAGCCTGGGGGCAAGACTCCGATTCGTGGGATTCAGATTTGACATTCTGGAATGGACCAGACTATACACCGGATTCTGCCCGTGTCTTGATGGCATCCAATGACAGAAAACTGTACATGCTCGATGCCTCAGCAAGCTTCAACGGTAGCATACCCCCAGCTTATCTGGAACGTCGGGGGCTTTCGTTTGATACAGCTGAAAGCATCAAATGCGTCAGGGGTATCAGAGCAAGAATATCCGGGAACGTTGGGGAAACTGTAATCATTAGTGTAGGAACAGCGGCGACACCTTATGCAGACCCAACTTATACGGATGTGACCTATACCATAGGTTCAAGTGTCGCATCGGACCTGTTCGTTTCAGGTCGTTACATAGCCATCAAATTCGCAACGGGGACCGCATTTCAATGGCGGCTTGATTCTTTCGATTTTGACGTAGAAACAATGGGGGCATGGTGAGAGCATCCAATCTTGGCACTGTTAATTACGCCCCTGGGCAAGTACCTACAGACGCTGCAGAAATGCAGCGTTTTTTTATGTCTGAGTTACAGAAAATATCAGTCGCTATCAGCTTGATCGGGCTGGGACATCTGGATAAGACAACCGCCGCTCCTATCAAACCCAGGGATGGCGATGTTCGTTATGCGGATGGCATATCCTGGAACCCGGGTTCAGGCGTAGGGGTGTATTACTATAAAGGTGCAACATCTGCGTGGGTATTGTTAGGTTAGAAATGAAGCATGCTGATACTGCTTGATCCGCATCTGCAGTGCCAGCAGATACGAGTTGGAGGAATGGAAATGAAGTTGGAACGGACTCATGACATGAAGACTGTGAAAGATATATTGTCTCACCCTGCGATATTTCCACATATTCATGAAGATGGATTAAACGAAATTGTGCCTCCTGATAGTGGTGCATTTCACTGGATGCTGATTTCTGACAAAGAAGGGGCAGCCGGAGTTTACATGGTTCACTATCATAATCAGTCTTGTGTGGAAATGCATACATGCCTGCTTCCACGGATCTGGGGAGCGAAAGCGAATGACTCTGTTAAATTGCTGAGTAAGTACCTATTTCATCAGCTTGGCGTAAAAAAAGTAATAACCAACGTGCCAGATTACAACAAATTAGCACTCAGATTCGCGAAGGTGAATGGAATGAAAATTGAAGGCGTTAATCGTGAAAGCTATCTGAAAGATGGAAAACTGATTGACCAGATTATGCTCGGTATGACGAGGAAGGAGTGGATATGCCAGTCGCAGGACCAGTGATAGCATCAGTAGCAGGTGCTGTAGCCAGTAGCGCCATGAACAAGGGGGGACCGTCTTCATCAGCCCCCAGTAATCAAACCGTAAAAAATGAAATTGACCCGCGCATGGCTGCAATGCTGTATGGAACGGGAAGAACCTTAAAAGAAGGAGCAAAATCAAATGGTACCGACGAGAACGGACAACCAGTTTACGCCGATTCCGATTACACAGCAGGCACGCCAGGGCTTTTGAGCAGGTTCCAGGGCTATCTGGATCAACCACAAAATGCAGGGTTGGCCATATCTAATCAGGCGTCAGACAACTATGTTGGCAAATTTTCTGCTTACGACTTTGAGCAGCAACGAAATAGCGCCTTAAATCTGATGAATAATCCGCTGTCATCGCCCCACATGCTGGCGGCGTACAGCAATTACACAAATCCGATGCAGGCTGCACTTAGCTTCGCGCCCAATGGGTATGCTGCAGAACGTGCAGGTATTGCTACCGCAGCGCCAGCAGCACAGATCAACGCACCCAGCCAAAACGATTTAAATTTAAATCCGGCACTGAGAAACTTAATTTACGGCGAGCAAGGGAATAATCCCTACCTCGCTGGTGCAATTCAAAAAGGCTTGAATCAGAGTTCGGCAAATTTTCAAAATCTCAAAGATGACATGCTAACCAGCTTCAAGCAGGATTTGCTGCCATCAATTCGGGGTGATGCAATTGTCAATGGCCAATATGGCGGATCTCGACAAGGTTTGGCTGAGGGCAAAGCGGCTGACTCACTAACACGAAATTTGACGCGTACATTGTCTCAGGTCGCTCAAAATCAAACTGATGCAGCTGTCCAGGCACAGGCGCAACAGTATACGCAGGACCGCCAAAATCAACTCGCTGCAGCCATGGGCTTATCTGGACAGCAATATGGGGTGTCAGGTGCAAATGCTGCAGCGACAAATCAGGTTAATCTCGCCAATGCAGGCATGATTAACCAAGGCAATCAATTCAATGCAAACTCGATAAATCAGTCGCAACAACAAGCATTTCAAGCCATGGCCAATTCATTTTTGCAAAATGCTCAGTTACAACAGCAAGCAAATATGACTAATTACCAAGGTGATCAACAAATGAATCTTGCCAACCTGAATAACCGTCAGCAAGCCAACATGCAGAATGGTGCATGGCAGCTAAGTACGAATCAAATGAATAGCCAGAACATGGCGACAGGCGCTGGTTTGCTCGGCGGAATACAAAATAATATTTACAATCAGGCAATGAGCGCCAATGATGCTGGTATCAATCGGGCAATGAAAGTGAATAATCTGATTGCACCGTATGCTAACCTCGGCAGTACGCAAACTACCAATGCAACAGCGCCGATGTATCAGAACCAGGGGGCTAACCTCTTAGGCGGCGCACTGGCGGGCCTTAATATGTACAAACAATTTAGCACTGCATAGCACTGCAAATACGCCTGCAAGTACTGGTAGTAAATGATTATAATTGAAATTTGCTTGATGGCTATTGCCTCTATCTACACCTTATCGTGATGGTCAGGCAACATCTTTCAATTCCGCTTCAATTGTTGTTCTCCAGTAGCGCTCTGAATTATTGCTTCACTCAATACACCAGGGTTCTTGCAGATATTAAGTTCGCAAAACAATCAGCAATGTGTCCGGCATACTAAGCGCTATCCAGATAGTGAGACCGGCGATATTTTGAATAGTTAAGGATTATTATGGGATTACTCGACCTATTTTCAGGCAGTGATAATGATGCACAATCGCAGGCCCAAATGGCTATGGCCGCCGCTTTGCTACAAGCAGGTGGCCCGTCTCGTACGCCCATTTCCCTGGGGCAGGCACTGGGTGGTGCAATGCAGAGCTATCAGCAAACATTACAAAGCGCTAAAGACCGTCAACTGCAACAAGATGCGCTGCGCAGCAGAATGGCTTTTGAGAATGCCAGATTGACATCAGCAATGCGTGACGCACTGCCGCAACAGATAAAGCAGCTAACAGCTGGATTTTCTTTGTCACCGAATCTTGATCCATGGCGGCGCGCTTTGGAAGATGATCCAACGAAACCATATCTTGGCGGCAGAGGATATTTTCCTGATATAAAACCCTTGATGCAGGACGATTTTGAGGTAAATTCGTCAGACAACAACTTTCTATCTTTGTGTTGTCGCTGACGACAATATTTCTATTTTTAAAAATATTCGTTAAACAGCGTCAGTTGAAAGTCAACCTGGCAAGCATAAAACCAGTATACCAAAAACTGAGTTATTTAATAAGTAACCCGCTTCGGCGGGTCATTTATTTTGAGTAGAGAATAAGCTCTCGACGCAACTTAAAATTAAATTTACATCTAGTATTCGCGTGGATATTTCCCGAGCATAGCACTTCCAGTCTTGCAGTCTTCCAGACTCTAAGACTTTCAGACATAGAAATTTCGCCCCCGAAATATTAAAAAATTCATCCAGAAATCTTTACATGAAACTACCTGATCACGCTGAAACTGCCGCCAGCCATGTGGCAGAAGCTATTATCAACAACCCAAAAACTGCACTCGCCGTGCCAGCGATCACTACAGCAATTGCACCCTTAAGTTCAATTGCCGAACTACAAGGTTACTTGTCGATTGCTTCCATGTTCATCGGCATAGCGATTTCGCTCATTCTGCTACGCCAGCGCTGGGTCAGCCTGCAAACAACAGAAATTGAAAGACTAGAAGCAGAACAACGATGGAAAGAACATCAACATGAACAACTTTAATACTTGCATTGCTCCCATATTAAAAAACGAAGGTGGCACCAGCAACCATCCGCTGGATGCTGGCAAACTTACCCGGTTCGGTATCAGCCAGCGTAGCTACCCCAAGCTGGATATTGCAGCGCTCACGGCAGAGCAAGCCAAAGCACTTTACAAGCGTGATTTTTGGGATGCTAATCAGCTGGACCAATTCCCGTTGGTCGTTGCCTTTGAATTCTTCGATTGCGCGGTCAACTGCGGAGCTGGCACGGCAGCAAGATTGCTGCAACGTGCCGTTGGTGTCGCTGAAGACGGCATCATCGGCCCCGTCACCCTGGCAGCAGTTGGCAAGTTCAATGCCGACAAACTGCTCAAACGCATGCTTGCTCACCGCATCAAGTTCTACACCAAATTATCCAACTGGCCTACCTTTGGTGCGGGTTGGGTCAACCGCCTGGCAAACAATGCTTTATGGGAGACAGATCATGTTTGAAAAAATCAATGCAGTCATTAATCTTTTTCGCAAAGGCAGCGAGATCAGCGATGTTGAACTCTGGAAAAACGGCGGCATCTCAGTCGCCGCTCTGGCCGCAGCATTGGGTGCGCTGGCGCAATTTGGTGACGCATTTGGTATCCATTTGGCCATCACGTCAGAACAGCTCAATGGTCTTGCTATTGGCGTCGTCAGTCTTGTCGGTGTCGTGCTCCCTGTCATTACCTCTAAAAGAGTCGGTCTATTGCCAGCAAAAACAGGGCAACCCGTTCCAATCGAAGATCATAGTTTCATCGGCAGCGTGCCAGCAATACCAACACCTATGGCAACAGCCACGTTGCAGCACCAGCCTGACACTGCAATTGTCGACAGCGACAATCCGCTTGCCGGGCTCAACACCACATTCCGTGGTTGATTCGGCGCGCGACTACCTCAACTCAATCGACGGCATCACCCTGAAATATAAATGTCAATTTTAAAGGGCAAACCATGCTGCAAATCGCCGCAACCATATTGCAAGTCATCAGCTTTGTGGCTGAACACAAAGAGCAAATCAAGAAACTGATACTCGACATAGAAAGCCTGATCCCTGCGACACCAGGCAATAGCAAGGCTCTGATCATACGCAACTTCATCGCCACAAGTCTGAATGGGGAAGCGCAAATTGAACAGGCCTGGCCTTTCGTCAATGGCTTGTTTAATGATCTGGTCGCAGCTACCAAACGGCCTGGCTAGACTACGAATTTGCGAAGAATTGCGAGAGAGAGGCTGCCTGGTTTGGGCAGCTTTTTTGTACAAAAATTAGCGCTTTTTTGACAGCTATGCGTAAACACAGACAAGAGTAGGCATAGCAAATCCATTTTAAGAAGGAAAAAACAATGGCAAATTTCCAAAGAATTTTTGGAGAAGATGGACTCCCTTATCTCATCGATACATCAGGTGAACGGGAAAATGAAAGCTATTCGCCATGGAGTAATGGCAATGATGATCTTCAACTAAGGTCAGAGCCTCCACCATTTTCTCGTGGTATGGACTTTGGTTACGGACAAGACATGGCCCGTTTTAGAGAGTTTCAACCAAGTCGCACAGAGTCCATAGGCGTGATATCCAATCCGGGTGAATTGGCGAAATCTGACTTTCTGCGTTCAGAGAAAAATGCTTACCCCGAGAGGAACTTTGATGGTGCCTTTCCGGTCCGAGGAAGAGATGATGTGGCTGCACTATTTAAGAAAGATTATGGATACACAGCCGGCGCCAATGAAATGATTCAATATGTCAACCTGAATCGCTTACCAATCCCCCCCGAGCTGGAACAGGAAATTTTCGATAGAGACCAGACACGATTGTCAATGCGCAACGCTAAAAATAATCCATCGATCTCGTCTTCGACAACTTCACAAACACAAGAAAATCCTGCTGATTTTGTTTTGAGCGGTCCGACGTGGGTAAGTCGATTTCCTACAAGTCGTTCGTTGGATGATCTTCATCCTCAATTTAAGTCAAGTATGAATAGATTTGTCGAAGCAATACGTAGTGGGGGCGGCGACATCAATGTGGATGCTACTTACCGACCATCTGAGCGAGCTTATCTAATGCATTACGCACATAAGATTGCTAGTGGTCAGATTAATCCAGAGGATGTTCCGCCAATGGCAGGTGTACCTGTTCAATGGGTGCATCCAGTCCCAAGTGATTCTGTCAATGCAGCAAGACAAATGAAACAAGCTTATGGTATTGTTTATCCACCTGCACTCGTCTCACGACATACTGCTCGAGGAGCGGTAGACATGAGGGTTACTGGTTTGCTTGGTCGCACCGTTGCTGATGCAAATGGTAATTCCGTCCGAATAGATAAGGAAAGTGACCTTTATCCCGTGGGAGCGAGCTATGGTGTGCGAAAGTTAGTATCCGATAAACCACACTGGTCAGATGATGGAAATTAAAAATACACTCATGCTATCAATGGGATTATTACTATCCCAGTCAATAAACGCGGCGACAGCTCTTGATGGATTTGTAAAAGTATTTCCTGATAAGCCTCCCTTGCTATTTAGTGCTGGAGTTTTATCTGGAGCAGATGAAATTCAGCTTGAATTTCCTGGTAAAGGTGGCAAAGCACAATGCTGTACAAAAGCGGTAATTGAGAAGGAAATTCAATTAGACCCTGGTGATGTTGTTACCGATGAGATGAGCAATCGGAAGATACATGCATATCGCTTGAAATTCAATAATTCCGTCTCTTATCCAGATCCTTTTATGGGATTTGCTGTTATAGGGAAAAATGTGAATGTTCAAGCCAAAGGTATGCAATATCAAATCACTGATAAAAAAGTGGTTTCAACCGTGTCAACTTGTTATAGCTCAGAGGGAATGCATTTGATCAGGCGGGAGGGAAAGAAGAAACTCAGTCATTTGTATATTTCCCTGGGATATGATGTCGAGCCGAATTGTCCCAAAAAAATGTAGGTCCAACGTGAATACTTTTTACCTCCCGTCACCTTCAGCCTTTTGAAATTAGCAACCTAACCACCATCACACATCTGACAAAGTGATGGTGGTTACTGCTACCCATTTTTAAATAGTCAAACCCTCATCCTTGCCGCCGGTCGAGATCATTATAGATCGAGAGCACGCGCTGCTTAGATAGACGGTCTCTTACCCGCAATATCGACACTTGCTGCAACAATTGCCTGCAGCGCCATCCTGACAGGGCAATTGTCGAGAGCGACAACCCACTTGCCGGGCCCGACACCACATTCCGTAGCTGTCTCGGCCCGCGACTACGTCACCTCAATCGACGGCATCACTTTGAAATATACATGTCAATTTTAAAGGACAAACCATGCTGAAAATCGCCGCAACCATATTGCAAGTCATCAGCTTTCTGGCTGAACACAAAGAGCAAATCAAGAAACTGATACTGGACATAGAAAGCCTGATCCCTGCGACACCAGGCAATAGCAAGGCTCTGATCATACGCAATTTCATCGCTACCAGTCTGAATGTGGAAGCGCAAATTGAGCAAGCCTGGCCTTTCGTTAGTGGCTTGTTCAATGATCTGGTCGCTACGACAAAACGTCCGAGCTAAATCCTAATAGCGATGCGAGCATTGAGACCGGGTTCTGGTTCACAGATTGCCACCCTCACTGCGCAAGAAAAAATCTCCACCGTCGCTTTTACAAATATATGCCAACAGGCAGCACTCTGTGCGTCCGCTCTGTTGGCACATATCACCTAAATCGCCTGTGAGATGCATGAGCATGCCGCAACCAATATCAAGAGGAAAATATGACATATAAACTTTACGAAGATGAATCTGACTTGTCTGATCTGTATAAAAATTTGAAGCTTGATGAAGATAATAGTTACTTAAATAAAATGAACACGCCAAGGTTTGACCCAGGTATGCTATCTGGCTATGCTGAGGCACAGCGTGACTTTGATGAAAGATTGCCCCGCTCTGACAATGGCAATGCACTGTTTCCTTCCATCTTGCGTGACCGGGGAGCGATAGATGACGACGCCGAGTGGGCCAAGTCCAACTTCTTGCGATCAGAAAAATCTGGATATGAAACAGGAGACTTTAACACGCGAGACCTGAATGCCGCTGGCTGCACCGTGTCAACCCTGTTCAAGAAGAACTATGGTTATACGCCAAGTGCTGGTGAGTTGAATCAATATGCCAATCTGATCAGATCATCGGCTCCTAGTGAATTCTCTGCGAATATAAAAAATAGCGATGCCTACTTACCTTCACGCTTGCATCAAGATCCACTAAATGAGATGGAAGGAACGCCTCTGGCAAGGGGACTGCTATCGAAATTCTCCGGAAATGACAATGATCGTGACGAGACCGGATTCGACAAATTGATAAGTGGATACTTAGAGAAGGAGGACACAACTGGAGACTCGGATTATGATCAATCCAGCCCGGGCCAGGATGATATGAAGAGGGAAATAGATTTGCTCAACAGGCGCACGAACACACTCGCGAGCGATTCCAAATCAGGTATCATTTCTTCCAATGGCATAGATTATTATTTAACGATGCGTGATCCCAATCGATTAGGAATTTATCAAAATCGAGATTTGACAGCACCTGCTCCAACTAATGAAGATGACTCACATATAGATGTATATCTGCCCAAAAATGATCGCGCTAGTTTTAGCGACGCACGATTTGATGCCATTCGCAGATCTGAGCTTGGCGCTATGCCTGGAAGTAAATACCAGGAAAACACTTCAGGAAAAAAATTGCCATTGAATATTGGTATCGCGAATAATCAAATAGATTCCAATCGACCAGAGTTTAGTGATGCACGGTTTGAAGCTGACAGGAATCGCAGTTTTTGGGATAGTGTAAGACTCAAGATGCAATATGCTGATGCTGCCAAAAGAGATTTTCTCAAGTCAGGGGAGAATCTTTGGGAGAGCATTAGACAGCCAAGGTCTTCTGCCGAATTTAATGATACCAGGTTCAGCGCGGAACAAAACAGGTCATTACTGGATAGCGCCAGACTTAAGGCACAATACGGAATAGCGGCGGCACGGAATCTTTACGGCACTTTATTCAATGAAAGTACCCAAGTGCCAGAGTATAGCGATGCAAGATTTCAAGCTGAAAAAGATCGTGGTTTTTTGGATGCTGCAGCTGGTAAGCTTCAGATATTAAAAGCACAGATTCAAGGTTCTGGAATTGGTAGTACGAAGAATTCTATTGATGGCGGAAATCTAGCGAGTGAAAATTTCTCTGATAGCCCGATCGACTATTCTAAGATGTTGGTGAAAAAGAAGGGTGCCAAATACAGTCAGGATCAGATTGTTGATGGATCGCACATCTACGATCAAATTGACAATTCAAACGGTAGAATGGCCGGAAATTCTCGTGTTTGGGGTGATGCTAATCCCGATGTTCAGAAATCTGCAATTAATGCCCTTATCGCAAAGTCCAGACAGGCAGGTTTAAATGATCAGCAAACTGCTCTGGTTTTGGCGATTGCGCATACCGAATCAGGATTTAATCCAGATGCTACTGCTGGCACAACTTCCGCTTCTGGCCTCGGACAGTTTATAGATAAAACGGGGAAGCATTATGGAGTAAACAATGCAAATCGCTGGGATCTCGGTACTCAGGCCGATGCTTTGGTAAAACATACGGTAGATAATTTGAATCTCGCACAAAAACGTGGGCAGGGGATAGAATATGCATATAAATATCATCATGATGGACCAAGCAAAAATTACGGTGGTCTGGGAATTTCTAACGATATTGTGATGCCACTTGCAAATCAGTACCTGAAAATTTTAAAAGGTGATTAGCTCGTGATTTTTAATCTAAAGGGAATAATTTGATGGTCAGTCTATACAAACTTATATCTGCAGCATTCGCCTTGCTAACTATCACCTGTTCCTCTTATGCTGAAACGGTGACGACCACCTGTGGCGAAAGCAAATTCGAAGTACAGATGAAAAACGAAGGAGGGCCGTTGGAGACGAAATTTGATCTCTATGGCATAAAGGGTAAAGAGAAGAAAAAATTGTTTACGCTTGGTGCAGGTAATTTTGATGCGGCATGCTTAAAAAATAAATCCGGAAAGGCAATGCTCGTATTTCAGTCTGATTGCGGTGGCTCAGTGTGTGTGCCAGAGTATGGCATAGTCGAAACCGATAAGCTGAGCATGTTGTTGACACCTGGCCAGAAGAATAAAAGCAATGCGAAAGCAGCAGAAAAAATCTTGGGCGCACCAGTGCCAGAATTATCTGAAACTAACGAAAAATTCTGTTGCGAAGTCAAAAAGAGATAGATATTATTTTCTGGCGACATTTGTCGCCAGTTAAAACAAATCCTGTGCACATGCATAGGCGCAGGATTTGTCCGTTGTGGAAGTCAATCAGGTCAAGCTTAGACGCAGGCTAAAGGCCTGCTTTGTCCAGGCAGAAAGCAGTGCAATGCTGCAAATCATCTGTAAACCAATCAAGCTGGTCTGCTTGCATGCCAAAAAAGCCAGATTTCTTCTTCCCCATCCCTTCTGTTAAAATATCGACTTTGCGGGTCTGCACTGGCTGGGCGCGTCTTGCATGGTTGATATGTGTGTTCACATTCACCACATGAGCATGACCTTGATGCCCTGTCCCGCGCCACAGAACTTCTTCCTATTTTCTATCATTTCCGTATGTCTGAATCCAAACCTGCTGACGGTATTAAACCGCTGTTTTACGACCCTACTGAACGCCGCATCCGTAGTTTTGTCACCCGCGCCGGGCGCTTGTCTGATGCGCAGGCCAGGGCGATAGAAAACCTGAGTCCGCGTTTTTGTATCCCTTATCAAAAAGCTCCACTGGATGTCGATGCGGCGTTTGGCCGCCAGGCACCGACGGTGTTTGAAATTGGTTTTGGCATGGGCGAGACCAGTGCCAAAATTTCTGCTGGCATGCCAGAGAAAAACTTCATCGGCGTTGAGGTACACACCCCCGGTGTGGGCAGCTTGCTCAAACTGACGGATGAAATGGGTTTGCAAAACCAGCGCATCATCCAGCATGATGCCTTTGAAGTGCTGACAAGCATGATCGTGCCAGCGTCCCTGCATGGCATACACGTGTTTTTTCCTGATCCCTGGCACAAGGCACGCCATAACAAGCGTCGTCTGATACAGGGGCCGCTGGTGGCCTTGCTGGCCTCACGTCTTGCACCAGGTGGCTACCTGCACTGTGCGACAGATTGGGAAGAATATGCCGTGCAAATGCTGGAAGTATTGAGTGCTGAACCTGCCTTGGAAAATACTGCTGAAGCGTATGCGCCACGCCCAGATTATCGCCCAGTGACAAAATTTGAGAACCGTGGCTTGCGCCTTGGCCATGGAGTGTGGGATTTGGTATTCCGTAAAAAGTAAGTCGGCGGGATTGTTAGCGTGATACAGAATTAGTGCAAAATTTGCAGGGCTGGCTTGGTGCGCAAGTCGCGCCAGCGTGCTTCTGTCTTCCAGCGTGCAGACCAATCAACAAACTGGTCTGCCGGCATGGGGCGGGAGATGCCGTAGCCCTGCGCCAGGCGGCAACCCAGTTCCAGTAACTTCGCGCCATGTGCCATGGTTTCGACGCCCTCGGCAATGACCTGGCGGTTAAAAGCACCTGCCAGGCGTATCACGCCTTCGACGATGTCCAGGTCTTCAACATCGGTCAGCATGTCGCGTACAAAGCTCTGGTCTATCTTGAGGGTATCTACTGGCAACTTGCGCAGATAGGTCAAGGATGAATAGCCCGTGCCAAAATCATCAAGTGCGAAATGTATGCCTAACTGACGGCAGCGATTGAGTATGGCAACAGCCTGTTCCATATCGGCAATGGCGGCGGTTTCCAATACCTCCAGCTCAAAATTGGTGGCCTGGAAATATGGGTGGGCCCGTAGGGCAGCTTGCAGGTAGTCACAAAAATCGGGTGCCAGCAAATGATGGGCGCTGATATTGGCGCTCACGCGGATGCTGATGCCGCGTAGTTGCCAGTGGTAGGCTTGCTGTATGGCTGCCTTGATAACCCATTCCCCCAGGGGTTTTTCCAGTTTGCTGCCATAAATGTGTGGTAAAAATTCTGCAGGGGAAAGTATGCCGCGATTTGGATGTTGCCAGCGTATCAGTGCTTCTGCGCCGACTATTTCACCGGTGATCAAATCTACTTTGGGCTGGTAGTACAGGATAAATTCATTCTGGTCCAGCGCAATTTCCAGCCTTTCCAGTATCTGCCGGCGCTGCTGCGCCTTGCGGTCATTTTCAGGGTCAAACAGATGGTAACGATTCTTGCCAGCTTCCTTGGCCAGATACATGGCGTGGTCAGCATGGCGTAGTAGAGTGTCGGAATCGACATTGTCATCCGGGTACAGGCTGACACCTATGCTGGCTGTGATGCTTACTGATTTCAAATCTATCTGTATCGGTTTGCTGACGCCCACCAAGACGCGGTCCAATATCATCGCACTTTCCTCTGCTGAAGAAATGTCGGATAGCAGCACCGCAAATTCATCGCCTCCCAAACGGGCTAATGTGTCGTCAGCGCGCAGAACATGCTTGAGATTTTCTGTCACGCCTATCAACAGGCGGTCGCCGACAGTGTGCCCATATTTGTCATTGATTTCTTTAAATCCATCCAGATCGAGAAAGCAAACTGCCAGTGACTTATTGGTGCGATTGGCGCGGTTGACGGCCTGGCTCAGGCGATCTGCCAGCAAGCGGCGATTAGGAGCACCTGTCAGCGGATCATAGTGGGCCATGCGGTCCAGTTCTGCTTCATGGGTCTTGAGTTCGCTGGTGTCGGTGAAGATGCCAATATAGTGCTGTATCTCACCGGCAGCGTCGCGAACCGAAGAGATGGATAAGAGTTCCGGGAAAACTTCGCCATTCTTGCGCTTGTTCCAGATTTCGCCACGCCAGAAATCATCTTCCTTGACGGCATTCCACATCTCGGCATAAAAACTGGCATTGTGGTGGCCAGATGCCAGTATCTTGGTGGATTTGCCATACACTTCTTTTTCTGTATAGCCTGTGATGCGGGTAAAGGCTGGATTGATCTTGGTAATGCAACCCTGAGGATTGACCACCATGATGCCCTCAAAGCTACTGGAAAACACGGTGGCAGCCTCGCGCTGTGCCAATTCCATCATTTTTTGTGCGGTAATGTCAGTGTGTGTGCCAGACATGATGAGAGGTTTGCCTTGTTCACCTCTGGCAACAATGGCCCCTCTGGTCAGCACCCAGCGCCACTCGCCGGATTTGCTCATCAGGCGCAATTCCAGTTCATGGCTGGCCGTTTGTCCCTGGATATGCCTGTTCAGGGACTCTTGTGCCATTCGCAAGTCATCAGGGTGAACATGATCTGACCAGTGTTCAGGACTGACCTTCATTTCGCCAGGTGCGTAACCCAACATGGTTTCCCAACGTGCGCTGACCTTGAAGGTATTGTTGACCAAGTCCCAGTCCCAATATCCAAGATCCGAGCCCAACATCACGCGCTCCAGCCTTTGTTCCCTCTCCAGCAACTCAGCGGCAATAATTTTTTTCTCGTTGATGTCTGCCAGTGTGCCGACCACACGCAAGGCGTTACCCTTGCTATCGCGGCCAACGACGCGGCCCCTAGCATGCACCCACTTGACCTCACCTTGCTTGGTTAACAGGCGGTATTCAAAATCGATATCGGCGCTGTGAGTGGTCCTGTAGTTTTTGATATGTTGTAAGACCAGAGAGACGTCGTCAGGAAAAATCTGGCGCTTGATAAAATCCATATCCTGGGTATCTTCATTCTCTGAATAGCCAGTCATTTCATAGTAACGTTGTGAGCGATAGACCTTGTTGGAAGGAACATCCCAATCCCACAGCGCCTCGCTGGTGGCAGCGATGGCCATTTGCAGGCGCTCTTCGCTGGCTTGTAATTGCATGGCTGCGACCTTGCGTTCAGTGATGTCTTGCACGCTTCCATGCAGCCTGATCAGCCTGCCCTCTGCATCTTGTAAGGCTTCGCCACGGGCGATAACCCAACGGTGGCTGCCATCTGGCCGGACAACTTCTGCATCGCAGGTATAGGGGGTGCAATGCCTGACGGCTTCTTCCACTACTGCTGCCAGTCTGGACCAGCTCTCGGGCGTGAAATATTGCTGCACTTCAGGGTAGGCGGCAGGTGGCAGCGCCGGGTCCCGACCATAAATCGTATACACTTCTTCCGACCAGGTATGCACATCGCTGCGCACATCCCAGTTCCAGCTGCCGACGGCGGCTAGGCGCTGCGCTACTTTCATGGCAGCTTCACTTTCCCGCAGGGCAGCCTCGGCCTCCTTGCGCTCAGTGATGTCGCGGGCGATGCCAAACAAGCCTTGAACGTTGCCAGACTTGTCCAGCATCGGCCCTTTGGTCACCATGAATACGATGGACTTGCCACTGTGGGTTCTAATACTTTCATCATGCGACTGTATCTGGCCGCTGCTTAACACGCCTTGATCGATTTTGGCTATCAATTGAGCAGACTCTGGCGGGAAGAGATCATGGTCACCATGTCCAATGACTTCATCCGCAGGTTTGCCGATGAACCTGGTAACCGACTCATTGGCCAGTACATAACGCCCTTTGAGGTCTTTAACGAAAATGGCATCAGAAGTACCGCTGATGATGGCATCGAGCAAATTACGACTATTTTTCACCTTTTGCAAAGACTCGCGTACTGCCTCGCTGAGTATGCTGACCGCAATGCCATTCACCACCAGAAAGCCCAGTTGCAGAATGTCCTGATTGGATTTAATGGCAAAACTATGCAAAGGCGGGATGAGGAAGTAGCTTAGTCCCACACTGGCGACCAATGTTGACACCAGGCCAGGGCCTAGTCCTCCCAGCATTGCACTTAAAATGATGGGAAGCACAAACATGATCAGCATGGGCCGGTTTTCAAAACTCTGGGCCATCGCCATGCGCAGCAACAGGACAGACAAGGGCAGTGCAATTGCCAGCAGATAAATGGGCCAGCGTAGCTGAAACTGTGAGTGAAAGGCTGAAAGCAACGAACTATCCAGGGCAGATTGCTCATGAAGACTTACTTGCGGAACCGCACGCATAGCCAAAAAAATCAATGCAGTCGTGATGACAACAAAGAATACACCTTTGACCGTTGATAGCCAGGTAATTGCTTCAATATCGCTAAAGCTTGTCAACAGGCTGTCAGACAATAATATCCACGCCATCGCAAATAAAAAGTACAGCACCGTCACGATGCCAATGTACCGATTGCGTGAAGTAGTCATCATATAGAACCTGCCATTTCAACATTGCTGACGGAGATGAAGCCTGGCTGACCTTACGTACGACTTGTAGCGATGAGGGCGATCAGTTTGCCAATAAGAAACTACTGCTGGAAAAGTGTATGTTGCCGTATGGAATTTTACTCAAGCGTAACATGCTCGCGCGCTTACTTACTACGCACTTGTTACTAAGATGTGCCAATTGTGTTTTTTTGTCAATGTACAAAAATGCAAAATTTGTAAAATTGACATAAAAGCGACTACAAAGAGGGAATTGACGCAGGATGATGCCGTGAACAAGCTTCAGGCCACCGTACTTAATGGGGCCAGCAGGGTTTGCAAGTCTTCTGCACTGAATTTGCTGGCAAGGGCAGTATCGCTGCCCAGCACACCCTCTGCCAAAGCAGCCTTGCGTGCCTGCAGACCCATGATGCGCTCTTCTATGCTGCCCTCCACCAATAATTTATAGATAAAGACAGCTCGCTCCTGACCTATGCGATGAGCACGGGCATTGGCCTGCTCCTCCACGGCCGGGTTCCACCAGGGGTCCATATGAATTATGGTGTCAGCCGCAGTCAGGTTCAGGCCCACACCACCTGCTTTCAGGCTGATTAGCATGATGGGCACTTCCTTGTTTTGAAACTGGGCCACCACTGCACCACGGCTGGCCGTTGCGGTTTTACCAGTCAACATCAGATAAGCCAGGTCCAGTTCAGTGAGCGCAGTGGCAATCAGTTCCAGCATTTCAGTAAATTGTGAAAACACCAGTACGCGGCGGCCTTCTGCCACCAGGGCAGGTAGCATATCGCTAAGCATTTCCAGCTTGGCTCTTTCCATTTCTGGAGGCAGATTCTGGCCTTTCAGCAAAGCTGGGTCACAACAGACCTGGCGCAACTTCAACAGCGCATCCAGTATCGTGATCTGTGCGCCGTCAAAGCCCTTGCGTTGCAATATACGGCGCACCTGTTCATCAGCGGCAACGCGCACGCTTTCATACAATTCACGTTGCTTACCTTGCAGACGCAGGCGCTTGATGACTTCCGTGCGAGGTGGCAATTCTGTCGCCACTTCATCCTTGCGTCGTCGCAAGATGAACGGACGCACCCGTTGCGCCAGCAATTGTGCGCGCAGGGTTTCGCCATTGACCTCTATGGGTTTGCGCCACAAGCGTGAAAAACTGCGCATGTCACCCAGAAAGCCTGGCATCAAAAAATCAAATTGCGCCCATAGCTCATCCAGATTATTTTCCAATGGTGTACCTGTCATGCACAGCCTGTGTCGGGCGCGTATCTGTCGTACCGCATCAGCACTGCGGCTGGCTGCATTCTTGACTGTTTGCGCTTCATCGAGGATCAACAAATGAAATTCCTGCGCCTTCAATACCTCAAGGTCGCGCCACAATAGAGGGTAAGTCGTCAGCACCACATCAGCTTGCTTGATATCTGCAAACAAGTCTGCGCGCTCTGGCCCTTGCAGCGTCAATACGCTGAGGGCTGGGGCCATCCGCCTCGCCTCGGCTTGCCAGTTGAAAATCAGTGAAGTCGGCAGCACGATCAGGACAGGGATGTCCATCCGGCCTTCTTGCTTCTCTATCAGCAAATGGGCTAGTACCTGGGCTGTTTTCCCCAGCCCCATATCGTCGGCCAGTATGCCAGCCAGATGTTGTTCGCGCAGGTATTGCAGCCAGGCTACGCCGTGCAATTGATAAGGACGCAGAGTCACACCTAAACCCTCCGGTGCAGCCACTACACGCGGGCTGCCAACTTTCTTCAGGCGTTGCGCCAGGCTGCGCAAGCCCACATCGCCCTGCAATTGCCAACCTCCATAGTCACCTGCACGTGCAGGCTGGCTATCGAGCAGGCTGACGCGCAAGGCTTCCAGCCTGTAGCTGTCCCAAGTAGACAGTGGTACTGGTCCTTCCGCTTGCGGCCTGTCGGTCAGTAAATCCAGCATGTGGATGACGATAGCTTTCAGCGGCGCTGCGATGGCATCAATACGCCTGCCACCAGGGGCGCGTAATTGTATGATGGCCATGTCGTCAATCTGTCGTACTTGCCTGGCACTCAACCAGCGCGCATCGCGTTGCAACAGGTGTGCCAGCATGGGCACCAGGTCCAGTACCTCACCTTCGATCTCTATGCCCAGGCTCAGCATCCATGAGCCTTCGCGCGCTGGCAGACCGAGTGGCGTGATGACCTCGTTACGGCCACGCATGCGTGATACCACCTGCTTGCCAGTAATCGCACCTGTGTTTTCATCGATGATGAGATGCCAGGCATCGACAGGCACGCTCTCATGTGCAAAGCCGGGGCGCACTATAACTTGCCAGCCCAACGCCTGCATTTCAGGTAATTTTTCAGCCCAGAAGTCGGCAAAAAATCCTTCTTGCACCAAGCTCCAGATCGGCCCAAAATTTTCTGCAATGCTGCCGTTGCGCCATTGCAGGCTGGCAGCGGGCAAGGGTTGCAAGCCTATATCCCACACCTTGTCGAGTGCATCTGCTTCTGCACCCAGATCACGCAGCAGACTCAGAGGCTTGCCATCTGCATCGTGCAATAATTGGGTGGAATGTGGTCTGCGGTTCAGCAAGGCTGTAGGTGCCGGGGTTTGCCAGTTCAGCCCGGTGTTGGTCCGATACAGCCAGTCGATCTCCACCACCGTGACACTGCCACCGCGTGGGCCAAAGTCACCACTGGGTTTCATGCCCAGTAAGCCATCCCCCCTGTGCAGGGTTTGCAGGGTGATGCGTGGGCGAAAATGGCCCGTCACTTCAGGCAAGCCACGAGGTGCTGGTTTATTTTCCTTCAAAATGAGTCCGTATGAAATCCAGTTCACCAAACTGCACCTGGATATCCGTACCGACAGGCACTGAAGGGCTGCCTGCATAGGATCCCGTAATAACAGCCTGGCCTGCCTGCAAGCCAATCCCCTTGCTGCGTAAAAATTCTGCCAGCCAGTACAAGGGCAGGCGTGGCCGTCTGGCCGGATGTTGTCCATTCAATGTGACGCTTTCCTGGCCGGCGATAGTCAACTTGATAGCGAACTGGCTGGTCTGCCTGGCTATGTTTGAATTCACGACAGGGCCGAGTAGCAGGCCTTGGTTGAACAAGCCATCAGCAAAGTGGTCATAAAAATTCAGTTGCTCCGCATGCGCATAGCGGCTATCGATTAGCTCCAGTGCCAGCCTGGTTTCTGCCACTGCACCATCAACATCTGCGGGTGAATAGCTTGCTATCCTGGCAGGTAAGTCATTCGCGAGTACAAATGCCAGTTCTGGTTCTATCTTGACCTGTCCGTGTCTGGCCCAGACCGCGCATGGCTGTGTATTCGCTTCATGCACATCATTTGCATAGATAGGCGCCACTATCCAGTTGTCTGCTGCGGGCATGCCGCATTTCCAGGCAACGATGGCTTGATCCATCCACTTGCTGACGGCACATTGGATGGCAAATGCCGTATCCAGATCACGCGGGCGATGTGGCTCAGGCAGGGCATCACCCTGCGTACCGCTTTGCCGCCGTTCCATTAAAATCCTGGCTGCATGACTGACACTGGCTTGATTCATGGTAGCGATTGGAAAGAAGTGAAAGTAGGCATTTTATCCTGCCATGGTTTTCAATGCAGACTGTAAATAGGCGAACAGGCGATTGTCTATGCCCATGCGTAACTCCGGCTGCTCAGCAAAGGCTTGCTGGATTTTCTTTTGCAATGCTGGATTATTGCCCGCTTTTTTCAGCGACAGTGCTTGCCACGCTTTTGCCAGTTCCTGCACTTTGGGATGGCTGACACGACTGCCAGCGACACATTCGCTATGCAAGGCAGCGATCAGGGCTGGCCAGGCGGCGGCATCTGTCACGCTATGCTGGCGTAGTATGTCCAACTCCTCCGGCTGACAATAGGCCTCGTACAAAGGCAGGCTGGCACAGGCCAGAGCGCGCACCATGTAGTCAAGCGTGGCCTGGTCCAGTCCCGAGAATAATTGCAAAGCCTTTTCTTCACTTTGCATCTGATAAAACTTGATCAGTATCGCTGCGTCGCCGCCGCTCTCGTCCTGCATGCACTGTAGCCAGCGCTGGCTCAATGATTGTGCCAGTGCATCTTGTGGCGACACCTGCTTTTCCATCAAACCATGCAAGGCATGGATGAGTGCAGACTTGTCTGTCGTATCCGATGCCGTGCGTTGACGGCGCAAGGCAGCAAGTTCTGCTGTGGTGAAATATTTTTCGCTATGCACGGTCATCTCCAGCGCTGTCAGCCAGTCATCCACGACAGGTAACTGCGCGCCGTCCAAATGTGCGGACAGGTTGAGTAAATGGTCGCGCAAGGCCAGTGCTTCCCGCGCTTGCTTTTCCATCAGGCTGATTTGTTGCTTAACGATATCGCCCATGCTGACGCTGTCATCATCGAGTATGGCCCGGATTTCATTCAGCGACAGTTGCAGCCGTCGCAAGGCCTGTATGCGGTACAGGCGCAATACGTCTTCGTCATCGTATAAACGGTAAGTGTTATCCGCTCGCACCGACGGGCAAAGCAAGCCTATCTTGTCGTAATGGTGCAGGGCGCGCACGGTCAGCCCTGTACGTTTCGCCAGTTCACCTATTTTTAGCTTCATTTTGTTCGCGTATCCATGCATTTTCTCTTGATCATAAGCAGGGATGATAAACCCTGACCCTGGGTCAGGCACAAGATGCAAAAGTCAATCTTATAGGACTTACGCAAAATTGTCGCAGCAAGGCTATCGCTTAAGGACACATCCCTTGCCGGAGAGGTTTGTTACGTCTGTGGACAACATGTTGTCCAAAAACCCGCCTACACCGTAGCGACGAAGACAGTACGTTAGTACGCGGCTCCTGGGAGAAGTGCCGCAACGCAGTTGGGGCGGTTTTGCGTAAGTACTATCTTAAGCTTATTTGCTGAATCAATAGGCAACGGAAAAAGTAGCCTTGCCCTCAAGGGCGTTACCATCCTCGGTATTTACACCGGCGGCACTGACACAGATAGTCTGATATTTTCCTCATCGACACCTGATCTCAGCAATGCCACGATCACCGGCTTTGAAAATCTGGCGCTAACCAATAATGCCAATATTACGGCATCCATAGCCCTGATGTTGCAATTTACCGGCACCGTCTATGCAGCGAGAACCGAGACCCTGAATCTGACGACGGCTGGTACTTTCAATGCTTTCAGCACGATGTAAAAGTACAACTTGGCCAACGGTACCAACAATTTCACGTCGGCCAACATGGCCGTCAATGTGATTGGCGGTACCGGCAAGGATGTCCCTAATTTTAGTACCAACCAGATCATCAATTTCCTGACCATAGTGGACGCCTGCAATGGTACCGACATTCTCAACATCGGCTCTACTACAACCCAGAAGTTTGACACTACTGACTTCTTTGTGCAATTGATAGGAACAGTTCGCCCTATTATTGCAGGTAAACTGATTGCTCAAAGAAACGGATCATCAGGGCAGGTATCATTTCTGATTCCTGTCTGTCGTGTTTAAAACGCCAGCTCCGCTGGCATTTTTTTGTTTCTCGCTTCCCATGGTTTTTTTGCTGGGTGGTGGTAGTTGGAAAATCTGCCAACATCTTTTGAAAATTGCTTGAATTTGTAAAACTAGTGTATTACTGTATTAATACACATGAGGTTGCTGTATTAGTCATTGCCCCCATGAGAAGCTACCATGACGCGCTCATCCTCACGATGAAGGTGTTCAGGTATTCATGTAAACACGATGAGAGGCTGGAACATGGAGCATATAACATGACGCCAGGCATGACGCACATCAAGCCGCGCCAGTTGGGCGCTGAAATATTTCAGGTAAGCACCGGGAGTAGCGAGCCTATCTATCGCCAGTTGATAGAACAATTGCGACGCCTGCAGGCGGGTGGGCAAATTGCCGCAGGTGATGCTATGCCATCTGTGCGCGATGTCGCCAGCGAGTTGGGCGTCAACCCCATGACGGTATCCAAGGCCTACAGCATGCTCGAAGCCGAGGGCTTGCTGGTGCGTCGCCGTGGCTTGGGAATGGAAGTAGCGGCCCAGGCTAAGGGCCATTCTGATCTCGCGTCAAGGCTGGAATTATTGCGTCCCAGCCTTGAGCGCATAGCACTCGAAGCCAGCCAGCTTGAGCTAGATGCTAAATCCGTCATCACTCTGTTGACCAGTATTCTCAAAGGAAAATGAACATGCAAGCTCAGTTAAATGCTCCGGTACAGATACAAGGATTGAGTAAATCCTTCAGTGGGCAAAGTGTCTTGAAAAATCTCGACTGGCAAATCGCCCCTGGCAGTATCGTCGGCTTACTGGGGCGTAACGGTGCGGGTAAGTCTACCCTGATTGAATGTCTGCTGGGTTTGCGGGATATCGATGCTGGAACGACCAATCTCTACGGTGAAGATGCCGCCCAACTCAGTGCTGCGACCAAGGCCAGAATCGCCTACGTGCCACAGCGCAGTGATTTGTTTGAATGGCTGACAGCCAGGCAAATGCTGGCCTATTTCCAGCGGCTCTATCCACGCTGGAATGACGGCAAGGTAGAGTCGTTGATGCAGGGATGGGATCTGCCTTTTGACAAAGCTATCAATAAACTGTCGATAGGACAAAAACAGCGCCTGTCCATCATTCGTGCCCTGGCCCATGAGCCAGAATTACTGATACTCGACGAACCTGTCTCCAGCCTTGACCCTGCCGGTCGCCGTGATTTTTTGCGTGAGTTGATAGACCGGGTGATCGACAAGCAAACCACCATCGTGTTCTCGACCCATATTTTATCTGATCTCGAAAGAGTCGCCATGGATGTCGCTTTTCTGCATGCAGGACAGATTGTTCATCAGCAGGCGCTGGACGACATGATGGACAATACGGTGCGTATCAGTGCCAGCCCTACAGTGCTGCAGCAATTGCAGCCACACAAAGTCTTGCGCCGTTTTGCCGAGGGCGACGACAAATTGCTGGCTCAGTTCAGCACTGAACAATTGCAGGTTCTCCAGGCACGCACTGGTGTGCGGGTTGACAAGCTCAGTCTGGAAGACATCTTCATCGAAATGACACGATAGAAAAGCATGTTGAAGCACACCATTCGTCAATTCAAACCGCTCGCGAAAGTAAGAATATGAAAGCCATCATCTCGGTATGGATGCAGCCTGTCTATGCGCGCAGCAATGCTGCTGGTTTAAAAATCTTGTATGCCTTGTTGGGGATAATTGCCTTGTTGCCCCTCATTCTGTTCTTGTTGGCACGCAAAGATGAATCAGATGCGATATCCATTTTAATGGCGCTCGCCATAGGCATCGGGGTTGCGGTCGGCGTGCTGCTGGTATTCTGGTTTGTTCTGCTGGTGCCCAGTGTGGCCTTGCAATATAGCCCGGCGAATGCAGGCCTGGTGCCACAACTCAGGCGATACATGAAGGTGGCACTGGCAATACCTGTATTGCTGATGCCTGCTATCCTTGCATTGACCCTGGTCACCCACTTGAAGGGTCTGTTTTTCCAGTCTTGGCTGATAGGCGTGTTTGCCATGCTGGTTTATGTTGCGACCCTGCGCAGTAAATGGGTAGTGATATTCCTGGTGCTGCTCAGTCAGTTACCGATGTGGTGGGGTAATCGATTCAGCCTGGATCCGCAGGCAAGCTGGAACCAGCCTGCCTTGCTCATGCTGGTAGGGCTGGGCCTGACCGCAGCGATCTTGCACTGGGTTTTTGCCATTCATGGTGACCAGCATTTCAAGCGAGAAGAAAGCTTTAGCATGATACAAAAAGCCATGAATGGTGAGGAAGTGACCTCGACACACTATTCACTGCGCTTCTTTAATCCCTATGATTTGTTGATGCGCTGGTGTATGGTCAAGGTGGACAAGACAGGCAGAACACCGGCAGCCGTTGCGCAGCTAATTCCCTTTGCCTTCGGGGCACAGGTCTTCTGGCTGACCAGCTTTGTATCGGTTGCCTTGATGAGTGCCGGTCTGAGTATTTACTTTGCCGTTTTCTTGCATCATTCATCAAAATTTGCTGAGAACGACATGGGATTGGCATACGCTGCTGCCATGGTCGCTTTTGTCATGCTACCCGTGATATATGTTTCCATGCTTCGCGCCACCATGTACCAACGCAAAGGGGAGCACAGCTTGCTATTGCTGGCGGCAGCGTTGCCACCCCAGGCGGAGCAAACCAGGATCGTGCTACATTTTTTACTGCGCCAGTTCTTTGGCCTATGGCTGCTGACATTATTGATCGTGGCTGTCACCATGCATTTTTCACCAGCTTCCACGAATGCAGCAGAGATGGCCTGGCTTGCCTGCTTTTGTCTGCTGCCTTTGAGTTTCATGAGTTTGCATAATTATGCCAGGATCAGGTCCCGCTATGAAACTGCCTTGTTACTTGCTTTCGCACTTCCGGCTTTTCTGGGGCTGGTTTCGTTGGGCATGCTCAAGCTGTGGCCAGCATTGCCAGTCTGGCTGATCTGCTTGCTGATCGTGCTGGTGACGCTCCCCATCTTGCGCTGGCGCTGGCAAATACTCATGCAAGCGAACGCCGTATTTCCGGCTGGTCGTGCTGCATGAAATGAGGGGTACTGCGTCTGCATTTCTTGCCAGGGTCATACTTTAGTATAGGGCACGGCAAGTCTTAAATGGCCTATATTCTCAGACTTACCGGAGTTGAATTTGTCAGCTTAAGGATGTCAGAATGAGTATGGTCATGCAAATGTGTTCACAGATTACAAATAAAGAAGATGCCAGAAGCCTGAGTGCTATGGAACAGTATGAGCGGCGTCGCCAGGTGGTGCGAGCGCATGAGCGCGGTGCCAAGAAAGTTCAGATAGCGCGCGAACTGGGTCTCAGCTATACGGCAGTCTGTCTGATTATTACGCGCTATGTCAATCAGGGCGCTGATGCATTATTGCCGCATAAGCGTGGTCGCCGGGCAGGCGAGGGGCGCGCCCTGAGCAGCGAGCAGGAAGTACAGTTGCAGGAAATGATCAAGGCTAAGAAGCCGCGTCAGTTGCAGCTTGATTTTCCTGAATGGAATCGCCCGGCAGTGGCTGAGCTCATCACTAAGCACCTGGGTGTGCAAATGCATATCCGCTCGGTCACCAACTATCTGAAACGCTGGAATATCGTTGTGGAAAGGGCCGAACCCAGGCCACAGCACGGCCGGTTGACAGTAGCTGCAGTACCCGCAGTCCTCACTGTGCCAACTGCACCGCTTGTAGTATCGGTTGCCGAGCCTGCCAGTGTAGAAGAGTCACCTACTTGATCCCCGGACTCATTTCATCCTTGTGATGAAATGAGTTTTACTTATTCAGTCCATCCCTCGGATTAGGTGTACCAGTCAGTTTCGGTTCATCCCGCCAACAAGCAGTTTTGTCACGCTATTCTGCGTTCCTTCAGTCTCTTCACATAAACCCGGCATCCAAGGCTAAAATGCCTTGGGTGGCTCGTCGGAAGCTTCAAGCCTGAGCCTATTTGCGCTTTTCTTGTCTTTTTCCTGGTTTCTGATGTCGAATACACTACGCCATTCAAAATGTCTGTTTCTCTTGCTGGCAATGTCGCTGATCTTGCTTTTTCAGACAGCTCAGGCATCTGCCTTACGTACCCTGCGTTTCCAGCATGTGGGTCTGGAGCAGGGCTTGCCTATGCAGGCTGTGCAAACCATAGGGCAGGACAAGCAGGGCTATCTCTGGTTTGGAGGGCAGGCTGGCCTGGTGCGCTATGACGGTTATCGCTTTAGCCTGTACAAGAATGTCACGGATGATGAGCATAGTCTCAATAGTGACTGGGTAAGGCAGGTTTACTTTGACAGGCAAGACCGTATGTGGGTTGCCACCGCTGCAGGTGGGCTGCATTTGTACGACAGAAAAAAGAATCAGTTCCAGCGTTTTATCATACCAGGGGAACTGGCATCGCAAGTGCAGAATAGTGCCATTAATGACGTGCTTGACGATGGTCAGCAAGGTCTGTGGTTGGCAACAGAAAATGGCCTGGGCCATTTTGTGCCAGCTACCGGGAAAGTACGCTGGTGGCATCATCAGCCTGGTCGTGAACAAAGCCTGGCAAATGAACGCGTCAATACTCTGGCGCTGGACGCCACTGGCAAGCTGTGGCTGGCGACCGATAACGGTCTCGATAGCATGGAACCCGGCAGTAATGATTTTGTTCACTACCGTGTGGACAGTACGGCCAGTGCTGAATCCAAAATCAATGCAGTCAATAAAATCCTGATCGATAGGCAAGGCAACATGTGGCTGGGTTTGCGCAAAGGCATGTTGTTGTGGAAGCACAAGCATGCCTGGGATACGCGGACAAGAATAAGCCTGCCTGACAAGTTGGCAAATATCAGCATCAAGGAACTCTATCAGGACCAAGTGGGACAAATCTGGATGGTACCGCACGCCCAGGGAGTGTTGCGCTGGAATCCGGCAACGCAATCGATGCAGCATTTCAAGCGTGATCCGGGCGACAATAGCAGCCTGACAGACGATCAGGTGGAGGTGGTCTTTCAGGACCATAGTGGCAGCCTGTGGCTGGGCTACTGGACCAGTGGTACCAGCCATGTCGATTTATCCGTGGCTGCCTTTCGGCGCTATGTCGCTTCAGACCAGGCTGGCAGCCTGAGCAATATCAAGGTGACCAGCATACTTGAAGCCGCGCCGGGCCAGCTCTTGCTTGGCACATTTGGGGGCGGCTTGAACAGCCTGGATTTGCAGACGGGGATCGCCAGCAATGGCAGTGCCACATATGGCCTGGATGGCAAAACCATACTCAGCATGTTTACTGCTAAAGACGGGCAGATATGGGCTGGCACTGAAAAAGGTATCTCGCGCATCGATCTGGCGAGCGGTAAATCCTACCCCCGCCAGATATTGCCAGGTGAGCCAGCAGCTCACCAGATGCAAGCGATCATTGAAGATCGCGCAGGCATATTTTGGGCTGCCAATACCCGTGGACTGTTGAGGCTGGACCCGGTTAGCAATCAACTCAGCAGTCTGCGGCGCAATAGCGCTGACCCATCCAGTATCGCTCATGATGGCGTGATGGCGATATTGGAAGACAGCCAGTCCCGTCTGTGGGTAGGCACCCTCGATGGTCTGGATCTGCTGGACAGATCAAACATGAAGTTCAAACACTACCGGCACGACAGTAAAGAGCCAGGCAGCCTGGCGAGCAATGCGATCTCAGCCCTGTTTGAAGACAGCCAGAAAAATATCTGGATAGGTAGCAGTGCCGGTATCAGCAAAATAAAGAAAAATAGCCAGGGCATGGTCAGTTTCAGCAATTACGCCACCAATGCCTCTGTCGATTGCATCATGGAAGATCAGGCAGGAAAGTTGTGGCTCAGCACAGATGCTGGTATAGCACGCTTTGATACGGTGACAGAAAAATTCCGCTACTTCACAGGGAAGGACGGATTGATTGACGGCGGCTACTATATGGCTGCCTGCTTCAAGGACAGGCAAAGCAATATGTATTTTGGTGGCTTGAACGGAATGAGTGCCTTCCAGCCGGCAGATGTGCGCGAAAATACCATCCCGCCCAAGGTCTTGATTACCGGTTTGCAGATTTTTAATCAACCACAGGAAGAAGGAAAAACGGCTGCCGGTTTTACTATGCGAGGGCAAATCCAGGACAATCAAGCCATCACCCTGGCACATACTCATAGCGTGTTTTCACTGGAATTTGCCGCTCTGCATTTTGCCGATCCACAAAGCAATCAATTTGCCTATCAGTTGCAAGGCTTTGACCAGGACTGGGTCTATACAGATGCCAGCCGCCGTTTCGCCACGTACACCAATCTGGATGCCGGTGAATATCTGTTTCGCGTCAAGGCAGCGAACAAAGATGGCGTCTGGAATGAAACCGGGGCACAGCTGCGCGTTACCATCACACCACCGTTCTGGAAAACATGGTGGTTCAGGCTCTTGCTTGTCAGCCTGTTGCTGGCTGTATTGTGGGCAATACATCGCTACCGCTTGCACCATTTGCTGATGCAAAAAAAGTTGCTGGAAACAGAAGTCGAAAAAAGAACCACAGAAATCGCCTTGCAAAAACAAGAGATAGAACAGAAGACCGCTGAACTGGAAAGAACCGTAGGCGTACTGGCACTGGCGAATCAGCAGCAGCTTGAACACCAGAGCGAATTGACGCGCTTTCTGGCGGTGGCCAGCCATGATTTGCGCCAACCCATGCATGCCCTCAACCTGTATCTGGATGCACTGTCTTTCGAAGAATTGTCCAGCAGTTCCAGGGGGTTACTGTACAAGCTAAAGAAGTGCGCGCACACCATGGATGGCATGTTCCTGTCCTTGCTGGACTTGTCGCGCCTGGACGCCAGAATAGTCGAACCAGAATTAAGCAAATTCCCGCTGACCTTGATACTGAAAAAAATAGAGCTGGAATTTGCTCCACAGGCGCAGGCAAAGAAACTCTTGCTCACGGTGGCAGAAACGCAGCTTTGGGTAGAGTGTGATAGTAATTTGCTGGAACAAATTTTACGTAATCTGGTCGCCAATGCCATACGTTATACCAACGAGGGCCAGGTAGAACTCAGTTGTGCAGAAGCCGGAGACCAGGTCAGGCTGATGATCAGCGATACGGGTATTGGTATTTCCTTGCATCAGCAAGAAACCGTGTTCCAGGAATTTTTTCAGGCGCACGGTGCAGTCATGCAGCGACGTGATAGCACCAAAGGATTGGGGCTGGGCCTGGCGATTGTCAAACGTCTGACAGACTTGTTGGCCATGCCCATGGTCTTGCATTCAGAACCGGGTCATGGTACCAGGTTCACTCTCTTGCTCAATAAAGTGGATGCGTCTGAAAATGCTGTCTTGCCCAGGCAATTTGAGAGTGATCATGCCAGTGTACTGAAAGGCAAACGCATCATCATCATTGATGACGACGAAGCCATACTCCAAGCTACTCAAAGCTGGTTAATGCAATGGCATTGCGTAGTGACGGCTGCCAACGGCAGTGAAGAGGCGATGGCAAAAATTGCCGATGACATGAGCATACCGGATGCCATCGTTTGTGATTTTCATCTGGCAGGCAATGTAGATGGTGTGCAGGCCATTTTCAGTTTGCGTGACATGTTTAATCATGACATCCCCGCCCTGATCATTACTGGCGATATCCATGCAGATATCCAATTGAAAAATGGCAGTGTCAATATTCCAGTGTTGCACAAACCAGTCTCGACTGAGGTGTTACATCTAACTTTATGCAGTCTGTTTTTGCAGCCAGCGGGGCAGGACAGTAGTGGTAGCAATTCACCAGATTGAAATGGCACATCAATCATGTATACCTGATCCTGCCGTTGTCCGCAGCAGGATCTATCCCAGCCATTTCAGCAAGTCGCGCAGGCGCTGCTCATTATTGCCGGTATCAAATTCCTTGATACCCAATTGTTTGAGTACCTGCTTGCCGCTTTCACTTTCATTCAATTGACCCAATTCCTTTTTCAGGGACTGGATTTGTGCAGCGGAGATTTTTGCATGCGCAATCAATGGTTGGTAAGGTTGAGGCTGGCTGCTGTGGATGACCCTGTGCCCGGTTTTTTCCAGGTTTTTGGCTACCCCTGAGTACGAGGCAATGCCGCCTACGTCTGCCAGTTGATTGTCCAGATAAAACAGGACTGCACCTTGTTCTTTGGCATGTTGAATTTTTTCTGTCTCCAGCTTGAAGCCATTGTGTGTCAACTCTGCCGAGCAAAATTTCGACATATAGGAAATTTTCTCAGGCAGGGCGATGCGCTTGCCTTTGACATCAGCGATATTCTTCAGAGGTGATGCCTTGGGCACGATAAGCAGGCACTGTCCATCCGGTTTGGAAGTAGACACTAATTGATATTTGTAATCCCGCACACCACGTCCGGGGTAATCACTGGGCCGGGCAATCACAAAATCCATCTTGCCAGACTTCATGCCTTCTTCCAGCTGGGAAAACTCGCGTGTCACTACGACAGTCACCTTCTTGCCCAGCGCTTTCCCCATCACTTCTGCCAGACCAGTGTATTTTTCTATCACCTGAGCCGCATCCAGGCCACCAGATGTCCCTTCACTGACATACAGACTATAGTTGCTTTGTGCCTGCACCTGTGTAGCAATGCTCGCCAGGGCGAATGCAGCAATTGAGAGAGCTTTTTTCATATCAGTCATCCTGGAAAACTGTTAACTTCCTAATCCCATACGTCCCGCAAGCACGATATTTACGCAGACATCTATGCCAGCACCGGGGGGTAACTGTAAACTAGATATGTGCATTCAGGCAATCATTTTTAACAATTGCGATATTCAGGATTGTTTTATTGATATTGGTTTGGCTGAAAAACTTCATATTCAGGTTTGCCATAAATCTGATATCTTTGCCACATTGAGTTGACAATTGAATTGATTAAGGGAATGAACATGCGACAGCTTTTCCACATCAGCCGTAACCTGACTTTGGCCATGCTTCTGGGTGGACTGGCGCATGCCAGTGTCATGGCTCAGCAGCAAACCAAGGTACAGGCAGCACAAAAATCCAAAGTCGTTTTCCAGGTCAGCGATGGCGAAAGCAAGAAATGGGAGCTGGCCCTGCACAATGTCAGAAACGTCATCAATGATATGGGCAAGGACAATATTGAGGTAGAAATCGTCGCCTATGGACCTGGCATAGACATGTTCAAATTCGAATCACCGGCAGCCAGCCGTATTGATGAGATCATCAAGATGGGAGTCCGTGTCGTTATCTGTGAAAACACCATGCGCGCCCTGAAAATCACCAAGGCAGACATGCTAGATAATCTTGCCTATGTAGATGCGGGCGTGTCGCAATTGATCAAGCGGCAGCAGCAGGGGTATGCATATATCAGACCGTGACTTTGCTGCGACACAGTCTTTTCTACTCAAGATGCTGGGACCCCGGTGTCTGCGTGGGTGGCGGCAGCGGCATTGATGGATTGTGATAACCATGCCGCTTGGCAATTGGGAAAGAAATTGCTTTTGTCAAAAGTGTAAGCACAGGTGACAGCTTAAGATTTTCCTGCTGTCAGGCGCATTTTTTTTCAGGAAATTTGTTACAAACAATTCAGCATATGCTGCTCTGGAAAATTAGAATGCAAGGCTCTATAACAGTCTTTCTTCACACCAGGACATACCGATGAAAATTTCTAAACTCGCCGCCATTTTATTAGTCTTGCCTTTGACTGCCTTCGCCGGTAAAGCAGAACGTGAAATGATGAGCAATGAAGTCGAACCAGCAGTCAAGGCCGCCACAGGCAGCCTGAAAACATCTTGCGGTTGTGACGTTAAGTTTGACATCAAGACAGACAGCTTCCAAACCACGGACGACATGTTCAAGATTAAGTATTTTGCCTCTACCATCAAGGACAATGCTGGCTCCTATTGCGCCGATGCTGCTTCCAAGAAAGCCATGTGCAAGATGAAGACCATAGAATTCAGCAAGGCAGCGACAACTTCCTTGAAATTTGCTGGCGGTAAAGTAGTTGCGACTACCGATGGTACTTCCCAGCCTTCATGGGAGATGCTGACCAAGGAAGTTGACAAGTAAGAGCTGGCTGACATTGATCTGGTTGTCGTGCATTTCCAGAATAGGTCTTAGCTGAGAATGGGGGAGCGATTCGCTGCCCCTTTTTTTATGCAAAATTTCCTGTTGAATACCATCAAGTCAAGGCGAAGTCAGCCGCACTTTTGAAATCAAGCCTGTCTGATATAGACGCAGCCTGGTCATGTCCATGACACAAATATGGAATAAATTTCTGTTTGCTGCGTTTTTGAAATAAGACGAAATTCCAATTCCACCTGATGACTCATACCATGAACCTGTCTGAAAACCGTCGCCACCAACGCGTACAATTCTTCCTGGTCCCCTTTGGCAACAATGATGTACGCCCAGTCTGGGTGTTCAAATCACCCGAACATGCTGATGCCCTGCCAGCTCTGCTGGTCAATCTCAGTGCAGGTGGCTTGCAAGTGCTGTCCGAACTTGAGACTGATATCCCGGCAGGACAGTATCAAATCAGCTTCTTGCCAGATGAAACCCAGCCCAATGTGACACTGAGCGATTGCCGCCTACAACTGCTGTGGACAGAACGTGAAGCTGGTATGCACACCAGATCAGGGTTTGCTTTTACAGGACAGATACCAGCGGACTTGCAAGGCTTGCTGACGCATGAAGATGCAGCGAAGTTGCTTTTGCGCTGCGTGATTATGCCGGTGAATGAAGTGGTGGATTTGGAGACGGTTTGAGGTTTTTTCGCTACCACGACGTAAGACCTGAGTTTACAACATGATAGACGGGCTACCAGCGGCCTGCGATCTTGAAATAGGATTAACGCCGCTGGTGCGTCAGCCAGATTGATTCCTGCCTCCGCAGGAATGAGCTTAATCCGGTTACTGCATGTCCGGATCAGTTAGAGTATAGGGCAGACATTGAAGCCTGCACTGCCCCTGCTGATATCAAAGAACCGAAAGCCTCAATCAAGCACATCCAGTAATAACTTCGTCCCGCTTCTTCTTCGTCAACCCCGACAAAGCTTTCTGGTAAGAATACTCCAGCAATTCTCGCAAATACGCCTCAGGAAATTGCTCTACTGCGACTATCGTCACCCAGTGAAAGCGCCCTATATACCGCGCTGGTTTTACACCCGGCATATCAGTCAGCTCAAGAAAACGCGCAGGTGTCACCCGTATGCTGAAGCGCCAGCGTTCAGGCTCGCTGGTCTTGAAATAGGCAAAGGATTTTTCGCCCACGCTATACACCAACACATTGCTCGGATCTGCATGTAATCTTTCGCGGGCACCGGCATAACTGGCGCACAGTTTTTTGAGAGCAGCTAGTTTCATCGTAGTGATAGGCCAAATCGAAGATCAAATTGATCAGACTCGATAGTGTATTGTAATAGCGATAATTTTGCTTGGGCTGTTACCTGAGAAAAGGAGCAAGTCTGCCTTGCCCCTTTTGTTCACATTGCTTAGCCACGCAAGCCACGATACTCAAGCACAGTAAAACCCAGCACCACCAGCGCCTGTACACTGACAAAGATAAATCCCAATACGCTGGGTTCAAACCAGACTTCCATCGTCAAGATACTGGCAAGCACCCAGCCAAGGTTACCGAGTATGACGACCCATACCAGCAGGGCGGGTGGTTTCTTGTCGCTGCCTGTGCGGCTGGTGAAGCCCACCAATGCAGCGATCGGGAACAGGCTGACACCCGCCATGAATAAAAAATCCTTGGGCAAGTCTAGCAAACCAGACAAAAGGCCAGACGTAGCAACCAGCAACAAGCCCATGGCAAGACCCGTCAGGGCATCGAGTGCCAGTATGCTTCTCAAGGACAGGGCAGGGGCATGCAATTTGACGGCTGTAGATGCTGTAGACATGGTGTATCTCCAAAAACAGTTGAGGGGATTGCAGTTTCGCTCTACATTTGCAGCAAGTCGATTACCTCACAGGTAATGGTGGTGGTGCGACAATCGGCTGATAATGCAGGTTCAGATCGCAGAAACTAACTCTGGAGCAGTAATTGACTCATCTCATCTCTACTACAGCAGACAAAGCCGAACCCGCCGTATCAGTCGGTACCCTGATACGTGAATGGCGCACGCAACGCAAGTTGAGCCAGATGGAACTGGCGCTGGACCTTGATATCTCGCCGCGTCACCTGAGCTTTGTAGAAACCGGGCGCTCCCGCCCCAGTGCTGAGCTCCTGATGAGTATCGCCATCCAGCTTGACGTACCTTTGCGTACCCGCAATGTCTGGTTGCTGGCGGCAGGCTATGCACCACGCTATAGTGAGCAGGGTCTGGATAGTGCGCGTATGTCTCAGGTCAGGGCTGCAGTACAGCGCCTGCTGGATACCCATGACCCTTATCCTGGAGTTGCGCTGGACAGGCACTGGAATGTGGTCCTGCATAACCGCGCCGCAGAAAAACTCATGGGCTTGCTGCCTGCTGAATTGTGCAAACCAGAAATCAATATCTTCAGGGCCAGCCTGCATCCGCAAGGCTTTGCCGCGCATACCAGGAATTTCTCTGAATGGGGCAGTTATCTTTTGCAAGTCTTGCAGCGGCTGATGCTCAGTGGTCGGGATGAAGACATCATTGCTCTGGTGGACGAGGTAAATGCCTATCCCAATGTGATCGCCTTGAAACAGCAAACACCTGTCATACAATCGACCGAGCCTTCCTTATTGATACCCTGCATCATGGAATTGCACGGGCAAGAGCTTTCACTCTTCACCACCTTGACTACATTTGGCAGTCCACGCGACATCACTTTGCATGAGCTTTGCGTGGAATTATTTTATCCGGCAGACACGCAGACGGAAGTCTTTTTAAAAGCGCTGGCTGGGTGACATAGTCACACTCGTGCACAATCTGTAAATCTTGGTAAGATACCTGTCCTCTTCACACACAAGGACACGGATCATGTACAAACTGCATAGCCTCTGCCAGTCAGGCAACTCCTTCAAAGTCGCATTTTTGTTACGCGCCTTGAACCAGCCGTTTGAGAACGGCTATGTTGATATGTTCCAGGGCGTGACACGCAGTAGTGAATGGCGCGAACAAGCCAATGAAATGGGGGAGGTACCGGTGCTGGAAGATGGTGGGCGTGTGCTGACACAGTCTGGTGTCATCCTCAGCTACCTGGCCAACAAGCATGGTGCTTTTGGTGGCAGGAATGAAGATGAAAAACTGGAAGTCTTGCGTTGGCTCTTGTTTGATAACCACAAGTTCACCAGCTATTTTGCCAGCTACCGTTTCAATAGATCCTTTGGCCCCGCTGCACCTGACCCCGCTGTCCAGGCATGGTTGCTTGGGCGTATCGACAATGCCTTTAATATCGTCAACAAGCATCTGGCCAAGCACGAATACATGGTGGGTGACGCACCGACGATCGCTGATTTTTCCCTCAGCGGTTATCTGTTTTACCCTGAGAATGAAAGCGACTACAAGCTTGAAGGCCGCTACCCACATATCATCGCCTGGCTGGAACGCCTGCGTGCCATACCTGGCTGGGCCTTTCCCTACGATATTTTGCCGGGAGAGCGGATTGCGCCCAAGTGGTAGATGCTGATTTTATTTATACAGATTGAGAGAAATGACTATGCCTGCACGGTTTCTTGCCTCTTGCTTTCTGAGTTTGCTGCTCAGTTCCTTGCTCTTTAATGAGGCCCACGCTGACGCGCCTTTGCCTGCCCCCGCTAAAACTGTTTTCAACAGTAACAACAATCGCGTTCAACTCATCTCGGATCCTGCCCTCGGCTCGAAAGTAATTGATCAGAAAAACAAAAACAAAGTCTTGTGGACTTCACCATACTGGTTTCGGCTGGCGTTTATCAGTGATGATGGCGAGTATGCAGTGACAGTCTATGATGGCTTGAATCTCATTCCCGAGGATTATAGTGATGACCTGATCATGCTGAGTTTTTGGCAGCGTGGCAAGCTCTTGCACAAAGTGCGCTTGAAAGAAATCGCTCCTGACAAGCACTTGTTGAGAAAAACAGCGTCGCACTATGCCTGGGGCCATTTCAGAGGTATTGATGAAGAGAACAAATTCGTGCTGGAAAGAACCGATGGAAAGTTACTTTATTTTGATCTTCGGACAGGCAAGATGTCAGGCAATTAGCGGCATTTTTTTCTTGCGCTCAAGAGTAATTCGCTACTTTACGGTAGCCGACCATGAAGCGCACATTTTTTGGAGAATGCTAAAATGAATACTCAAGTTGATGCCTATGTTAGCAAAGCAAAAAAATGGAAAGAAGAAATTGAGCATTTGCGCAGTATCGTTCTTGAATGTCCCTTGACAGAGGAGTTGAAGTGGGGCAGCCCCTGTTACACACTTGAGGGCAGCAATGTTGTCCTGATCCACGTATTCAAGGAGTACGCCGCACTCCTGTTTTTCAAGGGTGCCTTGATGAAAGATGTCAAGGGTATCCTGATCCAGCAGACAGAAAATACCCAGGCAGCAAGACAGTTGCGCTTCACCAGTATCGGAGAAATAGCCAAGCTGAAAACCACCATTAAAGCTTATATCAAAGAGGCTGTTGCAGTGGAAAAGGCTGGTTTGAAAGTGGAGTTCAAGAAGGCGGCAGATTTCAACATGCCTGAAGAATTTCAAATGAAGCTCGATAGCATGCCAGCATTGAAGACAGCGTTTGAAACACTGACTCCTGGACGGCAAAAAGCCTATCTGATGCATTTTTCCGCGGCGAAGCAATCCAAGACCCGGGACGCAAGGGTGGAAAAAGCGATCCCGCATATACTTGATGGAAAGGGTCTGGATGATTAGCGTCTATTTGCCCAACGTGCTCTAAAACCTCGGCCCTTCATAGCGCAGTTCTTGCGCCAGCTTACTGCCCATATGGCGGGTAAAAATTTGTTCCAGCGTACCGTCATCTGCCATGCTGTAGATGGCTTTTCTGAGCAAGTCACGCCGGGCTTTGCTAACGCGTTCTTTGGAGACAATAAGGCCATGCACAATGCTGTCTTGTGGCGCCCAGTCAAATAATTGTACCTGTTTATTGATTTCTTCTTTTTTCAACAAGGGTTGCCATACTGTAGGCAGAGCGATGATGGCATCTACGCGGCGGGCCAGGAAAAGGCGTAACAGGCTATCAATATCGGATGCTTCATATACCCGTTTTTGTGCCCATAATTTTTCCAGCCACTCATCAAACTTTGGACCATGTTTGAAACTCTTGATGACAGCGGCTTTCAAATTGGCATCGTTCAAGAAACCAGCCATGCTCAGGCCATGCACCGGCATGTCTCGGTGTAGCAAAACATAATTTCTGGTGGAAAAATAGGGGATGAATTCGGCAAATTTTTCTCTTTCGGGTGTGGGAATGCCAGAGACCGACATGTCCAGGGTATTGTTTTTCAATTGAGTCCAGATGCGTACCCGCGATTCCAGCACAGTATCAAATTTGCAGCCACTGCGCTTTGCGACTTCTTCCACCACATCCTTGTCTATGCCTGTATAACTGCCATCGACATGGCGGTAATACAAGGTTCCCAATTCATAGTAGGCCAGTTGCATGCTGCCGCAGGCAGTGCTGTGTTCAGCAGCGCCAGCAGCAATGCAATTCAACCCCAGTATCAAGAATAAAAGTGCCATGCGATGCATATACATGCTCCAAAACTACCCTGTCCTCAGCCTAGTGTCATAAAGCAAGTTGCGCAATAGTCGAAACGATAAGACTGACTACTGGCTGTCAGGATTCCAATATTGGATTGATCTATATTGGTGCAGGTGCCAGGGTATTTGTTGCTCGACTACAGTGGGTTGCTCTGCAATGCTGGCTTGTCTGTGTTGTCTGCTGAAGATCTGCCTTGCTATTGCACACCAGACCATCATTGCTAACAATTGTAAATTAACACAAGCCTGTGGCAGCTTTGGTCATACATCTTGCCTGTAATACTGTTCCGGCGGCCTGGTTGCTGGATAGGGACGCCAGGGTTCTTCCCTGCGGGGGGCTTTGTGTCTGCACTTGGGTGGCAGGGCGATGGCGTCGCCCTGCGCTATCCTTATGTCGGTCAGCGAGATTGCCTTCATCTATGACCGCCTCTAAGACATCTCTACTGGCTAACGCTGCATGCATTCACTAGCGCACGGTATACACCTGTCCGGTTTGCGCGCCTTCCACACTTTTGGCATAGGTCAGGCCCACGCGTTTGGAAGACACAGCTTCAAAGCCCGGGAAAAAACTGCCCAGTTCAGCAACCGATTCTTCCAGCAAGCCAGGGCTGATGACATTGATACGCAGACCACGCGGCAACTCTATCGCGGCACCACGCACAAATCCTTCCAGCGCCGCATTCACCATGGCAGCGCTGGCACCCATGCGTATAGGCATTTCACCCACCACTCCACTGGTCAGGGTAATCGAACCGCCGTCATGCAAATAGGCCTGGGCGATTTGCGCGACATTCACCTGGCCCATGAGCTTGCTATTGAGGCCGATTTGAAAGTGTTCTTCTTCCATTTCAGCCAGTGGTGCAAAATGCACGCTGCCTGCTGCTACCACAACGCCATCGACCTTGCCTGTACGGGCAAACAGTTCTCGTATTTGCCCGCTCTGGCTGATATCAAGCTGGATGTCGCCGGTGGTTTTTCCAACGCGGATGATGTCATGACGAGAGCCGAGTTCATTGCTGATGGCGCTGCCTACTGTGCCGTTGGCACCGATGATGATGAGTTTCATAGCTTTCCTTGCTGGTCTAGGTTGAGTTAATTCAAAGGGCTTTTGGCCTGAAATTAAGTATCTTCCAATTTTTAATGTAGATAAATATTCAGAAAATGCATATATTCCTAACCAATAGTTAGTAATAAAGGGTGAACTCATGGATAAATTGCGCAGCATGGAAGTTTTTGTGGCCGTGGTTGATGCTGGCAGTTTTACTGCTGCGGCAGCGCAGTGCGAGATATCACCTGTCATGGTGGGCAAGCACATACAGTTTCTCGAAAACCTGCTAGGCGCACGCCTGCTGACGCGTACCACTCGCCGTCAAAGCCTCACCGAGCTGGGTTTGCAATACGCAGAGCAATGCAAGGCCATACTGGTGCAGATCGGCGAGGCAGAATCTGGTGCGGCCAGAATGCGTGGCGGCGCGCGTGGCGTACTGAAGATCACGTCGCCTGTGACCTTTGGCAGTGAAATGCTGGCCCCGGCCATGGTTGATTACCTGGCGCAGTATCCTGAAATGCGTGCAGACCTGCATATGAACGACAGGCTGGTGGATGTAGTGGAAGACGGTTTCGACGCTGCTATACGCATAGGCCAGCTGGAAGACTCCACTTTGATTGCACGTCCCCTGCAGCCTTACAGTATGATGATCTGTGCCGCTCCTTCGTACTTGCAACGCAAGGGAATACCCCGCACGCCTGCGGATCTGATCGCTCACGAATGCCTGGATTTTTTACACTGGAACAAACATGTGCGCTGGCGTTTGACAGGAGAGCTAAGTGAAATCCCGGTCAGCCGTTTGCGCTCCAATAACGGTCAGGCCTTGAAGAGTGCCGCAGTAGCTGGTTTTGGCATCGTCATGCAATCCGAGTTATTGCTTGCCGGCGAGGTTGCTGCCGGCAGGCTAGTGCCGCTGATGGAAGCCTATGTGCCTGCGCCACGCCCCATGCATTTGCTGTATCCGCGTGACAGGCAACCCACACCCAAGCTGGCTACATTTATTGAATTTGTGCTGAGCAGGTTTGGTTTGTAGCGTGGGCGCAATAGTCAGATCATACTACCCCACCGCACGTATGCGCTGCCTGCGCTTCGGTACGGATAATTCACACTTTTTCCAATGGCCATTGACCAGAACTTCATAAGCTCGAAAGCGGCATTCCAGAGTTTCTGCATTGATGGGATTGGCCTGATTCATCAATTGAAAATGCAGATGTGGTGTCATTGACTGGCCAGAATTGCCAACCTCTGCCAGCTTTTGCAAGCGTTCTACTTGCTGTCCGGCTGTGACGCAAACCGAACCCTTGCGGGCATGTGCCAGAAACGCATAAACTTCGGTATCTTCTGCTGATTGCAAGATTACATGGTTGCCCGCGAAGTGACGGATATCCCCAGCACCCGTTTCCTGCAATTGCTGCAATTCTGCATCCCCTTGTTTTGAGAATAGTGTGTTTATCAACGTACGCAGATAACTTGTAGCGATTTCCTCGCTGCCATCAACAGCTGCCAGCACCGTGCCGTGAAAAGGTGCAAGCATGGGCTGGCCCCAGGCATAATATTCTTCCAGCGGCACGGCCTGAAATAACTCTCGCCAGGCAGCACGTCTGCTAGCCTTTAGCTTTTTATCGACGCGCAAAAAATCGAAAGCTCTTTCATGTCCTGCTTCAGTACCATCGGCACCGACCAGCCATTCTCCGGTAAGAGGGAATTCAATAGTGATGGGTGTTTTCATATTGGAGTTACTTGACGGGCAGGGCTTGCTTTCCAGGTATGAAGAAAATGGCGAGGCTGATGAATAAGCCCGCAAAAAAGCCATATAAATGTCCGGCCTTGATCCCTGCGATGGCGTGCACGTCCAGCGCTACCTGTATAGCCACGATCAGGCTGGCAAACCATACCAGTCTACTCTTTGGCAGCAAGATAAACGTGGCAGCACACAACGCCATCAAGGCTTGTGATGCGCCGTCAGTCACCAGTAAAGGGTAAGCCCAGACACGGGCGGCCTGGCCTGTCAGGCCACCAATCAGGTAAATCCCCAATAGCACCCGCCATCCATGTTTGCGTTCCATCGTGCTGGCAAGGATAAGGATGCACATGGCATTGAACAACATATGCAAAAAATGCACATGCAAAAATTGCGAGACCAGCAAGCGCCACCATTCATGCGTGATATAAATGTCGCCCGTTGCTGCCCCCAACTGCGGCAGGCGCAAGGACTTTTGCGAGGCAAACAGCGATAGTCCGAAATACTGGGTTGATATTAACCAGCCTGTCAAAATCAATATAAAGATGGATATTGCTGCGGGTGACCTGAAAAGAAAGTTCTTTTGATTCATGGAGAGACGCGTTGGCAGCTAGAATGGAAGAGCAGAATCTACCATGATCATCAAGGCTTGACTTGTTTGATAAGGGTTTTGTGCGTTGCACAAAAGAAAGTATTTGCTTTTTCTCCTTCCTTATTTGATTATATGCGCAAATAGTATTATTTGAGCTTGATCAAGTTCGCATCAATAAAACTGTGCTTTATAAACCAGCGCTTGTGGATGTAGCATGAAGACAAGCTGGCACAGGATGAACCTAGTATCTCATTGGAAAGTTTCAGTCTCATGTCTATGCAGATTAAAAAGTCCGGTCTTTTGCGTCGTGCACCCGAGAATTTTTTGGATGCACCCTTGCGCCAGTCCATCACTGAACAAGGCTTGAATGATGAGCGGCGTGGCTTCTTGCGCAAGAGCTTTGCGGCCGCAACGGCTGCGCTGGCGTCTGGCGTAGCAATGGCAAGGCTGGGTACTGTGCCTGAGGGGGATGGTGACCCGCTGATACTGAATTTGCAGGATCATGCCAAGACCCTGGGCAACCCTGTCGTCATGCAGGGCTATGGCCAGCCATCGAAGTTTGAAGCCAATTTACAGCGCCGCCAGTCTCCCGGCCTGACGCGGGTGCCGCAGGCGTCTGTCTCGTTCGCGCCCTTGCAAGGCTTCTTTGGCATCATCACCCCCAGTGGCCTGCATTTTGAACGCCACCACCAGGGCTGGATAGATATAGACCCTGAACAGCATCGTTTCATGATCAATGGCCTGGTGCGCGAAGCCAAGGTCTACACCATGGATGACCTGATGCGCATGCCCTCCGTATCGCGCATGCACTTCATAGAATGCGGAGCGAATAGCGCAACTGAATGGGGCAATGTTGCTGTGCCTACAGTGCAATACACCCATGGCATGCTGAGCTGCTGCGAATTTACGGGCGTGCCCTTGTCGGTCTTGCTGGATGATTGCGGCATAGACCGCAAGAAAGCCAGGTTTGTCCTGGCCGAAGGTGGCGATGGTTCTGCCATGACGCGCACCATCGATATCGCCCGTGCCATGGATGACGTCATCGTTGCCTACGGCATGAATGGTGAAATGCTACGGCCAGAAAACGGTTACCCGCTGCGCCTGGTCGTGCCTGGTGTGCAGGGCGTGTCCTGGGTCAAATGGCTGCGCCGCATAGAAGTGGGCGACCAGCCATGGGCCGCCAAGGATGAAGCTATTCACTATATTGACCTGCAACCCAGCGGCCTGCACAGGCAATATACCTCGGTGCAAGAATGCAAGTCCGTCATCACCACACCTTCGGGCGGACAGATGTTGCTGGAAAAAGGCTTTCACAATATCACTGGCCTGGCATGGTCAGGCCGTGGCAAGGTCAAGCGCGTGGATGTTTCTGCGGATGGCGGTCGCAGCTGGCGTACCGCCAGGCTGGAAGGCCCGGTGCTGGGCAAATGCCTGACCCGCTTCAATATTGACTGGAACTGGGATGGCGGACCAGCGATCCTGCAATCGCGTGCCATAGATGAAACCGGTTATGTGCAGCCCAAGATCAATCAACTGCGCGAAGTGCGCGGCACCAAATCGATTTATCACAATAATGCTATCCAATCGTGGAATATCAATGAAGACGGCGAGGTCACAAATGTACAAGTGGCCTGAGTTAACAATGGTGACTAAAGCGATGGGCATGCTGGTGCTGGCAAGTGTCAGCCTGACGGCCAGTGCCGATAATTATTCAGGCGTAGGCCGGGCCGCTACCCCCAAGGAAGTGGCAGCCTGGGATATCGATGTACGCCCCGACTTCAGGGGTTTGCCAAAGGGCCGCGGCAGTGTAGAGCAGGGCCAGCAAATCTGGGATGGCAAGTGCGCTTCCTGTCATGGCACTTTCGGCGAATCTAACCAGGTATTCACACCCATCGTCGGTGGCACCACCAAGGACGATGTCAAGAATGGCCGCGTCGCTGCATTGACTGGTAATAGCCAGCCGCAACGCACTACCTTGATGAAAGTAGCAACAGTCTCGACACTTTGGGACTACGTCAACCGCGCCATGCCTTGGAATGCACCCAAGACCCTGACTACTGATGAAGTGTATGCGGTAACCGCTTATATGTTGAACATGGGTGGCATCGTTGCCGATGATTTTGTCATGTCGGATGAAAACATCGCCGAAGTGCAAAAACGCATGCCTAATCGTCTGGGCATGACAGAAAAGCATGGCCTGTGGCAGACCAATGGCAGGCCGGATGTAAAAAATACTGCCTGCATGAAAGACTGTGTAAAAGAAGTCAAGATTACCTCTGAGCTGCCTTCTTTTGCCCGCAACGCCAATGGCAACCCGGTCGAGCAAAACCGCAGTATAGGCGCCGTGCGGGGAGTGGATTTGAACAAGGCTGCGGTTGTCAAAGTCAGCACACCAGCCGCCGAAGAAGGTTTGAAACTGGCCAAACAATATGCCTGCATCGCCTGTCATGGTATCAAGGATAAAGTTGTTGGCCCGGGTTTTGCCCAGATCGCTGCAAAATATAAGGGCGATGCCAACGCCGAAGCCAGCATGAGCAAGAAAATCAAGCTGGGCGGTAGTGGTGCCTGGGGCGATATTCCCATGCCGCCACAAGGCCATGTCAAGGATAGCGAAATCAAGACCATGCTGGACTGGATCATGCGCCAGTGAGGCAGCAAGGTTTTTTTCAGCTTTGTCATATCGATGGAACGATTTCGCGTTAAGCTTATCGAATAGCAGTAAATAGTAGCAATAGCAGCACCGCAGCAATAGATAAATGCACCATTTCAGGAGACAGTAATGAAGCAGGCAATCAAGAGCAAAGACGACGGTCAGCAACGCCGTGATTTTTTACGCATATCCACGGTATTTGGCCTGGCCTTTGCCGCAGGCATGCTCAAGCCATCGGATGTATTTGCTGCAGAATGGGATAGCAAGGCTTTTGAAGCCAAGAGCTTGCAAGATGTATTCGCCGCAATGGGCGCAGGTAGCCCGGTGATCAGTGCTGATATCACCATCACCGCGCCTGATATTGCTGAAAACGGTGCGGTAGTGCCAGTCAGTGTCAGCAGTAAGGCCGCGAACACTGAATACATCGCCATCCTGATAGAAAAAAACCCGAATGCCATGTCCGCGGCTTTCAATATCCCGGAAGGTACCGAAGCCTCAGTCAGCACCCGCGTCAAGATAGGTGAAACTTCGAACGTGCATGCTTTGGTAAAAGCGGACGGCAAGTGGCTGGTGGCTTCTAAAGAAATTAAAGTAACACTGGGCGGTTGCGGCGGTTAATTTTTAAGACCTCTCAACACAGAGACGCAGAGAAGGTTAAAGAGAAGCGGAAGTATTGTGCATAGGTTGGGTCATGCTGTAGGTTGGGCCGGGCCTCGCTGGGCTACGATTTATCAGCCCAACACTCGGCCTAACAACAGTGTAAGACTTAATTTCAAGTCATCATTTTTACTGTTTTTCTCATGTCTTTCTCTGTGCCTCAGTGTCTCTGTGGTGAGCTTTCAGGTTTTGATCAGATATTCATTTAAAATTAGCAAAAAAGGGAGACATCATGGGCGATCCTATGCGTATTCGGGCAGCGGTTACTGGCGACGTTGTTGAGGTAAAAGTATTGATGCGTCACGATATGGAAACAGGTCAGCGCAAAGATTTGACGGGTAAAGTTGTGCCTGCGCATTTCATTAAAAACCTGCAAGCTAAATGGAAAGACAAAGTCGTGCTGGATGCCCAGTTTGGCCCGTCGGTTTCCAAAGACCCGTTCCTGTCCTTCAAGTTCAAGGGTGGAGTCAAGGGCGATAAAGTATCGGTGACCTGGACAGACAATAAAGGTGACCAGCGTAGCGATGAAGCAGCCATAGCCTGATAAGGAAAAACCATGCCACGTCTTGCTCTTAAATCATTGCCAGGCTTGTCGCTTGGTGCCCTATTGGCAGTATCTGTCTTGTCTTCTGCCCAGGCGCAGAATGCCAATCAATCTGCTACTGATGAAATCGCCAAGTATCGGCAAATGCTGGCCGATGGCAATCCCGCAGAATTATGGGAAATGCGCGGCCAGGAACTCTGGCAAAAAAAACTCGGCCCCAATCAGCAATCACTGGAGCAATGTGATCTGGGCAAAGGTCCGGGCGTGACCAAGGGCGCATATGCAGAATTGCCGCGCTATTTCAAGGACACCAATAAAGTCATGGACCTGGAACAGCGACTCATGCATTGCCGCATGAGTCTGCAAGGCTTGACGCGTGAGCAGGCAGTGAAAACACCTTTTGGTTCTGCAGGCAACCCGTCCGATATTGAAGCGCTGGTCTCGTTTTTGACGGCAGAATCACGTGGCATCAAGCTGGCTATCAGTACCAAACATCCGGCAGAAAAACAAGCCTACGAAATCGGCAAGAAGATTTTTTACTACCGCGCTGGCTCACATGATTTTTCTTGCGCGTCCTGTCACTCCGTCGAGGGCCAGCGCATACGCATGCAGGATTTGCCTAACCTGAACAACAAGGCCAATGCCCAGGCAGCTTATTCCACCTGGCCTGCTTATCGCGTCTCACAAGGTGAAGTAAGGACCATGCAGCACAGGCTCAATGACTGCTTCCGCCAGCAACGCTTTCCTGCGCCTGACTATGCTTCAGACACCATCACTGCACTGACCATGTTCCTGGCAAAATCAGCCGACGGCGCGGTCATGAATGCACCTGCCTTGAAACGTTAAGGAGACATGCATGAAAAATTTACGTGTACACCATGTCAGTGTTTTGCTGGCCGCAATTTTCAGCACGGCGGTGGTTGCTGCTGAACCAGACTATGCCAAAGCCGCACTTGAGATGATGAAGGCTGACTTCAAATCCAAAGGCCCGGCCACCATGGAGCGCATGGTGCAACAGGATGAAGCACAGGCACAATGCAGCGCCAATCCGCAAGGCTTGAAACCCAAGCAGGCAAAGAAACTGGAGCAGGCACAACTGGCGACGGTCAAGTATCCTGCCGATGCCCAGTACATGGGCGACTGGAAGAATGGCGAAAAAATCGCCCAGAATGGCCGTGGCATGCAGTCCTCTGATGCTGTTGGTTCTGTCAATGGCGGCAATTGTTATGCCTGCCACCAGATGAGCAAGGCAGAAATTTCTTTCGGCAATATCGGTCCTTCGCTCTATCAATATGGCAAGCTGCGCGGCAGTAGCCCAGAGATTGTGAAATACACCTGGGGCAAGCTGTATAACGCACAAGCCTATAACGCCTGTTCCAAGATGCCGCGGTTTGGGCATAACGGGGTGTTGACTGAGGAGCAGTTGAAGGATGTGATGGCACTGTTGCTGGATGTTGAGTCGCCGGTGAATAAGTAGGAGCTTGGCTTTATTGTTTTGATACCGCTGTTGTCGGAGCCCGTGACTCTCCATGTTACTGTAACCCGATTTACGTCGCTCCAGCAAAGGTTGGAGCCTAGTGGCGTTCGTTGCATACCGTGTGCTTTGATTAAAACGATTGCCCTTCGTAGACACAGGCCGGGTCTCGGCCCGGCGGCCGAATCCCTTTCTTTGCTTCGCCAAAGAAAGGAATCAAAGAAAGACGACCGAGGCGTCGCTGCCCCCTAAAGGGGGTTCCCGATTATGCAGCACAAAAAATGGGAAGGCCCGAAACTCGCTTCGCTCAAACAGCGGTCCTTCTATTTCCATTTTCTGTGCTGCACAATCGGCATCGACACATCGGAAAGGCTAAAATCAAAAACAGCGGCAAGGTCAAAATCAACAGCAACCCCAACTTCAAAACCAGAATCAACCCCAAACATCTACATCAGAAAGCAAATCATCATGGGTCTGAATCGTCGTGATTTTTTACAAGTAATGGCCATCGCCGCCGCTGGAGGCATGCAGATCGATGCACTGGCTGCTATTGCTAATCCTGCAGCAGCTAAGCTGTACGATCTGCCACGTTTTGGTAATGTCCATCTCATGCATTTCACCGATTGCCATGCGCAGTTGTTGCCCTTGTATTTTCGTGAGCCCAGCGTCAATCTGGGTATAGGTACGGCATTTGGTAAAAGCCCACATCTGGTCGGTGAGCATTTGCTGAAACAGTTTGGCATCAAACCGAATACACCTGAAGCCCATGCCTTTAGCTGCCTGAATTTTGAACAGGCCGCAGCGACCTATGGCAAGGTCGGTGGCTTTGCGCATTTGACGACGCTGATCAAACGTATCAAGGGCAATCGACCCGGTGCACTCTTGCTGGATGGTGGTGATACCTGGCAGGGGTCAGCGACAGCATTGTGGACGCAGGGGCAGGACATGGTGGATGCCTGTTTGCAGATGGGTGTGAATGTCATGACGGCGCATTGGGAAATGACACTGGGAGACAAGCGCGTCAAACATATCGTTGAAAACGACTTCAAGGGCAAGGTCGATTTCGTCGCACAAAATATCCAGACTACCGATTTTGGTGATCCGGTCTTTGAAGCCTTCACCATGAAAGAAATGAATGGCGTGCCGGTCGCCATCATCGGTCAGGCTTTCCCGTATACCCCTATCGCCAACCCGCGCTATCTGGTGCCTGAATGGAGCTTTGGCATACAGGAAGAAAATATGCAAAAGACCGTTGATGCGGCACGTGCCAAGGGGGCGAAAGTGGTGGTCGTCCTGTCGCACAACGGCATGGATGTCGATCTCAAGATGGCTTCGCGCGTGCGCGGGATCGATGCCATCCTGGGAGGCCACACCCATGATGGTATGCCTGCACCTGTCATCGTTGAAAACGGTGGCGGCAAGACTCTGGTGACGAATGCGGGTAGCAATAGCAAGTTCCTTGGTGTGCTCGATTTTGATGTGAAAGAAGGGCGCATACAGGGCTTCCAGTACAAGCTGTTGCCAGTGTTTGCCAACTTCCTGCCAGCGGATGCAGAGATGCAGGCGCTGATACAAGAAATCCGCGCGCCTTACACGACAAAGCTGTCTGAAAAACTGGCAATGACTGAAGGCACGCTGTACCGCCGTGGCAATTTCAATGGCAGCTTTGACCAGCTCATTGTCGATGCGCTCATGGAAGTCAAGGGGGCAGAAATCGCCTTCTCTCCCGGCTTCCGCTGGGGTACATCCTTGCTGCCCAATAGCGCCATCACCATGGAACATGTGATGGACCAGACCGCCACGACTTATTCGCATACCACCATGACAGAAATGACAGGTGCCGCCATCAAGACCGTGCTGGAAGATGTGGCTGATAATCTGTTCAACCCCGATCCCTACTACCAGCAAGGCGGTGACATGGTGCGTGTTGGTGGTTTGACATATGCCATAGAACCAGCAGCAGCGATGGGTAAGCGCATACAGGACATGCGTTTGAACGGCCAGCCATTGGCTGACGGTAAAGTGTACAAGGTGGCAGGCTGGGCACCAGTGGCCGAAGGCGCAAAGGGCGAACCAGTCTGGGATGTAGTCGCACAATGGCTGCGTACGCACAAGAAAATTGCTCCGCGCAAATTGAATGCACCACGCTTGATTGGCGTTGCTGGTAACCCTGGCATGCTGGCTTAAAGCGAGTAGATGTCTGGATGTTGTCTTCCAGGCATCTATGAGTATTTTACGGGTTTTGATCTTCTTCTTTCGCTAATTTCTGCGATTTTCCCTTTTGCTTGCTCGCTTCGCTTTTGTAGGGCTGGCCCGTCAGCAAATTATTTTTGCTGCAAAGCGCAAAAAACATCTGTTTTGGTTTATGTTATGACACTTTATTTGTTTTGAGCTTGGAATAAGCGCGGGAGTAGTGTCAGCATGATCATCGGTATTGATTTGGGAACAACAAATAGTCTGGTTGCAGTCTGGAAGGATGGTAAGTCCCAACTGGTGCCAAATGGCCTGGGGGACATGCTTACTCCGTCCTGCGTCAGTATTGATGAAGATGGCAGCGTGCTGGTCGGCAAGGCCGCCAAAGAACGTCTGCAGACTCACCCTGAACGTACAGCGGCGGTATTCAAGCGCTACATGGGCAGCGACAAGAAAGTCAGGCTAGGGCAAAAAGATTTTCGTGCCGAAGAATTGTCTGCCCTCGTCTTAAAGTCTCTTAAGGCTGATGCAGAAGCTTTTCTGGGCGAAGCGGTCACTGAAGCCGTCATCACTGTGCCGGCTTATTTTTCTGATGCCCAACGCAAGGCGACCCGCACCGCGGGCTTACTGGCTGGCCTGAAAGTCGAGAGGCTGCTCAACGAACCAAGCGCTGCTGCACTGGCCTATGGCATGCACCAGTTGGATAGTGAAAGCCGCTTCCTGGTGTTTGATCTTGGTGGTGGTACTTTTGACGTCTCCATCCTTGAATTGTTTGAAGGCGTGATGGAAGTTCGCGCTTCTGCAGGTGACAATTATCTCGGTGGTGAAGATGTCACCAGTGCCATCGTTGACCTGTTCTTCCAGCGTAACAAGCTTGCCACGAGCTTGCGCAATAATCCCATGTTCATGCAAAGGCTGGGCGCTTCGGCCGAGATTGCCAAGCGCAGCTTGTCCGCAGGCCAGCAAGCGAAAGTACAAATCCAGCTGGATGGCAATGACCTCAGCATGGACATCGATGAAGAAGCACTGGACAAGCTCTGTGCCCCCTTGCTCAAGCGTATGCGCGAACCGGTCGAGCGCGCCCTGCGTGATACTAATATCCGCGCCAACGAACTCGACAGCATCGTGTTGGCGGGCGGTGCGACCCGCATGCCGGTGATCAAGCGTCTGGTGACGCTGATGTTTGGGCGCTTCCCGACCAGTGAAATCAACCCTGATGAAGTCGTGGCCCTGGGCGCTGCCGTGCAGGCTGGCCTGAAGATGAAAGATGCCGCGCTGGAAGAAGTCGTCATGACCGACGTGGCGCCTTACTCTCTTGGTGTAGAAGTCTGCATGCGCCTGGCCGATGGTAAATCGTCTGATGGCCATTTTTCACCCGTTATCGAGCGCAATACGGCAGTGCCGGTCAGCCGCGTTGGTCATTACCGTGCTGTCGATGCGCGTCAGACCAGCGTGCAGTTGCGCGTTTTTCAGGGCGAATCTCGCTTGGTCAAAGACAATATCCTGCTTGGCCAGCTTGATGTTCCCTTGCAGCAGGATGGCAATGACGAGAAAGCAGTCGATGTGCGTTTTACCTATGATGTCAATGGCCTGCTTGAGGTCAGGGTCAATGTCAACAATAGCACTGAAAGCCATGTCCTTATCATTGAGGGCAACCCTGGCATGCTCAGTGATGAAGAGATCAGACAGCGTTTTGTCGAGCTGGAGAAAATCAAGATGCATCCGCGCGACACGCTTGAAATGCGTACCCTGCTGGCCAGGGCTGACCGCATTTACCAGCAGGTGCGTGGAGACTTGCGCTCCTGGCTGAGTGTGCAGATCGCCGAGTTTGAAGCAGTGCTGGAAACGCAAAACCCGCGCCTGATCAATCCGGCCAAGAACAAGTTTTCCGACATGCTCAATTCCATAGAGAGCGATAGCCACCTGCATTCGGATTTTGACCCGCAGCAGAATTAAATAGGCTATACAGATGCTTGTGAATTGAATCATGGTATATATTCCGCCGTTTTTTCAACAGCATGGGTTAGCTCCCGATGCAGACGAGCGCTCCGTCAAGCGCGCTTATGCAAAGCAACTGAAAAAGATAGATCAGGAAACAGATCTTCCTGGCTTTCAGGCTTTGCGTGAAGCCTATGAAGAAGCGCAGGAGTGGATCAGGTACAGAGACAGCGGCAGGCTGAGTCAGGCTTACGCAGCAGAGCAGCAGGCTGCTGAGGCAAGTAGTGAGAGTCAGACCCCGGCCCCGCAGCAAGAGGCAGTTTCTGCTTCCTCGGAAGATATGGCAGCCTTTGGCGCCATAAGCTGGCCAGAGCCAGTACGCCCGCTGGCACCCCCAAAGCTGACGCCGGATACAGAAACCGGAAAGGCAAAATCACTACCCGATGCAACAGAGACTGCAACGCAGACCTTGCAGGATAGTGATGGCCAACTGGCTGCCAGCAAGGCAGAGCGTGTTTTTGCCGAAATGCTCATGGCAATGCGCAAGTGCGCTGGGGAAGAAGGCTATGCTGAAAAACAATTGCAGCTTGCTATGAGCGACCCGCGCCTGGGTAGCAGTGATGCACGCTACGCCTTTGAAACCCTGGTGGCTGCCTATCTCGCCAGAGGCTGGCGGCACGGTAACGGTGAGTTGTTCGATGCGGCCTTTGACATCTTTAACTGGGCCAGGGACAGGCGCCGCCTGTTGAGCCTGGGCCGTCCCGGCCATGTGCTGGAGCGTGCCTGCAAAGAGATGCAGGCATTCCTTGAAAGACCTGTCGAGGTACATAAAGCACAATGGGAGCTGCTGAAAAAACTCAGGCAGGAAAAAAATCCGGGTAATGACTATCTGGAAGCCAATTTTAAAAAATTGCTGGTGCTGGATGAGTTATATCCGGTCTGGATATGGATGGTGACCAGCAAGGATAATTTTCATATCTGGAAAGCACAATACGATACGCTACAGGAGATCGCCAGGGCAAAGGCACTCAGGGAAGCTGCAGAAACCGAAGCCCGCAATAAGGTAGGACCAGGAACTGGTGGCACATTTTCCGTACCTGGTGAGGAGGCCGGAGCTTCTGGAAAAGCAGGTTTCTTCGCCGCCTTGCGCGCCAGGCACTGGCCTTTCGGTCGCTACTATCTGCCAGCCTTTTTGTGTGTGCTTGCTCTGATCATCGTGCAATTGATCGTGCACGATGCCAAGACAGTGATACCACCAGAGGTTGTGGTCCAGCAGCCTGTGCCAAAAACACCAGCAGCGCGATTTGATGCTGCCAGCCGCGAGTTGAGTCGTGCCGATAATAACGCGGGCAAGCTGCAAAAAGCGCTGTATGAACTGGTGCAACTATCAGAAAGCGGTTATGCCAAAGCCTCCTATCAATTGGGCTGGTACTATCGCGAAGGCACACAGCCCGGGCCAGACGAAGCGAAGGCACTTAATTGGTATATCAAGGCAGCGGAACAGGGGCATCTGGAAGCGGCTGTCATGGTGGCTGATTACTATTTTGAAGGGCGTGGCGTCAACAAGGACCTGGACGCAGCCGTACGCTGGTACAGCAAGGCTGCGGCATCGGGGCAAAGCCTGGCGCAGATCAAGCTGGCCCATTTGTACGCAGATGGCAAGGGGGTGAAAAAAGACAAACAGCGCGCACTGGAACTGATTTCGGCGGCAGCAGAAAAAGGCCAGCCCCTGGCACAAAGCGAACTGGGCATGATACGCATGAATGGCTTGTACGGGACACAGGTTAGCGCTGAAAAGGCTGCCTACTGGTTCATGTTGAGCGCGAGGCAAAATGATGCAGTTGGCCAGCGCATGTTTGGGCTCATCCATGAAAAAGGATTGGGCGGTTACAACAAAGACCTCAATGCTGCCGCAGACTGGTATGGTAGGGCTACCAGACAGGGCGACGCCGAAGCCCGCAAGAAATTGAAAAGCCTGTGCCAGTCGGGTACCTATCCGGATTGCAGCGATACTTAAATTTGCCCCTGTTTAATTTGCCGCTGGTGATCAAATCTCTGTCGCAGCGATACGGAATAAAACAAGCGCAACCAGTACAACCAGCATAGACCAGTAATTGGCTATACCGACACAATATTTTCATGCGTAATTTACCCCAATTCTTTGTTGAAAATCAGTTAAATGTAGATGCTGAGGAGCGCGATGTCAAACGCGCCTATGCACGCAAACTGAAGCAAATCGACCAGGAAAATGACCTCCAGGGCTTTCAGGATTTGCGTGATGCCTATGAAGAGGCGCTTACCTGGTTGAAATACCGGGAGCAGTTTCAGTGGCAGTTGCCGCCAAAGGTGATGCCGCAGGAGGAGCATGAGGATGGTATTGCAATCGGAGCCACTGAAACTGAAGCGCCGGTGACAGATGAGATTTCGCTACAGAATGAAGTTAATCAAGATGACCTTGATGCTGCCCTGCCTTTGCAAACTCAGGCGACCGCTTCTGCAGCGACGCAGCAAGAGCCAGAAAACGTTCAAACAGCAGACGTTGCTATCAATTCGGCGCAGGTTGCCAAGGAAATCTTCAATGAAATGCTGGCAGCAATGCGCCTGCATAGTGAAGACGGTGACGATGATTTTGCCGGGAAAAATCTGACAGCATTGCTCGATGACACGCGTCTTTTTCATATGGAAACACGTTTGCTCTTTGAAGGCATGCTGGCAGAATACCTGCTGCAAGGCTGGCAGCCAGGGAATGGTGAATTGTTTGATGTAGCTGTGCAAAATTTTGGCTGGGAAAAGGACCGTTTGCGTCTGCTTCAGCTGGGCAGGCCTGGTCGCGTCATTGATCGCGCTCTGAGTGACGCCGCTGAGTTTTATCGCAAAGATAAAAAAGCACGCGAAAAACTTTGGGTTGTGATCAAAAAAATCAGAAAAGAAAAATCTCCTGGCCAGCGCTATCTGAAAGCGAATCTGGGCTTGCTGCGGCACATGCAGGATACTTATCTGTCCTGGTTGCTGCTGGTAGCAAGCAAGGAGAATCTTGCGCAGTGGTCAGCAGATGCAGAAGAAATCCAATCCAGCAACCCCATTGGTGATCAGCGGGTAATGCCACACAAAGAAGATAACAATGCCCATCCTGCCTATTGGATAGTCATTGCCTTTGTTGTGCTGGTGGGTATGTTTTCCAACAAGGACAGGTCAACACCAAGCTATGATCCCGGAAAATTCACCTCTGCAGACGGGACTTCGTTTGTTCTGGAGAGACCTGATCGCAGTTTGACACCGCAACAGAGAGTCATTAAGGCAGAGAGATTGCTGTCCATGAACTGGAATCAAAAGGCAAATTTCAAACAGGCAGTCCGTACTCTCGAAAGTGCGGCGGGGGACGATAGCAGTGAGGCCGCCTACCGCCTGGGCTGGCTGTTCCGTGACGGTAAATTCGCACCCGCAGACGAGCAAAGGCAATATGCCTGGTTCCTGAGGGCGGCTGAACTCGGTCATACCCAAGCCAGCATTATTGTTGGTGATCTCTTGATGGACGGCTTGGGCGGCAAGCCCAACTACAAAGAAGCTTTTCAACATTACAAGAAGGCAGCTGACCAGGGGGATGCACAGGGCCAGTTCAAGCTGGCCTATATGCTAGACCGTGGCTATGGAATCAAGCCGGACAAAGCAGTTGCTGCGCGTCTTGTCAAGGCTTCGGCCGACAAAGGTTTTGCTCACTCCGAGTCGCTGATGGGACAGTTTCACCTGCGCGGAGAATATGGATTCCCACGGGATGAAGTTAAATCAGCCAACTGGTTTTCATTAAGCGCCAAGCACGGCGACCGTGTGGGAGAACGCTATTTTGGCCTGGTCCATGAACAGGGTTTGGGGACTTATAAAATCAATCTGGCTGAAGCTGCGAAGTGGTATGGCAAGGCACGTGACCATGGCGACAAGGATGCAGTGAAAAGTTTGCAGCGCCTTTGCAAGAAGCAGGAATTTTCAGAATGCAAGCCAACGCCCGCAAGCGTCAGTACGATTTCTGTCGTGACTAAGGCAAAGTGACTATCCATGAGTAAGTTGCCAGATTTCTTTGTTCAATATGATTTGCCAGCAGATGCGGATGAGCGCGCCATCAAGCGCGTCTATGCGCGCCAACTGAAACTGATAGACCAGGAAACCGATCTTGAAGGTTTTCAGGCATTGCGTGACACATTTGAAGAAGCAATTGCCTGGTTGCAGTATCGTCAGCAAACCGGGATGCCAGAAACAAGTGCAGAATCAGACGAAGGAGCACATCGGGATAGCAGCATGGAAGCGCCGCAAAACACAGGCGCGTATGCAACACATTCGCAGCATCACACTTTATCCGCTTCTGCCAAAACGCCAGAACTGGCCGATCCGGAAGGCACTGCTGAAGATATCATCGTCGCCATGATCAATGACATGCGTGGGCATTACAGTATTCCGTCCTACGCTGGTGAATGCTTCTTGCGGACGATGGAGGATACACGTCTGATCCATATGGAAACCGGCCTGATCTTTGAGAGAATGCTGGCGCACTACTTGTTGCAAGGCTGGCAGCCGGGCAATGGCGAGTTACTTGATGTTGTCGCTGACTATTATGGATGGAAGAAAGATGTCAGGCGTTTGCATAATTGGGGCGAAGGTGGATACGTCTTGAGCCGGGCGCTCACAGAGCAGGCAGAATTCAATAAGAAGAGCGAGGCAATTCGCGAAGGGCAGTGGGCTTTACTATTGAAAGCAAGGTATGAAAATGAACCTGCACAGTATTACCTATCGGTACATTTTCCCATGATGCTACGCATGCTGGAAATGTATCCGACCTGGGTGCTCATGGTGTCAAGCAGGAAAAATATTGAGGCATGGCATGCAAGATATGCGGACATGCAACAAGGGGAGGCTGTTGAACCAGCACAGTCCATCCAAACTGCTATAGCCGATCAGGAGAACACGAGCTACAAGACCAGGTTTTTGGTCGGCATACTGATCTGTTTTGCCGTCTTTATTTGGATGGCTGGATTGATGGATAGGGGGCCTGAAACATCGAGAGTTTACACTCCTGTCCCATTGCACGAGCAAACTACCTATCTCAATAATAGTTACCTGAGTATAGTTGAGCGCAAACAGCAAGACTTACTGTTAAGCGGTAAAGAGCTCAAGGAAATAGGCGACCAGTATTTTAGCGGACATGGAGGCAAAGTTCGCAATGTGATTGAAGCCGTATATTTTTGGGAAATGGCATCTGAAAAAGGCAATGTTGAGGCAACATATCAGCTGGCCTGGATGTACGACCTGGGCAATGGCGTTGCCAAGGACATGAAACAAGCCTACCAATGGTATGAGAAAGCTGCAAAGCAGGGCGAGCGCAGGTCGCAAGTGATGATGGGAAATTTTTACCTGAGTACGGTCAATCAGGATGTGAACAAAGCAGTATATTTTTATGAGCTGGCAGCTGCGCAAGGCGACATGATCGCCAAGCGCGCATTGGCCGCAATTTATGATGAGGGCATGGCAGGCCAGGCTGTGGATCTCGACAAGGCCAGTATATGGTATGCCCAGGCCGCTATGCATGACGATTTGCAATCAAAAGCAAGATTGAAGTCAATTTGCAGGAAAAAGAAATACTCAGGCTGTACAGGCTAATTGTGTTGCCGATTTATGCTCACGGTCACTTTTTCTGCAACTTAACCAGGCCCACCGCCATTGCCGCGCAAATCAGCAAGCCACCAGCCAGCCTGATCACGTTCTCAGGATTGCCGCCCAGCCAGGCCTGGTAATACAGCGGCAGAGTGAAGATTTGTATGATCATGGGGATGACGATGAACATATTGAAGATGCCCATATAGACCCCTGTGCGCTCTGCCGGTATGCTGCCTGCCAGCATGATATAGGGGGTGCCCATGATACTGGCCCAGGCCAGGCCCACGCCCAGCATAGGAATGAATAACAGGGCTGGTGTATGTATGGCCGGTATGCTTATCATGCACAAGCCCGCCAGAGTCAGGCAGCTAGCATGGCTGATCTTGGGGCCAAAACGGCGGGTAAAGGGCACCAGCGCAAAGGCGGCAATGAAGGCGATGAAATTGTAGAAAGCGCCTATCTGCCCATTCAATAATCCCGCTTCGCGGAAACCGGCAGAACTAGGGTCACTGGTGTCAAATATGCTGCGTCCCAACGACAGCATGATGTACTGCCAGTAGCAAAACATGGCATACCACTGGAACAGTTTGACCAGCGCCAGTTGGCGCATGGTCGGCGGCATTTCTTTTATTGCGAGACCTATTTCAACCAGGGTGGCACGCCAGCCTGTTGCTTGTTGCCTGATCTGTGCCAACTGTTCAGCCGTCAAAGGGATTTCGGGTGTTGTCTTCAAAGTCCACAAGATCGAAGCGATGGAAAATACTGCGCCTATGATAAAAGCCGCAATGACAATATAGGGAATGTGATGGCTGTTGACGCTATTGCTGTTCATGCCCGCTACTACCAGGATCGATGGCGTCAGATAAGCGAGAGTTTGTCCCAGGCCGGTAAAGGCGCTTTGTGTGAGGAACCCGACAGAATGCTGGCTGGCATCGAGCTTGTCACTGACAAAGGCACGGTATGGTTCCATCGTCACATTATTGGCAGCATCAAGTATCCACAACAAACCAGCAGCCATCCATAGTGTGGAACTGAACGGCATGATCAATAAGCCCAGGCTGCACAGGACGGCACCAATCAGGAAGTATGGCGTGCGCCGCCCCCAGCGGCTGATGGTGCGGTCACTCACGGCACCGATCAGCGGTTGCACCAGCAAACCTGTTACTGGCCCGGCCAGCCACAAATAGGGCAGGCTGGCTTCGTCAGCACCCAGATAGGCGTAGATGGGGCTCATGCTGCTTTGCTGCAAACCAAAACTGAACTGTATGCCAAAAAAACCAAAGTTCATGTTGATAATTTGCCAGAATGACAGACGGGGCTTCCCTGTCAGTGACTGTGCGCTGCTTGCGGCTGGATTCATGGCTTCGCTCCGCTGCTTTCAATGGCTGGCAGGGTTTCAGCATCCCAGCGTTGTTGCCATTGGTCATAAAAGCCAGCATCGCTGGCTACTGCACCCCGTACGCCGCAGATTGCTGCTGCGAATTGATGGGCACGTTGCAGGCTGATGTGTAATGGCCAGCCGCGCTGCATGCCAAGTAAAAAGATGGCGGAGAAGGCATCGCCACCACCGACGGTATCCACGACTTCAACTTTGACAGGCTCCGATGCACTACTGAGTAAGGCCCCAGCCTCATCCAGATAAGCATAACCGCGTTCACCCAGCGTGATGATGATGGCTTGCAACTTGAATAGCTTGATCAATGCTGTTGCATGTGCCTGAATATCTGCATCATCCAGTGCTGCTTCGCTTTCTGCCTTTGGCTTGTCCAGGTAAATTTCTGCCAACATCTGCAATTCTTCTTCATTGACCTTGAGTATGTCGGCAAACTGTAATGATTGCTCTATCGTCGTCAGGCTGTATTGCATGGCGCGCAAATTGAGATCCACGTATTTGAGCGCCTGTGTTTGTTTCAGCAGGCTATACAAAGCGTCACGTGATACAGGATTTCTTTGTGCCAGTGTGCCAAAGTAAAAGATGCCCTGGCCATGTACAGGGCTGGTTTGTTGCATGACAGCGATAGCAAGCTGGCTATCAATATAGTCATATGCCTGCTCAGGCAAGATCTCGAAATGGTGTTTGGCCTTGTCTGCACTATCGTCCTGAGTCACCTTGACCCGTCCAGTGGGGTAGTGCCGGTCAGTCTGCAAGCCAACAGCCGACAGCTTGAAACGCTGCATGTCAGCACGTATCAATTCTGCAGTGGCATCATTGCCCACGCGTGAAATCATCAGGGGCGCGCAATCAAAATAACCCAGGCTGCGTGCCACATTAAAAGGCGCACCACCAACTACAGGCTGATCAGGGAAGTCATCGATCAGGGTTTCGCCAAAGACGATGATGGGTTTGCTTTGCAATGACATGGGTTTTTTCCAATAACGAGCTTGAATTACGAATGGCGAGTATTTGTGCAATATCCAGTTTTTCTCCTTCCTCTTGAAGGGGAGGGAGCTAGTGCTTAAACTATATTTCCATATTTTCTTACCAGCCACAATTGCGAGTATGCTTGCAATGTTACGGTGACATCAACATCAATTTTGCTCAACTGATTTACCCAGCCTTGCCCAGAAATATCATAGTCCACCAGCAGTTCCGCGATATTCAGGCTGATGCTATTTTCTGAAAAATTCCCCAAAAACAGCAATGCTTCATCCGGGTTGCCACGCATAAAAGCCAGCACGGCAGAATCTTTTGCATTGAGTAAATACCTTGCCGTCTGCGCTGCCAGTTGTGGCAATTGCCGGCGTTGCTGCAACATATAAACAAGCGCATTGAATACAGCACCTGCATCATGCGAACTGGAATGACGTTGCCCATATAATTCTTCATCCCAGACTGGCCTGTGCAGCCACCGGCTATCTGCTGCCTGTGCTGGCACTTGCTGGTAAGCCTCGTCATTCGTCTGTGCCAGTTCATCGCCCATATAAATCAGCGGCATGCCACCGAAACAAAAACTTAATCCATACAAGAGTAGCAGACGTTGCCTGGCCAGATGTTTTTCTGCGGTTGTTTGTGCGCTGGAAAAGCCAGTCAGTGCCGCCGCCATACCGACTGTGCCGTGCACTGCCGCCGGATCATTTGCCTGGAAGCTGGCACCCCGCGCATAACTGCCATCGCCAGCATAAAAGCGGGATACCCTGGCCAGCCTTTGCTGTACGTCTTCTGCTTCCATGCTGGCTTCTGGTCGCAGCACATTCCAGCCTATATCATCATGGCAGCGTACATAAGTCAGCCAGCTACTTTGCTCTGGCAGCATTGGCGTGCCCGCAAATACGTGACGCAACAGGCGGGTGTCTTGTTCTGTCAGGGCCACCCAGGAGGCTGCCATCAGGCTGCTGTGATAGGCGAGGTGACATTCCTGTTTTAAATTTATCTCATCCTTGCTGCCAAGATAGGCTGGCAGTTCTGCCGTTTCAACGATGGCTTCTGCCTTCAGTAAAACACCAGGGGCAGCAATTTCTACCAGACTGCGCAAGGCTTGCAGGATCTGGTGGGCTTCAGGCTGGTTCATGCATTTTGTGCCTGTCCGCTTCCACAAAAAAGCGGTTGAATCCAGCCGGAACGCTTCTACGCCACGGTTCGCAAGGCGCAGCAGTGCTGCTGCCATGTCGGCAAAGACATTCGGATTGCTGTAATTCAGATCCCATTGATAAGGGTAGAAGGTAGTCCACACCCATTCTTGCAGTTCAGGCACAAAGCTGAAATTGCCAGGAGCAACTTGCGGGAAGATCTGACCAAGATGCTTTTCAAAGTTGTCTGGAATTGTGCGATCAGGGTAGTGATAAAAATAATCACGATAATGTGGATCGCCTAGTTTTGCGGCGATAGCCCAGGGGTGATCGTCCGCCACATGGTTGAGGATAAAATCAGAACACAGGCTGATGCCAGCCGTACGCAGGGCTGAACTGAGTACTTCCAGGTCTGCCATGTTGCCGAGACGCGGTTCTATCGCATCAAAATCGGCTACGGCAAAGCCACCGTCATTTTCGCCAGCGCGGGCTTTTAAAAAAGGCAACAGGTGCAGGTAAGTCACACCCAGTTCTTGCAGGTGAGGGATACGTTGTTGTACACCGCGCAGGTCACCTGCAAAGCGGTCTATATAACAGCAGTAGCCGAGCATGTTTTCTTTGGCGAACCAGTTCTTGTCTGTGCTTCTGGCTGTGTCGAGTTCCTGTAATGGCTGGGGGCGTACAGCGATAATTTCGCCTGTGACTTGCAAGAGTTCTGCCAGCCATGTGGCAAATGCTTGCTCGTTGCTGAATTGATCGCCGTACAACGCCTGCAGTGTTTGGTATAAATCGGGAAGGTGCTTTGTCAGCCTGGCATTAATGCTTGCTTGCATGCCCGGCGCGATGTTGGCGAGCAAGGTGTGGGTGAATGGTGCTGTGTTCGATGCTACAGACATGGTGCAGGCAGTGCCTTAGAAAAAACGGGTCAATAAAAATGGCTCCCCCACATGTTGGGGGTGTAGGGGAGCCTAAAGTGCTACCAGGGACTGGTTCCGGAAGCGCGGATGGGGCTACTGCGCGGCGTGATTTTGGGTCTGCGATGCTCGACGTACTTAAAGTACGACTGCGCGTCTTAACCCAAACTGACGCCGCTCGCTACGCCCCCTCCACGCTTCCTACGCACGGGATGGAGATGTTCGCTGTGCTCCATACCTGCTTCTTAAAAACTATACTTAAGTGATGCTTTAATGCTGCGTCCATTGATGGATCTTGCTGCGTGTCCGTCGCCTTCTACTTCGGTGTAGCCTATGTTGTTCGTCAGGTTGTTGACGCTCAGTGAGACCTGCACTTTGTCGTTGATGTTGTAGTTGACGAAGGCGTTCAGGACATGGAAGGCGGGCAGGGTCAAGGTGTTGGCGTCGTCACCGTAAGATTTGCTGGTGCCTATCAGGCTGGCACCGAAGACGGCATCGCCCATGGTGTAAGTTGGAGCAATTTGATAGGTGTAGCTGGCCTGACGGCGTGGGGTCTTGCCGACCACAGACTTGTCGTTTGCTGCAGTGATGCTGGCATTGGTGTAGGTCAGGCCACCAGTGACGCGGAAGGCGTTGTAGCGATAGCTGGTTTCAATTTCTACACCCTTGGCATCATAGTTATTGGCGGTGAATTTCTGTGTGGTTGCTTCAAAATTCGATTCTTCTGTCTTGGCCTGGAACAGGGTCACAAAGCTGCTGAAGTCGCCTGCTTTCCACTTCACACCTGCCTCGGTCTGCTTGACGATATTGGTGCTGATCGGCGTGCTGCCATCGAGCGGGTTGCCAAACATGATGCGGTCGGCATTGAAGGCGATGCCTTCACTGACACGGGCAAAGACGGCGATATCTTTGTTGAGGCGATAATTCGCCCCGAAAGAGTAAGACGTATTGTTTACGCCATAGTTGATAAATTTGGTATTGGCAGCACGATAGCTTTGATTGACTGCCTGATTGAAGGTGCCGCTGGCATCTTGTTTATCATAGCGCAGGCTGCCATCCAGGTTCCAGTCGCCGCTTTCCCAGCCGAGGTTGGCATACATGGCATTGGTCTTGTATTGTGCATCGATATTGCGATTGCAGCAGCCGCCCCAGGTATCCGTACCTTGTGCGACCAGCCCCGGCGTACCAGCGACCGTGCCGTTTGAATTCAGCAGAGCTGGCTTGTCACCGCTGGCTTGCATCAGGTATTGATTGAAGTTCCAGGTCACACCCAGGTTTTGCAAAGAAGAATACCAGCCCAGCGTGGTGGTGAATTTACCACCAGATGTCTCAAATGCCTTGGACAGTTTCATGTCATTGACGGTACTGCCCAGGTCATCAATTGAGGTATTGAACACAGTTGCTGTGAACGCCGCACCTGTATATGCCTTGCCTGTGTTGGGGCCGGTGGCGTAAGTCATGTTCGTTGCTGCCGCCCCGGTCACGCCTGCATCAGCCGGGAAGACGGAAATAAAGCGACCAGTGTTATTCGACTTGCGGAATTTTTCATCCAGAGTCCAGCCGCCACCCAGCTTCAGGGATGCTTCTGCACCAAAGGCATTGTTGACGACATGCAGGCCGTCATTCACATTGGTCACTATCTTGTTATTGTTTTTATCCAGGACTATGTCGCGTGTCCAGTAGGGGGAATAAAAACTGGCGGTGCGCGGGTCTATACCTGGCAATTCAGAAATATTGCCATTTACGGTTTTGACTGGCACTGGCATATTCATCGGTGTTTTGTCATCCAGATGCTTGAAGCTCAGTCGCAGGTAGCCATTGTCCATTTCATGCGTGATATTGGCGCGCAGTTGGCCGCCTTCTTCAGCTGTCATGCCAGCTGGGCGGGAGCTGTCGCCGCTACGATAATAGCCTGCGATGAAAGCGCGTGTCTTGGCAGAGAGTGCAGCGCCATAATCAAAATCAAAGCGGGTTTGACTAAAGTCCACACCCTTGGTGATGCCTATGCTGCCGCCTTTTTCCTTGCCAGTCTTGCTGATGAAGTTGATGATGCCACCGGGTGAATTGGTGGCCATTGTCGATGCCGTACCACCGCGTACTACTTCAAGATGCGAAAGGCTGCCGTCGGCGCGCAAATACATGTCTGGTGTGACAAAGGCTATGTCACCAAATTGCAGCAGTGGCAAACCGTCTTCCTGGAATTGCACATAGCGCGCACCACCGGCAGAAACAGGCACGCCGCGCACAGTCAGGTTGGCATTGCCTTCACCACCGGATGATTCTGCCCGTACGCCTGGAATAGAGCGCAAAATTTCTGCCGCGTTGGTCGGGGCTGATTGGGAAATCTGGTCAGCATCAATGGTACTGATGGATACACTGGCCTTCATCTTGGAGGTGCCTGTGGGGGTACCCGTCACGATGACTGAATTCAAGTTCAGGGAATTCTTATCTTTGTCCGATGCTGCAGTATTGTCTTGCGCCCATGCACCATTCATGTGCAGTAAGGCCAGTGAAATGACGCTGGCCATGCGCGTCATTTTGATGTGTGATGATTTCATTGCTGTCTCCGCTGTCATCATTTTATAAAGCTGCACAGAACAAGTCTGCGCACGCATGTCTAGTACCTTGTTGCATTAGCTCAGGCATCACGCTCATAGCGGTGATGCTGTGCCAGTCACAAAAGACCTCCAACAATTTTCGCCGCGCTCTTTGGACGTTCAGGCTGGTTCGATTCGAAATCAGCCGTCGTACTCTATGGCGCTTTTTTGCGATCCCTGGTTTGCCAAGGCAAACGCTGTTGAAGATCTTTTGTAGTGCAGGTGAAGAGAATTATCGGGCAAAAAGAATTTTATTGCAATCGATTGCAAAGATGCGGTGCAATAAAATGGTGCAACATTTCTTTCTGGTAAATTTCATAATGTGCAGTTAAGGGCTGGAGATGGGGGTAGGGCAAAGGATTGCGTACTATGAGGTCTTCCCAGATATCTGTCGCCCTTATTTCAAATAAGGCAGGGTGAAAATACTTACCGACCTATGTGCTTTGTGGACAACAGGTGAATTGGGAAAAGCTGTATATGTTGCGATGCACAATGAAATTTATGGGAAATTCTTGAGGATTTCTGCACGAACACTTCGACTTCCATAATTTGTTGCAATCGGTTGCAATGCAGGGCCATTTGCTAAATGGACGATGTATGCCGTGTTCCGCGGTATGTTTCAAAGCACCACGGAATAGCGGAACCTCAAAAGAAAATTTTGAAGACAAGAAACTTGGTCAGTGAAGGAGCTATCCCGCACCAGTTGCACTACCCGACGGAAACACTACTTGCCCTGACCATCAATTCGGTAGGCAACAACTGTGCTTTGCTATTGCCATCTTCTATCAGGGTCAACAGGGCATCAACCAACGCCAGGCCTGCCTGTGCCATTGGCTGGCGTACCGTAGTCAGTGGCGGGTGAAAGTAGCGTGCCAGTTCTATGTCGTCATAACCAACTACGGCGACATCATCCGGTACGCGGTAATTATTTTCGCGCAGGCTGTTGATGCTGGTCATGGCCAGCAAATCGCTACAGGCAAACAGGGCATCGAAGCTGGTTTTGCGGCTGCACAATTCAGCCACCGCCAGCTTGCCACCTTCTTCTATGAATGAAGCGGGCACCACCAGTTTCTCGTCAAGGGCAATGCCATTCTGCGCCAGCGCCCTGCAATAACCCTCATAGCGTTGCGCTACTTCAGGTAATTGCGTGTCACCAAAAAAGGCGATACGCTTACGCCCGCTTTGCAGCAGGTGTTCCGTCGCTTTTTGACCGCCAGTGACATTGTCACTGCCCACAGTCACATACAATTGCTGCGGTAATTGCGCACCCCAGACCACGATGGGCACATGGCGTGCCGCCAGTTGGTTTAACTGATCATGATGTCGCCACTGGCCTATCAGGATCACGCCCAGCACCCGGCCAGTATCAAAAATCTGTGCGGCATTGTCGAGATGTTCGGCATCAATGCGTGACAACAGCATGTCAAAGCCCCGGTCAGTCAATGCATCGGCAAGGCTACCTAATATGCCCAGAAAGAAAGGGTCGGACAAATGCTGGCGGGTTTCAGAGTCAAAAGGCACGACCACGGCAATCGTGCGCGTTTGCTTCAGGCGCAGATTGCGGGCATCAATATTGATGGAATATTTGAGCGAGCGCGCCAGCTCAGCAATGCGCTGACGAGTCTCGTCATTAACAAGGGTACTGCCACTCAGGGCACGCGACACCGTCGAGGTGGAGACCCCAGCCAGCCGTGCAATATCCGCCATTTGTAAACGGCGCTGTTCTTTGTTGGCGGACTTGTGTACGTCTATTGTGGTGTCCGTCTTGGCTTTCATCTGTTTTTTCTTGGCTTGAATGTGGTACGGCTGAAGTATTTTGCATTCATTATAAAACCGAAATCAGCCAGAGCGGAAACTATGCGGTCAAGCAGCTGTTAACGATCAGCCCTGATCCCCTGTTGCTCACGCCATTCCTTCAACAACGCCTGGCGTGCCCGTGGATAGGTTTGCTCTGCTACCTGCAAGTGCTGTATGCGGTCCGTACGAAAGTGCCGGAAATCATTGCGTAATTCACACCAGGCGACGATGACGCGCAGGCTGTCAAAAAAAGCCAGGGCACAGGGCCAGATGGTGCGCTGGCTGGCCTGACCGGTTTCATCCTGATAGTCGAGCACGAGTTTGTGCTGCTTGCGTATGCATTGGCGTATCTGGCGCAACTGTTCATCATCGCCTGGATTCTTGCTGCTGGGGCCAATCAGCAAGCCGCTGGTTTCCAGTTCCTGCCGCGCTTCCGCTGGCAAGACCGCTGCAATTTTTGCCAGGGCATCACGGGCGGCGAGTGCCAGTTTATGGTCAGCCTGCTGCGCTACCCATTTTGACCCCAGGGCAATCGCAGCAATTTCTTCTTCAGTGAACATCAGCGGCGGCAACGTGAAGCCGGGTTGCAAAACATAACCCATGCCTGTTTCACCAGCGATTTTTGCGCCCTGGCTTTGCAATGTGGCGATATCGCGGTACAGGCTGCGCAGGCTGATACCCAGTTCTTGCGACAGTGCCGCACCACTGACGGGATAGCGATGCCGGCGCAGGATTTGCATCAGTTGTAACAAGCGTTCAGTGCGTGACATGCGGATATTTTTTGGTTGCTGGGGGCACGGCAATCTGCCTGTCAGTGATAGTCATGCAATTTTACCCTGTGCGCAGCGACATGGCAGCCTGGAATTCTGTTTTGCGCTGCATGGCAGCAAACTCGTCAGCATAGTCTTACATCACTATCATCCTGGTCCGATGTTGTTCTACGAGGCTGGCGACTACTATACAGATCATGGAAGCAAGCTGACGTGCTGAAGTTGCGAAGTAAATAAAAACCAGTCATGGGGATTTGACAATGCCACAAGCCACCTGGAGTGCAAAGAGAGAGCGCCAGTTCAAACATATCAAGGATGGCTTAATTAAAAGTGGCCGTGAGCCAGGTTTGGCTACAGAAATTGCTGCACGTACCGTTAACAAAGAGAGGGCGCAGCACGGTGAAAGCAAGGAAGCAAGCAAGACCTCCCTGCAGGATATGCCTGCAGGGAGGCGGGGCGGGCTACATTCACATAGCGGACCAATGGGACGCACTTATGCACAGTTGTATCAGGAAGCTCGCAAGAAAAATATCAAGGGCCGCTCAAGCATGAACAAGGCTGAACTGGAACTGGCAGTGGATTACGGCAAGCGTAACAAGTAGTAAAGCAAGAGTTTAAAAAAACAAGACAAAAACACATATGACATTTTTTGCATAGGCAAGATCATGATCATCATCGCCATCAATAAAGCGCCTGCACACCAATGGCTCATGGTTGCATTACGGACCGCGAAGGCAGCGGCAGAAGCGAATGAAGTTGAATGGGAATACGCCCATATCCGGATAGAGTTGCCGCAAGGGCGTTCGTATTCCAAGTTGCCAGGACATATGAGTCTGGTCGAAAATTAATCGGGTTTGCCAGAAGGAGAAGATCATGCGTACACCACAAGCCATCTTGTATGGGGTATTGGCGTTGGTCTTGCTGACTTCAGTTTTCATGAAGAGATGATCATGAGCGCCCACGATTTAGCTCTGTTCATTTTCAGCCTCTTTATGTGTGCACAATATGCTTGTGCGCAGGATGTTAAAGCTCCTGCTAGTATGGAGAATGCGGTGCAACAGACAAGTCTATTCAGGACACTACCGGCCGATGCGCGCCTGGCGGACGACAAGATAGCACTGGATCGTGCAGCAAACCCGGCTGATTTGAATGGCCCGCCAGTGCCATCTGTTTCTGATGCGCAGTTGACAGGCAGGGCAGGCATTACCCAGTCAGCAAATGGACAAGACTTGTATACTCGTGTTACGAAAGAGTATTACAGTCAATCGACTACTCTCACTGCCAAGAAGGAGAACCCAGACACCTTGTCCCGTTTTGGTCTGCGTTATTCTCCCACAGGTAATGACCGCATCTGGCTGGAATACCGTTTTAGCGAAAAAGGCGCAATACGCTTGCGCGGCGCTGCTCATCGAGGCGTGAGAGTGATGGCAGTTTTTGAGTATTGAATAGTATTGAAGTGACGGCTCCTGCCCGGATTTATCAATCAATTAATCAAGCAACTTGGCAGGCAATTTTTATTTCCTTCATCAGGGTGTACAGGCTGCAAAAACCTTTCTCATTCGCCATTGCCAGACCTGTACACTCGTCCTCGTCATGCAAAGGTCTTTTCACTTTTGTGCGGGCGCTGTTAATCATGTAATTCAGCCTTGTTTTCCATCATTCTTGCTGCCAGGACAAAGCAAGGAATTGCCAGTAGCCAGGGCGTCATCCCCACCATGACGGCTTTTGTGATGGGTGCGCTGTCACTCGCGGCCCTGAATACGTCAGCCAATCCACCCACCGTCAAATTGCCAAGTGAAGTGCCAAACAAAGTCATGCACAAGATCATGAATGCAGTCATGGTAGAGCGTAGTTGTGCTGGTACCAGATCTTGCAAGCAGGCGAATATGGGACCATAGCCTATGGTGATCATCATGCTGCCGATGAACATGCAGATATAGAATGCCATGCCTGTTGTATCAAGCAAGCGATAAATATAGCCCACGGGAACTCCAAGCAGATAAATCAGCGCCAGAAACCAAAGGCGTCCACCAATGCGACGGGCCTGCAGCAGATCAGCGAGATAACCACCCAGCAACGAGCCCAGCACACCACCTGAGATAAACATGATTCCTGCCAGTTGCTGGGCAGATTTTTGACTCATGTGCCGTTCTTGCACCAGCCATAATTGGTCAAGCACGAACGTACCCTGAGCAAAGATGACCAGTACGCCACCAAGTATGAGCAGGCACAATGCGCGCGAGGCACGCAAGGTCTGCAGGATTTCTTTGTAAATAGCAGTGATAGGGCGCTTGCTGGCGGCCTGCTTTGCTTGCTGTTCTTCACGCGGCTCACGCAAGAAAAGCAGAAAGCCAGTCAATACCACGCCGATTGCCCCTAGAGTGAAAAAGCAATTACGCCAGCCTATTGCTGCCCCAAGCGTGCCAGCAATAATGAAAGCCATGCCTATGCCTATTGGCGCACCCAGATAGTAAAAGCCTGCGGCAAAAGCGCGGTGGTGCGGCTTGAATCTATCCCCTAACAAGCCCAATGCCGCAGGCGTCAAGGTTGCTTCACCCACGCCCGTAAACATGCGTAGCAAGCTCAGTTGCATGAAATTATTGGCAAAGCCGGTGGCTGCAGTCAGCGCGCTCCAGCTAAAGATGCCGATGGCAATCAGGCGTGGTCGGTGGATACGGTCTGCCAGTGCGCCCATGAACAAACCCATCACCGTATAAAACGTAGTGAAGACAAAACCAGTCAATAGGGTAAATTCAAGGTTGCTCAACTGCAGGTCATGGATCATGTCGACGGCGAAGCCCTGCATGAGAAAACGGTCTGCAAAGTTCAGAATATTGAGCAAAGTCAGAAATACCAGCAGCATAATCGTCCGGCCACGATTTCCATAGACGCTGCTAATGGACGATGTACCGGGAGTGTCGTCCTTTTCAAGTGCAATTTGAGAATTCATGATGGCTGTGGCTTGCTTCTATGAAATTGATTCGATAATTTATTGGTTGTTTAACCAATAATTGGAATATAGATGACGTCACACTGAAGTGCAAGAGATATTTGGTTGAATAACCAAAATAAAATGCGAGCACAACAAATGAATGGAATGCAAGAGACATATGACGGAGTGGTGCGGGCGACCAGGTCGCATCTGATCACCATCAGCAGGTTCGTCAGATAGGAGCAGTTTGCTTACTGGGGGAGTGAGAAGGCAGCTTCACACCAGTGCTTGCTTACCCTGACATTTTCAATGCTTGCAAGACCTGCGCCTAAGCCTGCAATTCCTCAATTAATTCAATGATCTCTTTGCCATAACTTTCCAGCTTTTTGTCACCAACACCCGATATGGCGCGCAAAGCGGGTAGGCTGGCGGGTTGCTGGCGGGCGATTTCGCGCAGGGTGGCGTCAGGGAAGATGACGTAGGCTGGTACATTGTGGGTGCGCGCCGTTTCCACGCGCCACCAGCGCAGCTTGTCGAATACGGTTTGTGCCTTGCTGTCGAGATCGGACTCGGCAAAGTCCTTGGCGGACTGGCGTTTGTGCTTGACGGCTTTTTCGGCTTTCTTGTACTGGCGCAGCTGTACCTTGATTTCACCGCGCAGTACGGCACGCGATGCTTCTGTCAGTTTTAGTGAGCTATAGTTTTCATAATCAACTGCGACCAGGCCAAGGGCAATCAACTGGCGCAACAGGGCGCGCCATTCGGCTTCGCTTTTGTCTGAACCTATGCCGTAAGTCGAGAGTTTTTCATGCCGCCATTGCTGTACACGTTCAGTATCAATGCCGCGCAAGATGTCGATGACATGGCCAGCCGCAAAGCGCTGGTCCACCCGATAGACAGTAGACAGGATTTTTTGCGCAGCCACACTGCCGTCAAAAGAAACCGGCGGGCTGATGCAGGTATCGCAATTGCCGCAGGGTTCAGCCTGTTGGCCAAAATAATCAAGGATGTGGACGCGGCGGCAATTCAGGGTTTCGCACAGCGTGAGCATGGCGTCGAGTTTGACGCTTTGCACCCGCTTGTAAGTCTCATTGGCTTCTGACTCATCGATCATGCGGCGCTGTTGTACCACATCTTGCAAGCCATAAGCCATCCAGGCATTGGCGCTGGCACCATCGCGGCCAGCACGGCCAGTTTCCTGGTAATAGCCTTCTATGCTTTTTGGCAAATCCAGATGGGCGACAAAGCGTACATCGGGTTTGTCTATACCCATGCCAAAGGCAATGGTGGCGCACATGACGATGCCATCTTCACGCAGGAAGCGCGCCTGATTGCGGCTGCGGTCTTGCAAGTCCATGCCCGCATGATAGGGCAGGGAAGAGATACCGTTTTCATTTAAAAATTCAGCCGTTTCTTCGACTTTTTTGCGTGACAGGCAATATACGATGCCCGCATCGCCGCTATGCTGAGCCGTGATGAAGTCCAGCAATTGTTTGCGGCCATTGCCTTTTTCGACGATTTGGTAACGGATGTTGGGACGGTCGAAAGACGACACGAATTGCATCGCGTTTTCCAGCTGCAACCTGTGTATGATCTCATCGCGGGTTTGCTGATCAGCCGTGGCTGTCAGGGCAATCCGCGGCACGTTCGGGAAACGTTCATGCAGGGCCGACAGCTTGATGTATTCAGGCCGGAAATCATGACCCCATTGCGATACGCAGTGCGCCTCATCAATGGCGAACAGAGCGATGTTGACGACTTGCAGCAGTTCCAGGCAGCGCTGGGTCAGCAGGCGTTCAGGGGCGATATACACAAGGTCTATATCGCCTTCGCGCATTTTCTTTTCTACCGCCAGGATCTCATCAAAGCTCTGGGTGGAATTCAAAAAGGCTGCACGTACACCAACTTCGGCCAGTGCATCAACCTGGTCTTGCATGAGGGCAATCAGCGGCGATACGACAATGCCTACGCCATTGCGCAAGAGGGCAGGTATCTGGTAACACAATGACTTACCACCACCAGTCGGCATCAGCACCAGTGCATCGCCACCATTGACCACATGCTCGACAATTTGCCCCTGCTGGGAACGGAAAGCCGGATAGCCGAAGATGGTCTGCAATAAATGCAGGGCCTGATCCACGGTGTTGCCGCTGGCATTGCTGTGGGTGCTTGCTGTCACTGCTGTTATCACCCTTATTCTGCCCAGGTAATCGCGCCAGTGTAGGCGGTAATCAGGATCATGATGCCAAAGGCAATACGGTACCAGGCAAACACATTGAAATTATGCGAGCTGATATAACGCAATAACCAGCGCACGCAAAAGAAGGCGGAGATAAAGGCAGCAACTGTACCCAGGCTGAACATGGGCAAATCAGCCATCGACAATTCATCGCGCGCCTTGTACAGCGAATACACGGTGGCACCCAGCAGGGTCGGTATCGCCAGAAAGAACGAGAATTCAGTGGCAGCCTTGCGTGACAGGCCAAACAGCATGCCGCCTATGATCGTGGCACCAGAACGGCTGGTGCCGGGGATCAGGGCGAAAGATTGGGCCAGACCTATCTTCAAGGCATCCATCAGGTTCATGTCATCGACTGACTGTATGCGTGCGTGGCTGCCGTCATGGGTATCTGTGCCAGCGTGCTTGCGCTCAACAAACAGGATGATGATGCCGCCTATGATAAAGGCCAGGGCCACAGGTACCGGGGCGAACAATACTGCCTTGATGCTTTTGGAAAACACCAGACCCAAAGCGGCAGCGGGTAAAAAGGCGACGATGAGATTCAGGGCAAACTTGCGCGCCTTGGGGTCATTGGTAAGGCCAGCCAGCACGCTGGCAATCTTGGCGCGGTATTCCCAGCACACTGCAAAAATTGCACCCGCCTGTATGACGATCTCAAAGGCTTTCATTTTCTCGCCAGTGAAATTCAGCAAACTGCCTGTCAGTATCAGGTGGCCGGTAGAGGAAATTGGCAGGAACTCCGTCAAACCTTCGACGATACCCATGATGATGATTTTGACAGCCAGTAGTAAATCCATAAAACGCAAGAATAATGAAGTTTTAGTCGGGACGAAGCTTAGCATGTCGCCTGCCAGGCCTGCTCAGAAATTTGCTGCAACGGGCTTAGGGACACGACTTGCCAGATGGCAGTTATCTGCACTTAAGGTGCTGTATTTTAATACTTTTAAGAATTTCATTGTCGGAGAACTCGTCGATCGCGATACTTCAGGCTCTTAATACATCGTGCAACTGAACCATCCATGCCCAAACTGCCCAAACGATATAGCATGTATTGCAAGCATGGCCTGGTCCTTGGTCTGGTTGTTAGTTTGTCCATGAACCTGGTCGCCTGCAGTGGCACCATGCCGGTGCAGCCATCGCAGGCTAAGCTGGCTGAGAGCGAAGTGGCTTTGACTGAGTACCGCAGCAATCAGGTTGAAGTCACGGTGGTGCGGCAGCAATATGTCTGGCGCTTGCCGGACGCGAACCAGCATCTCGCGCAGTTTACACATCACATACAGGTCGATGGCAGTGTCCCCGCGCGTTTGCAAGACTTTGTCATCAGCTATCGCAAGCCGCAACATTTGTCGCGCAGTGCCTCGGCAGACAATGCCCTGATGACAGCCAGCATGGTGGATGAAGTCCAGATCAGCAGGAATGGGCAGTTTCTGGTCCGTGAATCCATCGCGCCAGCCTTTACCGGCCAGCAAAGCTATCGTCGCCTGGAAGCTGCCAGACTCAAGGTCGGTGATGACAGCTATGTGCTGACAGTGGCGAATGGATTTCTGCATCGTCCCATGTGGCTGGCCATATTTGCGGCTGATGGCAGCCCGGTTTATCGCATCGGATTGCCGCATGGCCACTGGCAGTTTACTGAGCATGCCGACGGTATCTCCATGGTGGATACCTCGGGATCAGGCAGGCGCTTGTTGATCAGGCCAGCGCTGCAATGAAAGGCAGGCTGCGGCATTGTGCAGTGCTTGCCTGTCTGAGTATGAATTTGAGTGGCTGCCTGGCACCTTTACCCATAGTCGGTGGTGGCATTGCAGGCGCAGGGCGGGACAGCGACGCAGTCAGAGAAGAAGCCTGGAATTACCCTGAATTTAAGGAGAAACATGTGCAAACAGAAATCACCCAAGTAGCATTAACGAAGGCTCGCACCGACCGCAATAATTATTTTGCCGACTTTGCCGACCATGTCCACGTGCGCCGCAATACCCCCACCAGAATGGGTTCTTTCGAGTTCAATTTCGTGCGCTCAGGCATCGACAATGGCGTGCTGATCCAGGTCTATCATGATGGCCTGCGCATTATGCTGGAACGCATACCTTCAGCCTTTTACATGGGCGAGCTGCAAGCCAGCGAAGTGCAGATAGGTGGGCGCGACTACCTCTTGCTGGCTGCCAATTCCCGCACCAGCACCCAGCGCATGTGGTTTGGCATCTTCCGCCCTGATGGCAGCAAGCTGTATGCTGCCAGCCTGGAGCAATCGGTGGTGCGCGTCAATCAGAATGAGGATGGCATCTCGCTGTTCTTTTTGAGTGGCGATTCCATGCGCATCAAGATTTAGAGCGCATTTCTTGCATGCGCGAGAGCATGTAAGTTCATCGTAACATTTGTAAAAAAGCCAGTCACATGCTTTGGTATGGGCTGGTTTTTAGTTGAATTAAGTTTATGCTGCGGGTGTTAATGAAATGGAATGACCGACACCTATGCAAACTACTTCTCCTCTGCTGTTTTCCATCCCGCTGGATGTATCCAGATCAAACACTGCCTTGATCGTGCTTCATCAGGGCCGGGCTGTGTCTGCCTACCCCGATATCGTCAATATTACCGGCTTTCTCCCTGATGGACAGGGCGGTTGGATCAGTGTAGCGCGCCATCAAAATGGCAAGTGGGGGTATATCAATGCGCTTTGCCATTGGGTAGTTGCAGCAGAACTGGACGAGGCCAGGGCTTTTTCCGAGGATGGCCTGGCCAGGTTTTGCCAGCATGGGCAATGGGGTTATCTGAATTTGCGTGGCGACGTTGTCATCGCGCCGCAATATGAGGATATTTCTGCATTTAGTCATGGTTTGGCTGCCGTCAAATTGGGCAAGCATCGCTGGGCAGTGATTAATGCCAGCGGCGAACTGGTTTCGGATAAGACTTTCTTCCATGTCTCGAATTTCAGTGCCTGTGGTCTGGCAGCCGCCATCGATATCAAAGACAGGAAGTTGATAGGCTATATCCGACGCGATACTTCATGGGCCATTGAACCGCGTTTTCGCGTAAACCTGGACTTTAGCGATACTGGCGTGGCCCCTGCCACCGAAGACGACCGTCTGTATGGTTTGATTAATACGCAAGGTGAATGGATATTGAAACCTGTCTATTCACGCATCAATGAATTTAATGCAGACGGTCTGGCCTACTTTTCCCGCAAAGATTCATGGGATGACGGCAACGGCTACCTGAATGACAAAGGTGAAGTCGTTGTAGATGGTGGGCGTCATCTGGCCAAGTACATGGCAAGCGGTGTCGTTGCCAATGATTATGACGGCAGCACTTACTTGCGCAAGAATGGTCAAGCCCTGGAAACGCCACCGCTGAGATGGGGCGATCACTTTAACCAGTTTGGCTATGCGGTAGTAAGGGCAAGAGCGGGCTGGGGCATCTTGTCTGCAGACGGCAGTTTTGCCAGCGTGCCAGCGCACATACTGGAACCCCTGACGAATAGTAATGGCTGGGTGCTTGGTCCCTTGGTCGATACCCCATTTTCACCCTTCCTCACTGACGATGGAGAGATTGCTTACATCGCTAAAGATGGCAAGATCGCTTACCGTATCAGCTATGGAAAACCAGGGCAGGCAGGTGTGAGCCTGCTGAATGCAGATGGAGAAATCTTATGGGGCTTGCATGCAGATGAGCTGCAAGGTCCGGTTTATCCACCAGGATTGTTTTTTACCCAAACGATAGAAGGTACGCTCGATGCGTTGAACTCGCTGGATTCTATTATCCCCTTTGCAGAAGAGATGCTGGCAGAAACCGAAGAGTTGCTGCAAGAATATATCAACATCTCAGTTGTCGAAGATGAAGACAATGAAGAGGACGGGGATGAAGATGAAGATGAAGATGAAGATGAGGACGATGATGAATATGACGACGATGAAGATGATGGTGAGCAGAGGCAAGAAGAACGCCGGCTCACCACACGCCATCGTTTGTTACGTGTGTACATAAATGAGCACCACAATGGTGTCTATGATTTTATGTGGGAAGACCAGCTCGCCAGGATCGCGGAGGCAGAGCTGCAAATAGAAAAAGCATTGATAGAAAAATTTGGCCCTGTCGATTGCGATCCTGAATTTGCCAATCGCGATTACCGCAATAGCAGTATCACGCGCGCCTGGGCAGTGCCGCTCAAAAAATCTTTCGATGAGCAAGTGTCAGGTAATATTTTGTTGCCAGAGGCCCGCCAACTCTGGCTGGGCATGTATGCAGATTCAGACTCTGGTGATGGTGATGCCTGGAGTAACGTCTATCTGGTTTGCGCTCCCAGTATGGATGCACTGGAAGCAGCCAGGAGCATACGCGCTGCATCATATCAAGAGCCCGATGTGGATGGGGTGACATCTGAAGACGGCGATCAGGCGGAAGCACACAATGAAGACGATGATCAGGATGAAGTTGATGATGAAGATAATCAGCTAGCAGAGCCGCGCACTTATCAGCAATGGCTGGATGCGGTGCTGGAAAGCAAGTATGAGCTGGAGGCTGTGCCCCCAGAGATACTCGACGATGCCATGGTCGATGCCGCCATCGATGCCGATGTAGAGGCGCTGGATTATCTGCCGGCACAATGGCGTTCGCCAGAAAGAATGGCAGCTATCGTGCGCAAGAGCGCCAGCGATGCCGCCAGTATCCCGGTGCGCTGCATGACGACAGAGGCGCTGGCGCTGGCCCGCTCCCTGTATGCAGATGACGCTGACTGGCATTGGCGTGATGACAGGAATTCCAGCAAGCCCAGCGAATGGGACAAGAATAGTTTGTATGATGTCTGGGGTTGTTTGTTGGATGAAGAAGATTGCCTGAAGGCGGTGAAAGCTGGCGTGGCCCTGAACAATGTGCCAGATGCCCTGTGGACAGAGCGGGTAGAACGGGCCGCGCTGGAGGCAGATATCTACAATATCAGCTATATCGCCAAACACAAGATCACGCCTGAACTGGCCAGACGTGCTGTCCATCATTCTTATGGCAAGCTGATAGAGTCAATCCCGCGAGAGTTGCTGACGCCTGCTCTGTGCATGGCTTCGGTCAAATGCAATGGCATGTCTCTGGAATTTGTGCCAGAAGAGATGCGCACAGTTGAAGTCTGCATTGCAGCCTTGCAGGAAGACCGTAGAGTGTTTTTTGCCGTACCAACGGCACTTGAGCTGGAAGTTCTCAGCAAACTGATAGAAATAAAGACGGCAGAGCTGCAAAAAAAGAATGAAGATGAGCTTGCGGGCGAAGCTGTAGATGCTGTGCCTGCCACAGAATGGCATGCCTACCGGGCATGGGCCAAATTGTGGGCGAAAGACTATCAGGGAGCAATCGAAGATGCCAGACTTGCACTGCAAGTTGCCCCTTATCCACAGCATGCCCACTATGTCATGGCCGACGCCTTGCGCGCCCAGGGGCGTATGGAAGAAGCTGCGCTGGAAGCTGCCACAGTATTGTCATTGCAAGATCCCTATGAAGCCGAATTCAACGAAAACACGGACACATCCTGGTTACAGGACATCAGCAAAACACAGTTCGATCAAATGGATGCTGCTGCTCTGCTGCAAGCTATCGGGTCACATCCGCTGACCTTGGCAGATGTGCCAAGGGCACGCATCGACGAGACGCTGGTTGCCACAGCACTGGCAGCAGACCCTGATGCGATTGCCTTTGTACCAAAGCGCTTAATGAATCCCGCACGTTATGCCATGGCACTGGAACGCAGGACCAAGCAATTGCAGCATGTGCCAGCACCCATGTTAAGTGAGGCCGCCTGCATTACGCATGTCAGCACGTATGGACGGCTGGCTGAAGTCCCACTGCCATGGCGCACTGCCACCGTCTGCGCAAATGCATTGTTGCGTGCCAGTTATGTGACCGACCATGTGCCTGATGCCGTGAAAGACGAGACAAAGCAGCTACTTGCGAAATTAAAGCTGGAGGCAGGAGTTGATGAAGAGCAGGAGGCCAATGAAGTGAGTGAGCCCAGCAAAACTTCAGAGCTGATGACCAACGCACTTTTGCAAACCCTGGCAGGTCCGCCTGAAGATGAAACACGCTTGCAGCGCATCAAACGCAAGGGCTTGTTCTTCACCTGGTTCGCTGGTGTCGCCCTCGGTGCCAAAACGGATGAGGCACCAACTCAGCGGGGCTTGGCCGGCTGGCTGGAGCAACGCGCTTTTCTGGCGATGATGTTAAATGGTATCTTCGGCTTGATCGCCCTCATTTGCCACGGCTTTGTCAGTTATGCCGCCTGGCAGGCGAATGGTATCTGGTATGGAATACCGACCATCGTCCTGTTGGGCTATGCCGAAGTGTATTGGCTGTGGCGCTTTTTGTTCGATACACCAGCCAGCTTCGCGCTGGCGGCGACTGCCACACTGGTGCTGGTTCATTATTTTGGCTTTCGCCTGATTTATCTCAAGGCTGCCAAAGCAATCGCTGCAAAACATAAGGACGAGGAGGAAGGTAATTGAAGTCTGATCGCCAACTCTGCTAATGATCAAGGACAGGAAAATTACCAGTGGGATCGAAGCCGGAAATCCAGAATTTATACAAATTCAGGATTTCCGGCCTGGGATTAAAACTCTTCCCAATCCTGTTCAGCTGCAATGGTTTTTCTCTGCGGAATCTGACGTGGCTGCACCCTGGCTGGTTTGCTGGTCGTCCTGTTAAGTACCGGCGGGCGTCGATTGCTGACTGGGCGAGTCGCCGACACTACCGGCTTCTGAGCCTGCTCCATGATATTGAATTGCGCAACCAGTTCAGACAACTTACCAGATTGCTCGCGCATGCTTTCTGCTGCCGCTGCAGCTTGTTCCACCAGCGCGGCATTTTGTTGTGTCATCTCATCCATCTGCGTGACAGCCAGATTGACTTGTTCGATACCGGCGCTTTGTTCCTGGCTGGCAGCAGTAATTTCACTCATGATGTCAGCCACATGCTGGACGCTGGAGACAATATCCGTCATGGTCTGGCCAGCAGTATCGACCAGTTTGCTACCATGGTCTACCTTGCCTACCGAGTCATCGATGAGGTGTTTGATTTCCTTGGCAGCAGAGGCACTGCGTTGCGCCAGGTTGCGCACTTCGGTGGCTACTACCGCAAAGCCCCGGCCCTGTTCCCCTGCACGGGCAGCTTCAACAGCGGCATTCAAGGCCAGGATATTGGTCTGAAATGCGATGCCATCAATGACCGAGATAATATCAACAATCTTGCGTGAGCTTTCCTTGATCGAACCCATGGTTTCTACCACTTGTCCAACCACTTCACCACCCTTGACCGCAACGCCGGATGCAGAAATCACCAGTTGATTCGCATGGCGCGCATTGTCGGCATTCTGTTTAACCGTGGATGTCAGCTCTTCCATTGACGATGCGGTTTCCTGCAAAGAGCTGGCTTGTGATTCTGTGCGTGATGACAGGTCCGCATTGCCAGAGGCAATTTCAGCTGCTGCTACATTGATGGTTTCAGTGCCATGACGCACATCACCAATGACGCTGCTCAGCCCAGTGTTGATGCCATTGATGGCATGCATCATCTTGCCGATTTCATCATTGCGCAAGACATCAATAGTCTCACTCAAGTCACCCTGCGCCATTTTTTCGGCAACAGCAGTCGCCCTGGAGAGTGGCCGGGTAATCGATATGGTCATCAACCAGGCGCAAATTGCTGAAAGCAGGGCAGCAAGCAAGGACAGGGTGATCAACAACAGGCGGCTGGAATGATAGGTTTGCTGGATTCCGGCAGAAGTGTCGTCAATTTGCTTGCGCTGCAAGCGCAGCATTTCTTCTATCTTTTTGACATACAGCACTGATGCGGGAATGAACTCCTTATCCAGTGCGGTGTTGGCTTCATCTACCTGGCCGTTCTTTTTAAGATCAACGACTTTATTGCGGGCGCTGATATAAACCTGGCGCTGTTCGCCAATTTCCTTGAAAAGAGCGACTTCTTCCGGACTCTTCATATGCTCCGCAATCTCTTTTTGCAAAATGCCGGAGGTTCTGGTTGACTCTTCCTGGTCTGCTGCAAAAAAACTGGCGAGTGAAGGATCGGTGCTTTTGGCAATGGCAGTCGTGCGGCGCACGCCGGTATGGATATTGCGATACCAGTCGCTGACCATACGTTCAGTGGCGAGCGGGTCTTTCAATAAATCGTCAGCGGCAGCGGCGACAGTATTGAGTTTAAAAATAGCAATGAGGGTGGTAATAAAAAATAACGCAAGTATGAGTGCAAAGCCCAAGCCTAAGCGTTTACCCACCGAAAGGTGTTTAAGTAGAGAGAACATAGATTTTCTTTTTGTTGTCGTAAGACAAATTGAAAATGCAGGCCCGGAGCTTTTTGGAGAACCTGCATGGTGAAGAATGGAAATGAAATTCCCGTGCGGCAATTATACTTGGAAGTCATTACCTGATTGTATGAAGTTTGTATGAATATTATTCATGATTGGTTATGTCAGGCCCGCTTATATTGTTGACAAGTAAGACATGAAATTGTGAATTTGCTCATGAACTGCTGAGGCAAGTCGGCGCGGTCGCTACTTCAAGCTGTGTCAAATAAAACATGGCCTTCTCCTTACTCTCCCCGCACATGTCAAACGATGCCTGCAAGCCAGCGCAAACTGCGGGTCGTTCAGGGTGATTGAAAATTTTACAAGCTAAATTCTCATCAAGCTGTATGCAGGGTACACCTGCGGGTTTGCCATTCGGCATGCCCGGAATGGGGCTGCTGATGGACGGCGCGATGCAGCAGGCGGCGCAGTGGGGGCGGCAGGAAAAATAGGTACTCATGTGCGCATTTTAATGGATGTAGGCAGTTTTCTGTCAGCAGAAAGCTACTCCATGAAATTTGCCGACAGGTTGCAGTAAAATGTGATTACCTGCAACCTGTTTGCTATTCAACTATGTCAAATCTCACCCACTGACATTCATACGCTGCGTATGTGTCCACTGATGATCATAGTCAGACACGGCAGAGCCGTAGGTCCTGTAGGTTTTTCCTTCGCCTGGCCATGGGTTCATGATGTAGACGTAGTTGGTGCCGTTATACACTTCATAACCAGTGCCCACCATGATATGCCCGCCGCCATTGCTCCAGCCATAGCGAATCACAAATGGGCGGTTGGCATTGATGTCGCTGACCACGGTGTTCCATGAAGAAGCATAACTATAGGCCGTGTTTGGCACGCCCCAATTTGCCAGGATTTTTTGTACACTGCCGTTGCTGCCATACATGGCATTGGGCTGGTTGGCATTGCTGTTCCAGTTAAAGTTGGTATTGCCGCAAGCGTAGTTCAGACCGTACGCCCAATTCACGATCTGGCACTGGCTGGGTGTCTTGTTATAAAAATTCAGCACGGCCTTCGCGCTGCCGGCCCAGCACCACTGGCTGTGTTCTTGCGTTACCAGCGGCACATTCAAAGCGCGCCATTGGGCAAAGGCACTTGGGAAGCTCAGCATGATGCCTAGAGCAAGGATCAGTTTTAACAGATTTTTTTGCATGATATCTCCGTAACTATTGGTGGTATGCGATGTTGGCTTTAGGTTCAGCGGAAGTTCTCGATATTGCGTTTGACACTGACGCGCAATGGGTCAAGGATGTCGCTTTGCTCCAGTAAACCAGTGTTGGTAGACGATGTCCCGGTTTTTTCGCTACGCTGTTGCAACAGCAGGCTTTGACGTGCTGCATGCAAGGGGGCAAAGCGGGCGCGGGCGTCGATGGGCGAAACTACCTCCAGAAAATCCGACATGGCCTGATAGACGCGAATGAAGCGCAGATTGGAACGGGTGCTATTGCCATGCATGGCGATCGCTGCATCCACATCCTTCGCCAGCACGGCACCGCCATAAGAAGTGATACCCCAGCGGCCATTGTTTTGCCTCAGTGTAGCCAGGCCTATCGGGTTATTGTTCAAGCTGATAACAAAGCGCCATTCGCCAGTGGCCCTGGCCATGCTGCGTAAATCACCGCGACCATTCATGACATCTTGCGGCGGCACGCTATAGACCTGAAAGCCATAGTCTATCCTGGCATCCTTGAGGTCATGCACATCATTCACATCCAGCGGGAATTCTGAGGGCAAAGTACCGCCACGTCGCTGTATATTGAATTGTACAAACTCAGCAAAATCGCGTTGCGCAGCGGCGTTGACCAGGCGTGCCTGATCGGTCGTGCCTGCCATGTCGCTGGCCTGGTTTTGTGCCATTAGTGCCGGACTGGCCAATGCGCAACTGATGCTGAATATCAAAGCGGCCAGAGTGGATTTTTTGAATCTGGAAACAGAGTGCAAATGCATGATGGTTTGCTCCTGGTTTGGATTGAGACAATAGCCCACCTGTCCAAGCGGGCTGGGCGGCTTGAAACATGGCATGGTTCACATGCCGGACATCATTACCCGCACACGCGGGAATAAGGAATCAGCTTGAAGCGCTGTACAAATGAGCTATAGGCGCTGGGCTGTATGACGCAATAGCGTCAATGAAGGAAGTGTAGGCGTGGCTGTCGTACGCCTTCATCTTTCAAATGATGGGGATGAATTGCGCAGTTGTTTTTGTCGCCAAGGTTTGGAGATTTTTGCCGCGCGCATGCGCCAGCCGTCGCGGTGGCAATGTCACCGTTAACTATCTTGGATTTCATGGTAGATGGACTCCAGACGTCAAAGGGATATCTGCGCGCAAAATACGCAACGGATACCCCCTCTGTCCTGGACCTGAGAGATTTCGCCTGCAACCACGGGTAGCGGTGCAATGCTTGCTCCTTCGGTGTGCCGGGCGACGTAGTCCGGCAGCTCTTCAGAGTTTGAAAGTAATAACGGTCCGTTTGCCTGAGAGTTTCCGGGGTGGTTGCTCCTTCGGCGCTGCCCTTGCTTTAATGGACAGTCTCTCCCGATATCACCTGGCTTGCGCCATTGTGCTCAACCACTTGTGCAGGTTGTAGAAATGAGCATAGTGCAAAGATTAATTATTTGCAAATTATTTTTGAAGAGAAATGACTATTTTATTTCCGTAAATGCATAGGGTGTCCACATGCTTTTGTATGCTTGGACTTTGCCAGAATCACAGTTATGATGCTGCACGCTATGGAAAATTTACTCCCCATGTCCTCACACACTTTGCAATCTTCCTCTGGAGCCCTGATGTCAATGTCCAGAAAATTCAGCCTTGCCCTGGTATTGGCATCCACCTTCATCGCTGTTGAGGTATATGCGCAAACGCAGCCTGTACAGCAAGTGGCTGCCAAAGAAAAAGTAAAGGAAAGCGCCTGGTTATCCGATCCCGAGCTGACCAGGTTTGTGCAAAAGATGGTGGAGAGCCGCTACATGCCTTACAAGGTATTGGGGCAAAAAAATAGCAAGGACATGCTGACTTACAAGGCGTATTTCCGCCCATTCCCGGCAGACATGGAGCGGTTTTATTCCTACTGGGGCATGACGGCAGTCTGGTATAACGCCCGCAAAACCAGCATGGCGCAAGAAGGCTATGAAGAGATCTGGCATCAGTCTTATCGCGATGCTGGCAATACTGAATTGCATCAGGCCGTGTGGCAAAAAACATCGACAGAAAATCCTGAGATGCCCAAGTTGGGGAGCAATTATGCCGATGAAGAGCATGAGCAAAACATTCTGGTGGCCATGTTGTGGCGCGGTGAATTCAAGAAACTGGATGTGGCGCTGGAGAGTGGCTTTGCACAAAACCAAGCAGGCAGGTTGAAATCCAACACCCTGCACACACGCTTTGCTACCTTGTCGCGTCTCGACAAAGATTTCAAGAAGCAGTTTGATAGCTGGGTGAAATCCAGCCAGCTTGGCTATGCCCATCTGGCGCGCGGCATGTTTTTGCAAGAGCAGGCTTGGGAAGCCCGTGGTGGCAAACTGGCGGCAGAAACCAGCAAGGCACAATTTGCCGAGTTCCATAAATTGTCTGCCCAGGCCAGAGTGGACTTGAACAAGGCAAATGAAAAAATCAGGGCTTGTGCCATGTGTGCAGGTGAACTGATCGGCAATAACAAGGCACTCAGCATCCGAGGCGATGATGTCAGTTTGCTCAAAACCGCATTACGACTAGACCCCAGCCTGTACACACCAGCCTATGCCTACCTGAGCAAACTGCTGCCGCAATGGGGCGGTTCATTCGCCGATATGGAGTCCTTCATTGAAAATATGAACAAAGTCACTGGTGACCAGGTGCTGGTTGAACAGTTGAAATCACGTTTATGCTATTACCGTGGTAGTGCTATCTTCAAGGAAGACCCGGAAGGCGCACGTGTCTGGTTTGAAAAAGGCTTGAACAGTCAGCCCTATCAATTGCTCGTCAATGAACTGGCCCTGATGTACGCTAAAAAGAATAGCCACAAACAAGCCATCGCCTTGCTGGAAAAAAGCATGGCCAACGGCAATGAGTGGGATCTTTATACCCTGGAAGCCCTGGCCCAGTCATACTTTGCCCTGGGCATGCAAGCCAAGGGTGACAAACTGATCGCCAAGCGGGATGAGGCTGTCAGGCGATTCAAAAATGGTGAATAGGGGAGCTTGCGCTTCTGATATCTGCTCAGCGCCAGTGATCAGTTAGAATCTGTGTGCCTCCTAAAAGAATATTTTTTCTCGTGCAATTACAACAGCGTTTCCTGCGTCTCACTATTTTTTCCTTGGCCTTGCTTTGCCTGCTGGCTGCATGCACCCGTAATGAATCGGTGCAAACGCTGGAGCAGCGTGACCTCATGCGTCTGGTGTTCAAGGGCTGGGACGTAAGCGCAGACAAGGCCATCGTCAAAACACCGCAGCTAAAAGCGGAATTACCAGTTTCTGCCAAATCGGTAGCCGCACTGGCGCTACGCATGCATGCCCTGCATGTGCAAAAAATCGATGCAGATACAGCGGTCTTGTTGGTCAAGGGCGAGCCGCAGGAATCTGGTTTGCCCAATCTGATCGCCGCTTACTGGTTCAAGCGCCGTGGCGAAGCCTGGTCGCTGGTCAAGCGTCAGGACGTCGTTGAATGGCTGGCAGCCAATGGTCGTATCAGCAAGGCCAGCATGGTGGAACTATTCCCCGGTGATTTTGCCCTTGCCCTGGAGCACAGTCATGTAGAAAAAAATGAAGTCAATGTCTGGCTGCGCCTGTTGCGTGTTCAGGCGGATAGTATCCATCCCCTGTTTGACAAAGATCTGGAACTGGTCAGGCACTATGAAAGTGGGCCGGAATGTGAAAGCATGATGCATCCAGGTAAAGGCAAACATCCACGTTTGCGCGTGCACGAAAACGAACAGGAGCCACCAAACTGCTATGATTACCTGGCCAGTTGGGAGTTGGCTCCCGGCACCACGGCACCGGGGCAATTACTGGTCGAATTTGCTGGTAAAACCTACGGCTACCGTGTCGTCAGCCACATGACGGATGGCAATGGTGAACGTACGACCAGTTACGAGTTTGTCGTGACTGCCCAAAAAGGTAAAAAGAAACTGCTCTTTGATGCCGATAAGCAAAAATATGTGCTCGTCAATGACAAGCCAGCAAAAGCCAAGTAAGCAGACCCAGTTCAAGGTTTGCCAGCGGCCACCCAGTTGATCAACTCATCCAGCGCTGCCTTGGCCTTGACAGCCTCTTCATGATTGATCATGGCCACCACCACCCATTGCTGCTCATTGATATCTCTGACATAACCGGCAATGGCCACCGCATCTTTCAGCGTGCCGGTCTTGATGCGCGCCCGCAGTTCTGCCGGCCCTCCCTTCAGACGGCGTCGCATGGTGCCATCCATGGCGGCAACCGGCAGGCTGCTGGCAAATTCTGCATACCAGTTACTGCGCGCACCTGCTTGTAATAAACCGGCCATTTGCAGCGGGCTGATGCGCTCCATGCGCGACAGGCCAGAACCGTTTTCCAGCACCAGCCCGGCATCGTTGATGCCCTGCCTGAACATCCATTGCCGGATGCGCGCCTCTGCTACCTGCAAGTTGCTCATGCCTTGCTTGTTGGTTGACTCCGTACCCAGGGTCAGGTAGAGCATGCGTGCCATGACATTGTCAGATTGCTTGTTGATGGGGCGCAGGATGTCGGCCAAGGGTTCGGACACCCGCTCAGTCAATACCGTGGCTGACGCCGGTGTCTTGCCATCACGTACCTCACCCTGCCAGGTGCCACCCATCTCTTGCCACAGGGCGCGTATCAAATGCGCCAGGTACTGGTTGCGGTCCAGGATATTGATGTTATTGGTGATTTTACAGCGCTTGGGGAAACCGCCATTCAGAGTGATTTCCAGCCCGCCGCGGGTGGTCTGGCGTTCCGATCTTTTACTGGATGGTGTATTCGGATTACTTATCTCAGGATCATCGGCCACATTGCGCGTGTTTTCAATCACAGGCGGCAGCCATTCCGTTTCCCAGGCTGAGCAGGGCAGTTCATTGAAATGCAGGTGATTGGTGATTTTGACTTTATCCAGAGGCGTGTTCAGGCGCGCCTCGATTTTATCTCCTGTCGATTCCAGGGAAATGCTGCTCAGGTTGCTGTTCACCAGTAGCGCATCCGGTATCACATTGTAATAAGCATCCGGATATTCATCGAATTGCGGCGCGCCTATGTCAGGCCGCTCAGGCTGGAAATAACTGCGATCAAGGATGATATCTCCACGCAGGCGACGCAAACCCTGGTTACGCAAATTGCGCAACATGCTGCCCAGTTTTTCTATCGTTAGATTTGGCTCTCCACCACCGCGCAAGTACAGGGTGCCAGTCAGGCTGTCATTGATTTTCTTCGCTGCCTTATCAGCCAGTATCTGCGTCTTCCAGCGAAAGTTGGGCCCCAACTCTTCCAGTCCAATCAGGGTCGTCACCAGCTTCATGGCAGAGGCCGGGTTCATGGGTCTGTCAGCAGCTTGCGTCAGGATTGCCGCGCCACCAGTGGCGGGTATGACGATGGCGCTCAGCGCCTGGACCGGTACATTGGCCTTGTTGAACGCGGCCTCGACTGCTGGTGGCAGGCTGGTTTGGGCGAAAACAAATGCAGGGAGCAGGGGTATAACAAAAAACAGGCTGGCAGGAGTGAGGCGCATAGGTTGGGGCAACGATATGAAGCTGTAATGGCAGACGGGAAAATAATAATCTGCATTGTAGAGCAGGCAAGTAGTGGAAACAGGAAAGCGTTCTTTTTACGCAATGAAAATTTGTTTGTACTGTATATCTTCTGCTTATTTCCTTTTTATCTTCAGGCTTTGACCTACACTGCAAATGGCAAAAACTGCATGCTAAAGTTAATTGAAACCCAAGAAAGCGGGTTTGCGGCCTTAAATATTGTTCGATTAGTATCGGATTAATGCTCTTCCGTAGCAGCAAACACGACATAAGCCCTTGATTTCCTTTATAATTTCGCCCTTTCCCTGTCACCGGCCATCATCATGAGCTTGCTTGCCAACCAGACCGAACTTTTATCACCTGCCAAAACTGTAGAGATAGGCCGCGAAGCGATCTTGCATGGTGCTGATGCAGTCTATATCGGTGGTCCTTCATTTGGTGCGCGTCACAATGCAAGTAATGAAATCAGCGAGATCGCTGGTCTGGTGGAATTTGCCCACCGCTATCATGCGCGCATCTTCGTGACCATGAATACCATCCTGCATGATTCAGAACTGGAACCGGCGCGCAAGCAGATTCGTCAGTTGTACGACGCAGGTGTCGATGCCCTGATCGTGCAAGACATGGGTATTTTGGAACTGGATATCCCGCCTATCCAACTGCATGCCAGCACACAGTGCGATATCCGTGGTGTGGAAAAAGCCAAGTTCCTTGGCGACGTCGGCTTCTCGCAATTGGTGCTGGCGCGTGAACTGACCATCAAACAGATACAGGCCATCAAGGCACAAGTGGCCACACCACTCGAATATTTCGTTCACGGCGCATTATGCGTGGCTTTTTCTGGCCAATGCTATATCTCGCATGCCGACAATGGCCGCAGCGCCAACCGTGGCGATTGCTCGCAAGCCTGCCGCCTGCCTTATACGCTGAGCGATGGCGAGGGCAGGGTAGTCGCTTATGAAAAGCATCTGCTGTCGATGAAAGACAATGACCAGAGCCGCAATCTTGAAGCCCTGCTCGATGCAGGCGTACAGTCATTGAAGATAGAAGGCCGCTACAAGGACATGGGCTATGTCAAAAATATCACCGCCCATTACCGCTTGCTGTTGGATGAGATTTTAGAGCGCAGGCCAGAATTCACGCGTGCGTCCAGCGGCCATAGCCAGGTGTCATTCAGCCCCAATGTAGACAAGAACTTCCACCGTGGCCACACCGATTATTTCGCCAATGGTCGCCTCGACGACATAGGCGCATTCGACTCGCCAAAATATGTAGGCCTGCACCTTGGTTATGTCACTCGTCTGGCAGCCAACTTCTTTGAGATTGAAGCCAATGAACCCATGTCCAACGGCGACGGCCTCAACTACATGGTCAAGCGTGAAGTCGCAGGCATACAGGCCAACACGGTAGAACGCGTAGGCACATCAGAAAACGGTGAAATCTGGCGTGTCTTCCCCAATGAAAAAATGGCCGAGCTGGTCAGTCTCAAAGTCGGCACCCTCATCAACCGCAACCGCGACCATCGCTGGGAACATGCGCTGACCAAAAAATCCGCCGAGCGCCGCATTCCTGTCTACATGACTCTGACAGAGCAGGCCGGTGGCTTGAGTCTGAAAATCACCGATGAAGATGGCGTGACTTCTGAAGTCAGCACACAGTTGGCACTGGAACCCGCGCAAAACCGCGACAAGGCAGAAGCAGGCCTGCGCGATAATCTCGCCAAGCTCGGCAACACCATGTTTGAAGCTGCCCAGGTCAACCTCGATCTGCAGCAGCCATGGTTCGTGCCATCTTCTGTCATCAATGCCCTGCGCCGTGATGCGGTCACTGCACACGAGGCAGCCCGTCTGTCAGCATGGCAGCGCCCTGAGCGCACGCCTGCAGTTGAGCCGCCAGTCGCTTATCCAGAAACAACCCTGAGCTATCTCGCCAACGTGTACAACCACAAGGCCCGCAGCTTCTATGAAAAACACGCCGTACAACTGATCGCCGCCGCCTACGAGTCGCATGAAGAGCCAGGCGAAGTTTCGCTGATGATCACCAAACACTGTCTGCGCTTCTCTTTCAACCTCTGCCCCAAACAGGCCAAGGGTGTACAGGGCGTACAAGGTCAGGTGAAAGCCGAACCCATGACCCTGGTCACAGGCGAAGAAAAATACACGCTCAAGTTTGACTGCAAACCATGTGAAATGCACATCATAGGCGCGATGAAAAAACACATCCTGCAGGCACCACCACCATCATCGGTGCAATACAGTACCGTGACCTTTCATAAGAACAGGCCGCAGACGGTTTGATGATGTAGTGGATGGAAATTGAAGGCCCAAAAGTGAAAATGCTTTTGGGCTTTTTTGTCGAACTGAATAAAATATTCTTTATTTGCAAAAGATGCATACCTATCCAATGATGAAAAAGATATTCAACAAATGCTGCGCCTTGTTAATTCCACTTTACCTTGTAAGCACGCCAGGTTACGCCGACCTTGACAAAGGCGTTAGTGCTTACGCTCGCGGGAATTATGCCGGGGCATATACCGAATGGCTTAGTTCGGCAAATAAAGGTGAAGTGATTGCTCAATATAACCTTGGGACTCTCTATTTGAGTGGGAAAGGGGTTTCAAAAGATATGAGCAAAGCGCGTGAATGGTTCGCTAAGGCTGCAAAGCAAGGTCACGCAAGAGCGCAATATAATCTTGCAGAGGCATTAAGAGTCGGAGTAGGTGGTCCTGCTCTTCCAGATGAAGCTTTCCCATGGTATCTGAAAGCTGCACAGCAGGGACTGGGTATCGCGCAATGTTATGTCGGTACTGGTTATGAATCTGGTGAGTTAGTAAAAGCCGATATGACTGAGGCAGTTTCGTGGTACCAAAAATCAGTAGCGCAAAATGATGCTTGTGGTGAGTATCGCTTGGGCCGCTTATATTTTTCCGGCAACGGAGTAGAAAAATCAGAAGAAAAAGCCCTTGCACTATTATCGGCGGCTGCCAATAAAGGATGGCTTGAGGCCGAGTCTTACATGGGATACTTGTACATGACAGGGAAAAGAGTGAAACAGGATTTTCCCCAGGCTTTAAGCTTGCTTGAAAAAGCAGCCCTGCAAGGCGATGCTGGTGCTTTCGCCAATTTATCTGTCATGTACACAAATGGCACTGGGGTTGAGAAAAATATCGTCATCGCCTATGTCAATATTCTGATTGCTCACAAGCTGGCAGAGGACGATATCGACCGCAAAGGGTATGCTGCCGGACGCGACTATCTTGCTGGTGGTATGTCAGCAAAAATGATAGCGCAAGCTGACCGCCTGGCAAATGACTGGCATGCGGGAGACCAGTTACCAAAAGCTGCCTCCTTGACGACCTTGGGTAAGTAATCAACCCGTTCCCGTACGAAAAGAATTTTGAAACACAAAGCCTTGTCCGGTGAATATCAACAAAAAATGACGAATACTCAAGCAGGCATAGACCGTAACGGGCACATAGTCAAAGAAGATGACTATGTCTATTTATTTTCCATTAGACCGTCCATCATCAAAAGACTTGCTGGTTCTGAGTTGGCCGATGTGTCTTCGATGCTGGGGAAAACAGTGAAGGTGTTTGATATCTATGATAACGGACAGGTTTGGGTTAGCCTGGACTGGATCAGGCCAGATGGATTGAGCGAGATCCATGCCATTGCTGTTGACGCGGAGGCGATAGAACTTGTTAGCAATATCGTGACCCCCGTAGGAGCGGCTAAAGCCGCTTCTACAAAATTAAACGGTTCGAATTAATTCCCTTTAGATTTCTTCGGCGCAAATTTGTAACTATTATCAAACCCGTACAAATTATCCTTGTACATGCCTTCCATCTTTTTCACCAGATGCTTTTGCACAGATGCTGGCAGTGAGAAAAAATTCTCTGTTGCCGTCGTCGAGCGCTCACCATCCAGATCACCTGTAATCGCACGTATGACGACTTTCTCGCCCTTGTAAAACAGGATGATCTTGATGCGTCCTGAAAAAGCATCGCGATTGATCTTGCCAGCATCACTTGCGTTATAGAAGCGATAGACCAGGATGGGGTCGATGTTGCCATCCTTGTCTATGTCGGTAATCTCTGTGAGCTTGCTCCAGAATTCCAGGCCTGCTTCATTGTTCCCGGCCTTGTCACGTATGCTAAGCACTTTGGTAAGGGATTTATCATTCTGGACTTGGAAAAGATGGGCCTCTATTGCACTGGATAATTTATCCGCTGCAAACACCTTGTCCTGCTTTTCAGTCAGGTAAAGAACATAGTTGCCACCGTGATCGCTGTAGCAAAAATGCTTGGTCAGGGGCAATTGCATTCCCAAATTTTTCAAGTTGTCTGCGCTTGGCGGTAACGCGTCTGTACAGGTATTTTTTCCATCTTTGCCTTGGCCGAAAGCCAGCACAGACAAGAAGAGCAGGGTAGTGGGGATCAAGTATTTCATGTCAGGAAGTGGCTATTCATGCGGGCTTGCAGGATACCAAAGAAAGTAGTATTCAACCCAAGCTGACTTTGCTGTGTTTACTACCGGACAAAGTACATCTGGTGCGATGCATTGTAATGCTTGCCGCAAGGCCAGCAGAATAAATGGATGGCTCTCTGGCGCTGCATACATGGGATCAGCGACTTCCTTGCTTGAGCATGATACGGATCCTGATGGTTTCCCCGTGTTCTTTAAGCGTCTCTGCTGTTACAGTCCATCAGTCATCCGCATCTTCATCAAAATCAGGTGGTAGATAGGCTTCTGCTGTGCGAACCAGTTCGCGCCATGGGGTGTCTTTGCGCAGGCGGTTGAAACAGCCACGGATGCCATTGTTGATTAGTAGCTTGCGATAGAGCAGCAATGTGGTATCCAGATAGTATTTATGGACTTCTTCTTCGTCTATGGATTGTGCATAATTGGCCCAGGCATGCGCAAGAAACGGTGAAAAGGCAACGCCGTGCCCCGTTCCATACATGTAAGACAGGAATACACTGGTGATCAGTTGCTCGGTGTCATCGTCGCTTTCCAGTAATGACGGTATTAGTTCTGCATGTACCCAGGCTGCTTCCTCAGGACTGCCACTATTGACAATGATCTGCATTAGCAATAATTTTGCGCCGTCGATGTCGGCTGCCATTGCCTTTTCCAGTAATTGTTTCGTATAAAGATATTCCGGTTTTTTTTGTCTGGTAAAGACAGGTGGCACCAAGTAATTTCTGGCAAGCAGATAAGCTGCCTTGGAATGGGGGATCGCCGCTGCAGCGGCACTGCGCTGCCATTGTTCCGCCATTTTTTCATCCATCTGGATTTCCGGGCCATCTTCATACTCGCCGCGATAGACATTTGCGAGAAAACACTGTGCAAGCGCCACGCCGCGATGCGCCAACTCATGAGCCAGCCACCAACAGGCTTGCTCATGACCGCCGTTCCACAGCAATTCCAGTACTTCGGTTACGCTGTCATGTTTGCTTTCAATAGCGGCGATCAATGTCAGCAAACGCTCAAATTGGCCTGGAAAAGGCTTCTGCGGCATGCCCCATTTTCCTTCGTGGCGTGCGGCACAGGCCAGTAGCAGGAACCAGGACGACTCTTCAAAGTACTCGGCCACTTGCAATACATGCGCCAGTACTCCGTCCGGATCGGGTATGCCTTCCACAATCAGGTCTTGGGCCAGATACTCAAAATTGCTGAGTTTGACCGGTTTGTGCCAGCCACATTGCGCTTGCAATTTGCAAGCCTCTGCCGCCATGGCATATGCTTCATCCAGTTCGCCGTAGTAGCTGCAAAATTTGGCATAGGCAAACAGTGTGTCTATACGAGTATAGTCAAGCAGCGGGCGTGCCAGCAATTGCTGGTAAGCCTGGCGATGCAGGGATTTATCTGTTCCAGGTTTATTATCGTCGTCATCATCGGCATGATCGGGCAAATCTCCCAGATAATCGAATTCCTTGACCCACCACAGGTCACCACGTTGCGCTTCCGTCAGGGCCGCGCATTGGGGGCCGTTGATGAAGGCTTTCATGTGCCGGTGGCTGCCATACCAGCGTGGTGTCAGGTAGTAAGTGGCTGTGGTCAGTGCGTCAAGGCAATTTGGACAAAAGTGTAGAATTTGCGCAAGCCAGTATGAATATCCTGCTTCATCAGGATCACGACTTTGCAATAATGCAGGTAATTGCGTGGGGGGCGTCAGCAAACCGCCGCCATATGATGCAAATCGTTGATGCGCGGCTGGCGAGATGTCGTCGCTGTTGTCAGTCACTTCACCAGCTTGATGGCGGAACAGATTGTCCATCCAGGCAGGTTCACCCAGATAGGCAAACAGTCGCATCATTAAGTACAGAGCGCGTACTGGTTGCGCGTCCAGAGTGAGCGCATGCAACAAAGTGATCGCGGCATTGTCTCGTGCCAATGCCGCAGCTTCCCAGCGATCTGATTCAACATCCATGGCTAGCCCGGTAGTGCGAATGTCTGCTGCTACCAGTTCCCAAAATTCACCTAAGAAATAGTGTGCGTAATAACTGTGCGGGTATGCTGCCGTCCATGCATGCAGCAAAGCTAGCTGCTTTTTGGTTTCGGGAAATGTATAGGCATCGAACAAGACATGGAAATGTACAAAGGCTTGCACTTCCTCGTGGTTATCCCCGCCATTGTTCTTGCTTCTGGTGTCAATATCGTCAAAGAAATGTTCAAGATACTCAAAGTCACTTCGCAGCAACGCTGCCCTGAGCAGGGCCTGCGTATTGCAGGAGTGACGGATGTTTTGTTCAAGAAGAGGGGATAATGGCACGGGTAATCTGGTTCTACGTAAGTGAGATTCTGGCGAATTATATCGGTCATCTGCATCGCTGAGCTTGGCTGGCATGTCGTCGATACTTAAGTATGGGATGAGTGCCACTCGCCTTGCTGATCATGAAAATGTCAGAATATCAGCTTGGCTTTTTCGAGGCAGGTGACTTCGCGCCCTTAAGCCTCTCATCCAGCATATCAATCAGGCTGCGCACGGCAGGTCTTTTCCATCGCAGGAGATTGAATTGATGTGCCCAGGCGTGCCAGCAGAACGGGGCAAACTTGGGCACGCTGCATGGTGATTGGGCGGCTCAGGTGCATCAGGCAATCTTGGGGTCGGCAAATTTCCAGGGAGCGTAGAATTCTTCTGGCCCGTTTGCCAGGCGTGACTCTGCCAGGTGCTGGGGATTGCCATATAGCTTTCTGAAGGTCATCAGGAGTGGTGACCAGGCTTCGGTGTCGATGCGATGAGAATCTGGTGCTTGCAATATGCGTTCATCGACATGTGTTTTGACGATGCGCAATTCGACGGCAATGGTGGGTATGGCCATGCGCGGGTCTTTGCTGCCGAAAGGCTTGATGTCTTCTACTCTGGCTTCCAGTTGCACAAGGCATTCTTTGGCGCGGGGTGGTTTGACGTCCAGCGATGCTTCCGGTGTCAAGCCGGCGACGGCAAATTTATTGGCCTCATGCTGGTATCCCAGAAATCGCTTGTGTTTGGGAACATCGGCTGCACCTGTTAATAAGGCCAGGCGATTGACGGCAGGCACGAGGTCGGCAGAGGCCAGGTTGAGTACGCATTCGCGTTCGCGCATGAGGTTGATACTGGTTTGTGAGCTGGCATCCAGGCCCAGCATGCAGCTCCAGCCTATCCACCAGGCTGAGGACATGGGCGCTAGATTGCTGCTGCCATCTTCATTCAGGGTGCTGATCAAGACGACGGGCGTGCCCCAATAGTGTATGGCTGGTTCTATGGTCTTATGCATATATGGCTTTCAAAATGGAAGAAATGTTGGATCAAGATGTGTTGTCCTTCAGTTGGCCGGGTAGCAAATGTTAAGCGGTTGGGATTGACAACAGCGCCAATGTATTGCGCTGTGCCTCGCTTGAAACCCTGTTTCTTGCTTTCAAATTTGCTTGCGGTTTGTCTTGATGGCATCGTTTACAATGGAGATAAAATTTGAAAGCAAGAAACGGGATGCGGGCCATGTGGCAATTCTCTATATTGAGATCATTGCTCAAGGCGGAGAATCAGCATGCTTACATATGCAAATGTCAGGGAAACACAGGGGCCAGCCATGCCAGTTGATCTTGATGATGCGCGTTGGGACGCAGTTTGTATAAAGAACCGCGACCTGGATGGCGAGTTCGTTTTTGCAGTGAAAACTACTGGCATATATTGCCGGCCTTCTTGCCCGGCCAAAACGGCCAAGCGGCAGAATGTGGAATTTTATGAAACAACAGTGCTGGCTCAGCAAGCGGGCTATCGCGCATGCAAGCGTTGTCACCCAGATGGCGTGAGCCAGGAGCACAGCAGAAACAGCATGATAGAAACTGCCTGTCAGTTGATCAAAAACAGCGAAGCACCTCTGAAGCTTGAAACCCTTGCAAGCAAGATGGCAATGAGTCCTCATCATTTTCACCGCATTTTCAAAGAGCTTACTGGAGTCACTCCCAAACAATATCAGTCTGCCCTGCAAAAAGAAAAAGTCAGGTCTTTGCTGAATCAGTCCGCTTCAATCTCCGGGGCAATTTATGATGCAGGCTACAATTCTGCCAGTCGCTTTTATGAAATGGCCGGGGCAATGCTGGGTATGTCGCCCAAGGCTTACCGGGCGGGTGCTGAGGATTTGCAGATGCAGTATATGGTTTGTGAAAGCGCATTGGGTTTGTTGTTGATAGCCTCGACAGAAAAGGGCATTTGCACAATAGAATTTGGTGATTCAGCCAGTGTGCTGGAGCAGGTATTGCAGCAGCGTTTCCCCAAAGCCAGCATCCGAGCGGCAGAAACGCATTTCAAAGAATGGGTCACCAGCATCCTGGCATATATACAGCAACCACGAGGATTACTGGATTTGCCGCTGGATGTGCAGGGTACGGCTTTCCAGCAAAGAGTATGGAAAGCCTTGCAGGATATCCCTCCGGGGCAGACCGCCAGTTATGCAGAAATTGCCAAGCGTATAGGCTCGCCCAGTTCTGTAAGGGCGGTGGCCAATGCCTGTGCATCCAACCAGTTGGCTGTGGCGATACCCTGTCACAGAGTCATACGTTCTGATGGTGATGTAACTGGCTATCGCTGGGGGACGGAACGCAAGAAAGCCTTACTGAAGCGGGAATCTGAAACATGACGGGTGATTTGTCCAAACGTATTGCCTCGCTGGAGTGGGACAGGATATTGGCTGAACTGGACGCGCGGGGTTTTGCCACGACGGGCAGTTTGCTGACGACGGATGAATGCGACAATCTGCAGGCACTATATGCAGCACAGGATTTGTATCGCAGTAAAATCATCATGGCCAGGCATGGCTTTGGCCAGGGCGAGTATCAGTACTTCAAGTATCCTTTACCTCCTGTGATACAGGAAATGCGCGAGTATTTTTACCCCCATCTTGCCGGGCTGGCCAACCGCTGGAATAAACTCATGGGCTTGTCACAAGAATTTCCCCAGCAACTCGATGACATGCTGCGACGCTGCCATGATGCTGGGCAGACCAGACCGACACCATTGATCCTGAAATACCAGGCTGACGACTATAATTGCCTGCATCAGGATTTATACGGTGAGCATGTTTTCCCTTTGCAGGCGGCGGTCTTGCTGTCCGCACCAGGGCAGGACTTTGGCGGTGGAGAATTTGTCCTGGTGGAACAGCGGCCACGCATGCAAAGCAAGGCTGAGGTTGTCCATCTGGACAAAGGAGAGGGTGTCATCTTTGCCGTCAGTATGCGGCCAGCGAAAGGTAGCAGGGGGTTTTACCGTGTCAATTTGCGCCACGGCGTCAGCCGCATCAGGCAAGGTCAGCGTTTTACTGCAGGCATCATCTTTCATGATGCTGCATGAGTTGATGCTTCTGACGTGCAGCATGGGTTATCAAACATAAGCATGAATATCAAATTCATCAATCTGATCTGTATTCATGAACATCTTGGCATATTCCAGATAAGTGCCAGACTTTAAAAACAGGGAAAACAACTCTGCATCTATATGCTGGTCTTTTTTCATGAAGCCCATGATCTTGATGGCTTCTGACAAGGTTTTGCCTTTTTTGTAGGGGCGGTCGGCTGCGGTCAAGGCTTCGAAGATGTCGGCTATCGCCATCATGCGGGCGGGGATGCTCATGTCGGTGGCGGCCAGGCGTTTGGGGTAGCCGGTGCCATCCATTTTTTCATGATGACCACCGGCGATTTCCGGTACTCTGGCAAGGTGGCGCGGGAAGGGCAGTTTTTCCAGCATCATGATGGTTTGTATCATGTGTTCATTGATCTTATAGCGTTCTTCCTCTGACAGGGTGCCTCGTGCGACGGTCAGGTTATACACTTCACCACGGTTGTACAGGTGCTCTGGCACTTTGACTTTGAAGCCCCAGGGGTTGTCAGGTGTGATGGTGTCGCGGGCTGAGCGAGTGAAGATGTGTTCTGGCTTGTCGCTCAGCAGTTGTTCCTGCACTGGCAAGCGCGGTTCTGTTGTGCGGTTCTTGCGTTCTTTTTCATCATGTGAAATGCCGATGCGGTCAGACAGTGTCCTGAGCCAGTGGCGTCCGGCGATGTCTTGTATGCGGGCGACTTTGTCGGGGGCCATAAATTCACCGCCTTCATTGCATTCGGCAAGGAAGGCGAAATCGCTGTCTAGCTTTGCCAGATTGGCGTCGAGCTGGGTTTTCAGTTCCATCGCATTGCCACCATTGGCAATGGCTTGCCAATAGTCAATCTGCGCATCGCGTTTCAAGACTTCAAAGCGCATGCGTATTTCATGGATGCGGTCATACAGGGTTTCGAGTTTTGTGGCTTTGTCGACAATGTATTCTGGCGTAGTGACTTTGCCGCAGTCATGCAGCCAGGCGGCGATGTGCAATTCTTCCCATTCTGCTTCGCTCAGCTGGAAGCCGGCAAACGGGCCCTCTGTTTCCTTGCAGGCGGCCTGGGCCAATAACTTGGTTAGTACTGGCACTCGCTGGCAGTGGCCGCCGGTGTACGGACTCTTGGCATCGATGGCGCTGGCGATGAGTTGTATGAAGGCTTCCAGCAAGGCTTTTTGTTCTTGTATCAAGCGCTGGTTTTCGATGGCGACTGCGGCAGCACCAGACACGGCCTCGGCCATGGCTTGCCTGCCGGGGTCTATGTCTGCATCATCGATGACCAGTGCGATGGCACCGACCAGGGTACTGTTTCTATCCTTCAAAGGGATAGCGATCAGGGTAGTGGCGTGGTCAGTGGCGGGCAGGGCACTGAAGTGACTTGCCAGTTCGTCTGCCTGCAAATGGCAAATGCTGCTACGCGATTTGCAGGCCTTGATGACCGGGTGGTTTTCTTCTGTCATGCTGATGCCGTGAGCACTGGTTTCCAGCACTTGATGATCGACATAGGCTTGCACTACTTGCATGGCCTGCTCTTGAGGCTGATAAAGATAAAGTATGCCTGACTTGGCCTCGGTGATTTCCGACATTTCTTTGAGAACCCGAGCGAGCAGTTTGTCATAATTGGTTTCTGATGCAAGGCTGCTGGCAATGTCGAGGAAGGAACGAATAGTCGCTTTCATGCCGCGCATGGAATTGCTGAGGTCGGCAATTTCCTTGATGCGTGACTCGATCTTGATGGGGCTCTTGAAATCGAAACGGGCAATCTTGCTGGCCTCGTCATTTAATTGTTTGAGAGGCTTGGATGCCAGACGTGAGAAATAAGTTGTCAGACCCAGGCCTATCGCCAGCAGTAAAACAAACAGGGCAATGCTTTGCCTGCGCATCTTGATGATGCCAGCCAGCAGTTCATCATGAGGGCTGGCAATCAGGATGCGCAAGTCCTGTCCTCCAGGGATTTGTATATTGGCCTGATAAGTGGCCCAGGTTTTGCCTATCATTTCCAGTGCCTGGCTACTCTGTGTATTCGCGCTTGCCATTTCGTGGATTTTATTAAGTACAGGTGCGTCCTGCTCTGCCAGAGTGGGCAAGCTCTGCACGCCGTCCAGACGGGTAATGATTTGCGGTTTGTAGGCAGATTGTTTGCCATTTTGCCAGGCCAGTAATTGGCCCTTGCGGTCTATCAGGGCCATCCTGGTCGAAGGGGTGACACTACTGTTTCTGATAGTTTCATGTATCGTTGGTAACTCGATGTCTATGCCCACAACTGCATCGGCATCAACGATCTTTTGCGCATAGGTGACGCCTATTTGCCCGGTAGTGAAAAAATAATATGGCTCTGATACATTTGCCTGTGCAGGATTCTTCATGGCAGTTTCATACCAGCCACGTGAGCGAGGATCATAGTTGCGTGCTGGAATAGACTGGCGCTCGATTTCATTGAGTTTGTCATCCAGATAGACGACATGTTCTTGTAGCTTGTCCGAATCCACACTGGTGCTTTGTACTATCCATGCAGTATTTGAGGGCGCTTTGAAAATACCTTTGCTGCCATTCGACTTGGCGTATTGCCGCAAAAGAAAAAATTCTCCGTTGGAAAAACCGACATAGGCGGAGGTAGCAGATTTGACACTGACGATGGCCTTGGCCAGATAATTGACATGGTTCAGGCGCTCATTCAGATTTTTACCTGAAACAGGTTGGGATTGCGCCAGGATTTCGGTTTGGTTCCTGACTGGCTCGTAAATATCTTTGACATTACTGGCAACTTCATTCCCGATGAGTGCGTAGCTGCTGTCGGCCTGAGAGAGAATGATTGTACTCATGCGCGTAAACAATACGGTGCCCATGGCAATCGCGAAGATGAGTATCAGGCCGGTGAAAAAATACGAGATGTAAATATGAAAGTGAACATTTTTCTTATTGCGCATGAATTACCCGCCCCGAGTTTATCTGCTGCAAGATGAGAGTGTTTTTGCAATGCCATTAATGCAACGCCATGGTAGAGCTTTCTTTGTAAATGCGCAATTGAAAACGCCAGGTGTGCGTTTTGTGACACTTGCGGGCGAGACCAAGTGTCACTGGGCCGCTCATGGAATATTAAAGGCGCTTTGCCAGGGCCGTGGTCTTCTCTATCCACTTCTGCCTTTGTGCCGGCTGTGAATTGAGGACTGGCCCCAGGCTCAGGATGCCAACTGGTTTGACGCCACAAAATTCAAGGACGGTACGCTTCAATTGATGTATGCCTGGGGCGCGGTAGTACAGTCTGAAAAACCAGGGTGGGGTATCCATGGTAATCAGCAAGTGGGCCGAGCGGCCTTTCAACAATCCTTCGGGAAAGCTCTTGCCAGGATGGTATTTAAAGGCAAAGCCGGGTAGCAAGACTCGGTCCAGAAATCCTTTCAGTAGTGCAGGCACGCCACCCCACCAGATGGGGAAGACAAAGCACAGGTGTTCAGCCCATAGCAAGGACTCTTGCGCCATTTGCAGATCGGTTTCCAGAGTCTGTATGACTTTATAGCCCTGATGCAAAATGGGATCAAACACGAGCCGATCCAGCCGTAGTATTTGTACATCATGCCCCTCAGTGCGGGCTGCCTGCACGTAGATATCGGCGAGGTCAGAACCAAAGCTATTGCCGCTGGGATGACTGGCAATGACTAGAACACGTTTTTTTTGCATACTGTACCCACATTGTTTGATCGAGGGGATAAGTGTGCACCTTGTCCCTATGGGTAGAGTCAAGCCATATCAATCAGGAGGCTGATTAACAGGAAAATTGGGACAGTCGGCTTGTTGCGCGACAAGTTGCGCTTGCAGGCAATCGTGGATTTCTGTCTGCATTTGTAGCAGGCTATCGTCAAGCGCATGAAGCTTTTTAATTTCCGCTTTCACGGTAGCGCGTTTCTTGTCCAGGTGTCGAGCTATCATGGCCCAGTCTGGTTCACCCTGATCTGTGCGAAGCAAGGGTTCCAGTTCTGAAAGGCGAAAACCCAGGCTTTGGGCTTGCCGTATCAATTGTACTTGCAAGACATTGTTATCTGTATAAACCCGGTACTTTCCCAGGCGTTGAATCTGGCCCAGCAAGCCCAGGCTTTCATACAGGCGTATGGCTTTTGCTGTGGCATTTGCCTTGCGCGCCAGTTCTCCTATGTACATTGATACTCCTGTTTCATACTATGTAATTCAAAAGCTGATTGGCAAGTCTATATGAAACCTGGTGGCCTTTCCTGGTAATGATTCAAAACCAATCTCGCCGCCCATTCTTTCCACCAGTTCGCGCGTGATAGCCAGGCCCAGCCCGGTGCCGCCATTCTGGCGGGTATCGGAAGAATCTGCCTGGGCAAATTTCTGAAATATTCTGTCGCGGAATTCATGCGGGATGCCGACGCCATGGTCGATGACACTGATGCGTACTTTTTGTCCCTTTTGTTCTGCTTCTATTTGGACCACATCATTTTCAGGTGAGTACTTGATCGCATTTGACAGCAAGTTCGACAAAATTTGCATGAAGCGCTGCGAGTCTACTGTGATGCTCAATGCGGGAACAGGTTTGGATAATTGTAGAGAAACGCCGCGCGCAGTGCCAAAGGTCTGGTTGGCTTCAATCGCCTGACAGAGCAGTTCACTGAGTTGGCTGGTCTCAGGGCGAAACACCATTTTCCCGGCTGTGAGTTTTTCCATGTCCAGCAAATCATTGATGAGGAAAGTCAGGCGCTGGCAATTTTTGTTGGCGACATCAATCATCTGCTTCATACGATCTGAGTAACTGCCAAATACACCACCGGATATCAAGCCCAGTGCCCCAGAAATGGATGTCAGGGGTGTACGCAATTCATGGCTGACAGTGGAAATGAATTCATTCTTTATTCTTTCTGTGCGCTTGCGCTCAGTGATGTCACGCATGAGCGCAATGAACAAGGGCTGGCCTTGACGACTTAGGGTAGAGACGGACAAATCCAGCGGAAACTTGCTGCCATCCTTGCGGCGTGCTTCGACTTCAAGGCTGCTGCCTATGAGGCTTTGTATTCCGGATACGTCCTGTTGCCCTGCATCGTCCTGGTCAGTTTCGACAGGCGAGGGGATCAGCAGGCGTATATTCTCGCCAATTAATTCATCGGTACCATAATCAAAAATATGGACAGCGGCATTATTCGCACTGAGGATCTGATAATGCTCATCAAATGTGAGAATGCCATCGAGTACATTGTCCAGTATGGCACTGGTATGGAGTGCCTGGTCACGCAAATTCTCTTGTGCAGCTCTTCTCTCGCTGATGTCCTGGAAAGTGCCATAGACACGGACACAGACATTTTCCTCGAATTGCGGGAAACCAATAACATGCACCCAGCGTTCATTGCCACCTGCGCTGAGAATGCAGAATTCGGTATCAAAGGAAGCACCTTCACGCACAGCCATGGTGAACAGCTCACGAATTTTTTGCTGGCTTTCTGCTCCTTTGTAAAAGGCAAGCGCGCTATCGACAGTGCAGGCATAGTCATCATCCACTTCGTGAATTTGCCTGGTCACTTTACTCCAGTGCAGTTTGCGTGACTTGACTTCAAAATCCCAGGTGCCTATGCGGGCCGCCGCGTTGGATTTTTCCAGCAATTCATACGCATGTTCGAGTTCTGCCTCCGCTTCTTTTTGTTTGGTGATATCGGCATGGCTGCCTGACATGATGAGAGGTTCACCGTTTGGCCCCCAACTGACGACACAGCCGCGATCATGTATCCATATCCAGCGGCCATCCTTGTGGCGCATGCGGCTTTTCAGATCGAAGTATTCGATTTCTCCCCTGAAATGCTGGTCTATCATGCTGCTGGTGATTTTCAGGTCGTCTGGATGGCAGAGTTGGAGCCATGTATCTACCGTGGTCGGTTCCAGTTCTGCCAGGGTATAGCCCAACATCTCTGCCCAGCGTTCGTTGTAGATGGTTTCACCAGTGAGGATATTGCATTCCCAGGTGCCAATATTGGTGCCCTTGATGACATTGGCTAATTGCCGCTCGGTTTCCCGTCTTTGCTTTTGCACACGGGTAGCACTGATCAACTGACCGAGAGTGCTGAACAAGGGTTTTAAGAAATCCGTTACCTGGTGATCATAGCCATCTGGTTTGTTGGCGATGCCGACCAGGGCGATCAGCTCGTGATCGTATTGCACGGGTATGCAAAGAAAGCTTTGCAATGCGACAAAATTGGCAGGAAAAACCTGATCCAGTGCATCTGCCGAGGGGGCATTGTCTATCACCGGCAGTGCCGCCTTGAGTGCGCTGCCATATCTGGATTTTAATTGCAGACAGGCGGCATCGCGGGCCAGTGCTTCAAGACTGAGGTTGAGGATGTCGTTGTTTTCTGCATGCCAGGCCAGCATCATGCTTTTCAGGGCGGGATTGCTGGTAGTCTTGTTTTTGACTTCACATATAAATCCATAATCACTAGTCGTCAATTTCAAGATTGCGGCCAGCAGGGAAACAAAGCCTTTTTCCTGATCGGTTTCGCGTATGAACAAAGTTTGGGCCATGGCAATGGCATCACTGAGGGCGCGCTGTGTTTGCAACTGCCGGTCCAGTTCCTGTCTTTTCATGACGCCACTGATCCAGTCTGCCAGCAGACGTACAAATTCTATTTCTACCTCGGAAAAAGGAAATAGTCTGGGTTTGGTATGCCAGATACTCAGGGCCGCATCCCCGATGGTACTGATATGCAGGCGCAAGCCTATGAAACTTTGTACTTCGCTGACAGAATGACGGTATTCACTCTCTGCTACATCAGCGACATGGATGAGCCCCTGGTTTGCGGCCACTGGCAAGCGAAAGTGCTTACCCTCATCGGACACAGGCGCAGCAGGGCGTGTCATGCTGCCAGACTGATACTGTAAGGTTTCCTTGCCATTTTGTTGCACGCGGCTGATTTGCGCACAAGTCGTGCCCAGGTAGTCGCAGGCCATGGTCAGGGTTTGTTGCAAGGCGGCGTCCGGGTCCTGGTAGGACAGGGAAGTGATGGCCGTCAAGGCCAGCAAGGCGTGATGTTGCCTTTGTTGCTCTTCGCGGAAAAATTCACGTTCTACGCAATCGGCAAGATCGCGCAGGGCCTGCAAATCCTGTTCGCTAAGGGTCCTGGCTACACTATCTATGATGCACAGCGTGCCAAGGCGCTGTCCATTGCGCGCATGTAATGGGGCACCAGCATAAAAGCGTATATGAGGTGCATCATAGACCAGAGGGTTGTCGGCAAAACGCGGGTCTTGACTGGCGTCTGCGACGTACAAGACATCTGGGCTGAGTATGGCATGACCGCAGAATGAAATATCCCTGGGCGTTTCGCTTGCATCCAGCCCTTGTCTGGACTTAAACCATTGACGGTCTGCATCAATCAGGGAGATCAGTGCAATCTCTGATTGAAACAGATGGCGTGCCAACCGCGTCAGACGGTCAAATCGTTCTTCTGCAGGTGTATCAAGGATGGCGCAGGCCTGCAGGGTTTGCAGGCGCAAAGCTTCATCATCAGGAAACGCAGGTGCTTGCATAGGCACTAGTCTGTCGGCAGGCTGGACAGCCATTTTTGCAATCCATCACCATACAAGGGCTTGCTGGCAAAATAGCCTTGCATGGAATCACAACCTAGCAGGCGCAGACTCTCCCGTTCGGCTGCAGTTTCTATACCTTCAGCAATCACGCTCAAGCCCAGCCCATGGCCCATTTCTATGATGGCTTTGACGAGTCCCTGGGTGGCTGGCAGTTTGTCGATGTCGGTAACAAAGCTGCGGTCTATCTTGAGCTCACTGACGGGTAGTCGTTGCAGGTAAGAGAGGGAGGAATAACCAGTGCCAAAATCATCAATCGATAGATCCAGACCGATGGCACGCAGGCGGTTCAGCAGTTCTATGGTGGTGCCAGGGTCTTCCATGATGCCGCTTTCGGTAATCTCCAGTTTGAGCATGTTGGGGGACAGCTCATATTGACGCAGCAGCGCAGTAATTTGGTCTGGAAAACTGGCATCGCGCAAATCATGAGTGCTGACATTGACGGCAATAGTCTGGTCCGGATACTTGTTTTGCCAGTTTTTGAGTGTGACGATCGCTTGTTCCAGCATCCACATGGTCAACATGCCGATATAGCCGGTACGTTCGGCAAAAGGGACAAACTCTGCCGGCGAAATGAAACCACGCACAGGATGCTGCCAGCGCACCAGTGCTTCAAAACCATAGGCTTTGCCGGTCTCCAGAGAGAGCTTGGGTTGCAGCCACATTTGCAATTCTGATTTCCTGACGGCAGAGCGCAAGTCAGACAGCAGACTGAGATGGGTCAGGCGTGAAGCTTCTTGCGCATCGGTATACCAGGCAGACGCATTCGTGCTACGTTTGGCGGCGTACAAGGCAACTTCAGCATTTCTGATCAGAGTCATCAAAGGCAGGGGCGTCGCTGCCGTGATGGCAAATCCATATACCATGCTGACATCGACAGAGTGACTGCCACACTTGACAGGGGCTGCCATTGCAGCGTCAATGCGGTGGTGCAATTCTTCGATGCTGACTTTGGAGCTGTTTTCACAAAGCACAGCAAATGCGCCACCTGCCAACCTGGCCAGCCAGGGTTTTGCTGCATGACTGGTGTGGTTATCGATGACTTTCCTGAGACGCAGGGCTATGTCCGATATCACCGAGTCACCCGTATCAAAACCCAGGGTTTCATTGATGACTTTCAGGCGCGCCAGGTCCATCAGGATAAAGCCCTGATGTGGCAAGCCCTGGCCTTCATGCGTTTTCAGCAACAGTGTGCGATTGGGCAAACCAGTCAGGCTGTCATAATAGGCCAGTCTCTCCACAGTTTGCTCGCGTATACCTATGGCCTCTGCCATGGTGTTGAGGGCTTCACCTACTCTTGCCACTTCTTCGGTTTTTGAAGGGCTGAAGCGGGTTTGATAATCGCCCCTGGCAATTTGCAGGGCACTCGCTTCCAGGCGTGCCAGTGGTTTTACCACGCTACGGGTAGTCAACCAGGCCAGTATGGCAGCCATGATTACACCCAATACGGATAATACGGCTACCAGCATGCCGGTTTGTTCCAGTTCGCGCTGTGCTTCTGCCTGGTGGGCCACGATCAACTCTTGCTCACGTTTGAGGAAAGTCTTGGACTGGTCCAGTAAAGCATCCAATGCTGGTTTTACCTGTTTGATGAAACTGGCTTTGGCAGCGTCCTGGCCTTCTTCTTCGAGTTGGTTGACGGTATCCAGATAGTATTTATTGTAGATACTGCGTTTTTCCTTGAGGATTTTCAGGCTCTTTAGTTGCTCATCATCACTGAGTGAGGCCTCCAGGGCCGTGATAAGCCGATCAATCTGGCGGTTTTTTTCATCGACGATGGTGTATTCAGGTACCCGTTGCTCGTATGGAACAGTCAGGAATTGCAGCAATGCTCTCCCGACGTTTTCTGTGGATACGCTGAGTTCTTGTACATAAAGAAGGCTTTGCACTTCTTTGCGAGCAAATTTCTCACTCAATGCAGTCATTTTGCGAATTTGTGAAATTGGCAACAGCAACACGATGCTAAACAAGACCAGCAGCAAGCCATAGCTGAGCGCCAGCCGCACACCGATGCGGCGTAAGCGCAGGAAATGGGTCAGGCGATCGAGACTGTCGGGCATATTCGGGTGAGAAAAGTCTGCAAAAGTATCTGAGGTTCAGTCATGACTAAAAAGTCTATGTACTGGCAGGTCAATAAACTGTACGCCCTTATGTTAATGCACTATTAACAGCAAGAGCAATACCAATCTAAAGAAGAAGGCGAAACAAAAAAACGCCCGGCGAGCCGGGCGTGTAAAGTTTTGCAGTGGCATACCACTTATGCTGAAGCAGTATGACTGCAAAGGCGCAAAGAGAGAATTGAGAAAAAGCGGGTTAGAACTTGTAGTTGTATTCAGCCCCCAGACGGACACTGCGTGGCGCACTCAGGCTCAGGACTTGTCCATAGGTATTGAGTAAAACATTGCGGTTGTTCCAGCGTTCTTCTACCTTCTGTACAACTTGTGCATTGAAGACGTTGAAGATATCCATCTTCAGAACCAGACCTTTGACTTGCTGAGGTTTATAGCTCAGATTCAGATCCAGGCGTCTGTCCCATTCGAGATTGCCGACTGAACCACGGGGAGATGGCACGTTGTCCTTGGGTGTCGCGCCAAAGCAGTAAAAGTGCGCAGAGTTGTAGTTAATGCCAAAATTGACTGCGCGCGGGTCCGGGTTGGGCAGCGAACCTTTGCAATTGGTGGGGCGACCAGCGGCAATCAGCAAGTTTCCACCTATCGTCAGTTCTGGTGTCAGATCATAATAACCAAAGGCTTTGATCTGATGAGTACGGTCATTTGGCAATCTGCCATTGGCGTGGTACATCAATTCCTTGTAATCCCAGGTTTGCGTCGTTGCCACATCTGCCTGGCCTGTTGCTGTATCTGACAGGGTCTGGCCTTCCGTATTGCCTTCGCTACGTGCCCAGGTGTAATTGAGTTTGCCATACCAGCCATTGCGGTAAGGGTGTTCGGCAAACAGATCCAGTGCCTTGTAGATACGTTTAACTTTAGGCATGCCAATTTCTGCGGCGCTCAAGTGTACTTGTGAGTAACCCTTACCACCTTTGAAATCAATCAGGAAATCATTGTCTTCTCCCGGATTGAAGGCTGCACCAGAGAAATTCCATGTGTCACCAATAGGTACATGATTACGGTTTGCCCAGTCTTCAAACACGCGCGGGTCGCTGAGGTCATCTATCGTGGAGCGCAAGCTACGGTAAGTCACTTTGGCACCGAAGTTCAGATTTTGCGAATAGGCTTTTTCAAAACCCAGCGTCAGTTCATCCTGAAACATGGGTTTGAGATTGGTTGCAGCAATAGTCTTGGGATCTTTGGCCTGGCCAAATTCACTATTACCTGACAAGGCTCCGGTGACAGGAACCAGGCCAGTAGGCAAGCCATTTGAGTCTGTATTGGTATACGTGAAATACTGATTGGTATTGAGCGAACCGTTAGACTGGCGCAGAGCGACCACAGATGGCATTTGTACGGCGTAACGGCCGGCACTGCCAAACACTTTGAATGTAGAATCGCCATTGACATCCCAGGCTGCACTAAATCGTGGCGCAAGCTGGTTTTTCATTTCGACAAATTTGACCCTGTCCTGATTCAAATTGGCGAATTGCTCATTGCGCAAACCAAAGGTCAGCAACATATCCTTGTTGATCTGGTACTTGTCTTCAAGGTACTGGGCAGATTGCTCGGTGTAGGCATTGGATACGGTAGAGTACAAGCCTTTTTGGACGTAGTAACCTTGCGCTGCCAGTCCTCCATATTGTGCCAGTGCAGGGACAACGCCACCGGTGACATCTATAGGCGCGTTTGGTGTGGTGGTGCGCAGGTAGGTCCAGGTACCGCCCCCGGCACTATAGACGCCTGCATTGACGGAGTCGGCCGAATTATTGTCCACGCCAGCACGGATCAAGTGCTTGCCCAGTTTGTATTCCAGATCAAGCCGCATGGATTTGATGCTGTCAGTGGATCCGTCAAAATTAAGATTACCGCTATAAGCTTGCGAGGAGTTGTAATTTAAGCCGGGTGCACGGTTATTGGCATCTGCCGATACAGCGAACAAATTGGCGTTATATCCAACTGGCTGGTAGACATGCTTGGCCTTGCTTTGACCATACATGGCTGTTAAGGTCAAATTATCAGTGATGTTGCCAACGTAGCGCAGGCTCAGGACATCGGCACCGTTGTCGCCTGTATTCGCATCAGGATCAAGTTCTATATGCTCTGAAGACTTGACGACATTACCGCGTGCACGGGTGGCGTAGTCATAAGAATAATAGTTGTTATCATGCTTGGTCTTGTCACCGATGGCGGTTAATTCCAGGCGATGATCATCGTTGATGTTCCAGTCCAGTTTGCCATAGAAGCGATTGATCTCATTCTTTTGTTCCTTCCAACCATTCTCTTTGAGGGTCAACGAAGTCCTGCCCTGGTTGACCTGGCCATTGTCAGAACGCGTACCTTCAGCGGCGATGAACATGAACAACTTGTCTTTGATAATAGGGCCACCGAGATAGGCACCGATTTGTGTTTCATTGAAAACATTGTCTTCGCGACGCAGGCGCAAAGTACCATCAGTGGCCTTGGTATTGCTGGCACCTATATTTGGGTAGTAGTAGTCAAGCCGCTTGGCTCGCAGAGAATTCGGTGTAGTATTGAGGGAAACACCCGTTTCCCAATTGTTGGTGCCACCCCTGGTGGTAATGTTGACGATACCGCCGACCGAGCGACCAAATTCTGCACCAAAGCCACCCACCAAGATCTGCGCTTGTGAAATTGCGCCAAAGGGTAATTCTGATGCACCCAGTTGCGTCAAGGGATTGGTAACCACCATGCCATTGATGTAGTAGGCATTCTCTGACGCACCACCACCAGCGAATGCAGCACCGCCGGCATAGGTAGGGTCGCTGCGGGTGGTGTTGGGTGCCAGTTGTATGATGGAGTTGATGTTCCTGGCGATAGGCAGTTTATCCAGCTCCTTTGCTGTAAAAGTCGCGCCGTTGCTGGCATTGCTGACATCAATGCGTTTGCGCGTGGTCGCTACAGTGACGGTCTGTATGCCAGATGTATCTACATTAAATGCAGCTTCCACACCTTGACCGGCGAGCACCTCGACTTCCAGTGTCGACAATGTCACATTGTCCTTCATCAGACTGATGCGGTAATTGCCTATGGGGAGTGCGGTGGCTTGAAATTTGCCTGTGACATCTACCGTTGCGCTGCGAGTCAGATTGGTTTCAGTATTCTTCAACACGACTGTTGTGGCCGAGCCAGCGTTGACCTTGCCATATACAGTACCTGCTGCATTCGATTGCGCGTGCACAGCCGGGGCATAGGCCATTGCCAGTACGCCTGCGCCAAAAGCCAGCGTCAGCGCGTGAGCGACCAGTTTCTTTTTAAATACATGATTTCGTTTTTGCATGTAAATTCCTAATGGTTTTCATTGAAAGCGAAAGGGGCTGTCCCGATGGTGCTTGCTGCCTTTCCTTAATCTTTACCTGCATTGAGTTGGAGAAGTGCACAAGCGCATGCCTGAACCTGGAGCGTCAAAAAAATCCAAGTGGCAAGTCGGTATGAAAGAGACTTTGCCATGAATAAAATGCGCTAACTATCGACTAGGGATGAATTGGAATTGCCAGGTGATGGGGAAAATTTGTGCGTGATGAAACGGGATGGGGCAGGGATGAAGCAGGGGAATTCGTTGTTTTTTGCGCGCTTCGTTTTTTAGCTCGGCGTAAATAACTTCTTCAGATTTTTCAGATAACTTTCACTGACTCTGACTTCATCACCGTTGCTCAGATGAACATGATGGCTGCCATCAGCATGTACTTTTAAATTGACAATTGCTTCACAACGAACAATGGCGGTTCTGTGCAGACGTATGAATTGATGTGCTGGCAGGCGTGTTTCCATGGCGGTAATAGTGGCTCGGTGCAAGACGACCCGATTGCGCAGGTGAATTTCTACATAATTGGCAGCGGTGCCGAGCCAGATTACTTCATCAAGATTGACGCGCTCAGTGTTACCTATGGACTTGATGATGAGTTGTTGTAATTCCGGGCTGGGCTTGCCAGCATCAAACGCAGCTCTGTCTTGCAGGTAATCTTGTACGGCCGATGAGTTCAAGGCTTTTTGTTTCAGATGCAATAGCTGCAAGGCCCTTTGCAACATGAGATTGAATCTTTCATCATCAAAAGGTTTGAGCAGGTAATCGAGTGCAAATACATCGAAAGCGCTGACAGCATGCTGGTCGTAGGCCGTAATGAAGACGATCAACGGTGCATCTGGCAAGTTGCACAGTTCACGCGCAAAATCCAGACCATTCTGGTCCGGCATTTCTATATCCAGCAATATCAAGTCTACATGCGTTTTTTGCATGAATTCCCTGGCGAGGGCAGTCGAATAGCAACTACCGACCAATTGCCAGACAGGATTACCTGTCAAGACATATTGCATGTTGACGAGTGCTGGCAATTCATCGTCAACCAGTAGGACTTTTTTGAGGCTCATGTTTGTAATGAAGACAAAAGGTTCAGTTTGTATGTTTCATGTCTGCTTCAAAAAAAGCAAAGGAAATTCCAGTATCGCTGTATAGCTATCTGTTGCTGCCGTGGTTTTTAGTGTTGCCCGTGATCCATAAAGGATGGCAAGCCTGTCCCGGCTAGCAGATAAACCCAGTCCGTGACCTTTCTTGTTGCATGTCTGTTTGAACAGTGGGTTGCTGATGCGAAATTCCAGCATATCGTTTTTTCTGGCAAGTTCAATTTGCAGGTGGCAAATTTCATGATTTTGTTCTACTCCGTGGTGTATGGCATTTTCCACTAGTGGTTGAAATAGTAAAGGTGGGCAGGCCAGGTCTTGCCAGGCTTCATTTGCCATATTCCAGCTAATACTGGCTCGCTCACCATAGCGTAGCATTTGCATATCGAGGTAGGCTTTGGTAAACGCGATTTCGTCGGCGACACTGAGCCATTCATGTTTTCCTGAATGAACCACGTAGCGCAACAGCTCACTGAGTTTTTCCAGTGCGCTGGATGCCAGTTGCCGGTCTGCGGTTCTGACAAGTGCGCTGATACTATTGAGTGCATTGAACAAAAAGTGGGGTTTTAGCTGACCCTGCAAAAGGCGCAGTCGCAATGCCAGACTCTCATTGTTTTGCTGAATATAGGCCAGATTTTCTGCCTGACTTTTTAGCCAGAATGCATAGGCGGCTTGCATCAGATAGGAGAACAGTAACAAAGCGGCATCGGTGAAGTAGAAAAAGCCAGGGCGCTTGCTGAGGGCTGCTTGCATGGTGTAGGCAGGATGATTGAGTGTTGTATCCATGAAAACCGCAAGGCCAGACAGTACCGGAAGCCCCAGTACTATAGTCAGGCATGCTGAAAGCAGCATGTCTTTGCTGCTCGGCCAGTTCTCATTTTTTGTTGAGAACGCGATGGCGAAGCCGCAGCTGATTGCAGCCAATAGAATATATCCAGGCAGTATGGTGATGTACTCAAAAGACATCTTCGCATCTGGGCGGGTACGCAATGTGTCTTTGTAAAAAGCCAGGCAATGCAGGCTGGCAATCAATAACCAGATCAACAATGTAAATGCCAAAGTAAGGTAAATGGCCTTGTTGCCAGGCTTATCACCGTGGATTTTCCGTACAGAGTTTGTGATGATACGCATGGGCTGCTTATCCATCCTGATACTCCCCAGCCGGAATGCACATACTGAGATCGATTTGCGCATTATTTTGCGTCATCTCAAGACTGGCCATACCTGCATACAGGATATCCAACCTCTCCCTGATAGCGGCGATTTGTGTCATATCGGGTTCCGCTATTGCAGTCTCCAGTGCGAGGCTGACGTGAAACAGAATCATGCCGGCATTTTTCCTCAGGTTCGCTTGCAAGAGATGGTTTTTTTGTTGAAACATGACTGACCAATGCAGGGCCAGGTCCAGTATTGCATGTAGCAATAAAGGAGGGCAAGAAACGGTGCACCAGTGATACTCAGATAATGTCCATTTGACTTGCAGATACTGGCCATGGCGTAATTCTTGCAAACTCAGGTAGGCTTTTGCAAAACCTAATTCGTCAGCCATTGATGGTTTTTCATCCCCGCTAAAGCGCAGGACATAGCGCAGTAAATCACTAAGGCGGGCCAGGGCCGTGGTCGCAAGACTGCGCTCTGCTACCCGGATAAGATTTCCTATGCCGTCTAGCGAGCTGAGCAGGAAATAAGGTTCAAGTTGACACTCCATCAGAGACAGGCGCAGCATCAGATTTTTTTGACGTAATTCCTGGGTACGCCTGGCTTGTTCCTGGCTGCGCTGCCAGAGAGTAGCCGCAACTTGCATGAAATAAGCAACACTGGCTTGAAAACCCAATAACCACCACCCCATGGCAGCCATGTTTGTCAACATCTGCAAAACAGATGGAGGAGTTTTTTTTCTTGCAAAAAGATAATTGGTGCTAATTTCATAGCAAACTTCCAGCGGCAGAAAGATGCCTATCATCAGCACGTAGATGATCAATAAATGTGTTGCAGTCAGCCAGCGGCTGGGCAAATTTTCGAAGATGATCAGAAGGATGGTACTCAGCAGGATGTAACTTAAGAATGACATCGCACTGAACTTCAACAAAGTACTAAACTCGGCAGGTTTGTTTGCTTTAATAGAATCTACATATTCGGCAAGGCTGAAGAAGAAAATAACCAGCATCCATGCCAGCAGGATGAAGAGAAAATGCTTCCAGTCAGGAAGTTTCCATTTTTTTTGGGGCATCATGGATAGTGCAAGATGTAATGCATGGTCATCCGGGTCGTCTGGCTCGACGCTTATTTTGCTTTATGCGTGGCATATCTGCAATTCATAAAGCAGGAATGATTTGCCAGTTCCATAGAGGTGTTGCTGACTATTGCACAAATTCACAGTGTATCCCAGCAAGTAGGGATCAATTTGGTAAAAGCCGGGATGAAATGGGGCCTGGCCTGCTATCGGTATCTGCAACATCAACAACATCAACAACATCAGCACATTGGCGACAATGGGCAAGACTGCCAGATTGCCAGGTTGACAGGCAATACAGGTAGTTTCTTCGATCCGGGGGAGATATCCAGAGGATATAAGCGTACTACTGCTCATTCGGCCGGCTATCTTTCATGCGCGAAAAACGTGCGTTATCTGGTTTCAATGACGTAATGCACCAGAATGGCTGGATTTTGTATGACGGTAGTGAGGATTTTGCGGGCTTGCTTCAAGAAGTGGCATCAGCCTCGTCGCCACCTAGAGAATTGTCAGTTTTTTATAGCGAAAACCATATTTATGCTTAGTCAAATTGGTGCAGGTTGATAAAAACAGGGTGCACTGCCCTCTCGGAAAATTGAACTGGCATTGCTCTTGCTTAGAGTCTGCGGAGACAAGCAAAGGAGCAGCCATGAAGAAACTCAAGCTAGTGATGGTAGGGAATGGTATGGCAGGTGTGCGTACCCTGGAAGAATTAATCAAGATCGCGCCCGACCTGTATGACATTACCGTATTTGGTGCAGAACCTTATGCCAATTACAACCGCATCCTGCTATCACCTGTATTGGCAGGCGAGCAAACCATCAAAGACATCATGCTTAATGATGTGGACTGGTATGAAGAAAATAATATCACGCTGCACCTGGGCAAGAAAATCGTCAAGATAGACAGGGCACGTCGCCTGGTGATCGCCGAAGATGGCACCCAGACCGAATACGACCGTCTGTTGCTGGCGACAGGCTCCACACCTTTCATGCTGCCTGTGCCTGGCAAGGACCTCAAGGGCGTGATTGCCTACCGCGATATTCATGACACCAATGCCATGATAGACGCAGCCGAAAAGCATACGCATGCTGTCGTTATTGGTGGTGGTCTGCTGGGCCTGGAAGCCGCCAATGGCTTGAAAATGCGTGGCATGAGCGTCTCTGTCGTGCATTTGCCAGGCTGGTTGATGGAGCGTCAGCTTGATCCCGTTGCTGGCAAGATGCTGCAAAAATCCCTGGAAGACCGGGGCCTGAACTTCCTGCTTGAAAAAAATACCGAAGCCATCATTGGAGATGATGCTGGTCATGTGAAATCCATACGCTTTACAGATGGACTGGAAATCCCTGCGCAACTGATCGTCATGGCAGTTGGCATACGCCCCAATACTGCGCTGGCTGAATCTGCTGGCCTGTACTGCAATCGCGGCATTACTGTCAATGACACCATGCAGACCTATGACCCGCGCATTTACTCTGTAGGCGAATGCGTCAATCATCGCGGCACAGTGTATGGTCTGGTTGCACCTTTGTTTGAAATGGCCAAGGTTTGCGCCAATCACCTGGCGAATTTTGGCATAGGCCGTTACCAGGGTTCAGTCACCTCCACCAAACTGAAAGTGACAGGTATCGATCTGTTTTCTGCTGGTGAATTCATGGGCGGCAAAGACACTGAAGAAATTATCTTGTCCGATCCCATAGGTGGCGTCTACAAGAAGCTGGTGGTGAAAGACGACAAGCTCATCGGTGCCTGCCTGTATGGCGATACCGTCGATGGCAGCTGGTATTTCAAGCTGCTGCGCGAAGGCAAGAATATTTCAGAAATTCGTGATTCCCTGATGTTTGGTGAATCAAATACAGGTGACGTCGGCCATGAAGGCCACACCAAGGCTGCCGCCATGCCGGACGAGGCCGAGGTCTGCGGCTGTAATGGTGTCTGCAAAGGTACGATCGTCAAGGCTATCAAGGAAAAAGGCCTGTTCACGCTGGATGATGTGCGCAAGCATACCAAGGCATCGGCATCTTGCGGCTCCTGTACTGGCTTGGTAGAGCAGATCATCATGTTCACTGCGGGTGGTGATTATTCGACTGCCTCTAAAGTCAAACCCATGTGCGCTTGTACTGATCATAGCCATCAGCAAGTGCGTGATGCCATCAAGGCCAACAAGCTGTTGACAGTATCAGGTGTACAGGAATTCATGGAATGGCGCACACCTAACGGTTGCTCCAGCTGCCGCCCGGCCATCAATTATTATCTGATTTCTACATGGCCACGTGAAGCCAAGGATGATCCACAATCACGCTTCATCAATGAGCGTTCCCATGCGAATATACAGAAAGATGGTACGTACTCCGTCATCCCGCGTATGTGGGGCGGCGAGACCAATGCCAGCGAATTGCGCAGGATTGCCGATGTCGTCGATAAATTCAAGATACCGACAGTCAAGGTCACTGGTGGTCAGCGTATCGACTTGCTGGGCGTGAAGAAAGAAGACTTGCGCGCTGTTTGGCAAGATCTGGGCATGCCATCCGGCCTGGCTTATGCCAAGGGTCTGCGTACCGTGAAAACTTGTGTGGGCAGTGAATGGTGCCGTTTCGGTACGCAAAATTCCACCCTCATGGGACAACAACTGGAACGTGAACTGGCACGCATGTATGCGCCGCACAAGGTCAAACTGGCCGTGTCCGGTTGCCCGCGAAATTGCGCAGAGGCAGGTATCAAAGACGTTGGTGTGATTGGTGTTGATTCTGGCTGGGAAATTTATGTCGGCGGCAATGGCGGTATCAAAACCGAAGTCGCACAATTCCTGGTCAAACTGAAAACCCATGAAGAGGTCATGGAATACACCGGTGCGTTCCTGCAGTTATATAGGGAAGAAGGATGGTATCTGGAACGCACTGTGCATTACCTCGCCCGCGTCGGTCTTGATTATGTGAAGAAGATTATCCTGGAAGACCATGGTCGTCGCAAAGACCTGTATCAGCATCTGCTGTTTGCGCTGGAAGGTGAATCTGATCCATGGCATGAACCAGAAAAAGCTCAGGTCGACACCCGCCAGTTTGAACGCTTGCCAGCATAACGCCATTTTTTGAGAGGAAAAAACATGAGTCAGGAATGGCAAGTTATTTGTCGCGTTGATGATATCCCCGTATTGGGCGCGCGCGTGGTTGCACGTGCAGCCAAGCCGGATGTGGCTATCTTCAGGAATAGTGAAAACAAGGTGTTCGCCCTGCTGGATAAATGCCCGCACAAAGGAGGCCCTTTATCACAAGGCATCGTCTTTGGCGAAAGAGTGGCCTGCCCCTTGCATAACTGGAATATAGAGTTACCCACGGGTTGTGCGATTTCTCCAGATGAGGGCTGTACCCAAAAATTCAGCTTGAAAGTGGAAGCAGATCAGGTCTATCTTGATGCAAATGAATTATCGACACTGGCAGTAGAGGCATAAAGTCGAAGGATAATAAGCCGGGCCGCTGCAGTCTAAATTGCAGCAGCTTGCACTTGAAAAAGGCATGTATGACTGAAACCAAATCTACCTGTTGTTATTGCGGCGTTGGTTGCGGTGTAGTAATTGAAAGCGAAGGCGGGCAGGTTACAGGGGTACGTGGTGACCCGGATCACCCAGCCAATTTTGGCCGTCTGTGCAGCAAGGGCAGTACCTTACATCTGTCGGCTGATGCGAAAATACAGCAGCAGGTCAGGGCACTTTATCCAGAAATGCGCGATCCAGTCGCCGGACGTGAAGTATCGCGCCAGCGCAGTGGCTGGGATACCGTCATCGCCAGCATGGCGGGCAAGTTTGCTGACACCATCAGGGCACATGGCCCGGACAGTGTGGCATTTTATATTTCTGGTCAATTGCTGACCGAAGATTATTACGTCTTCAACAAACTTGCCAAAGGTTTGATCGGCACCAATAATATCGATAGCAACTCGCGTCTGTGTATGTCCAGTGCGGTGGCTGGCTACAAGCAAACTCTGGGTGCTGATGCTCCGCCCACATGCTATGAAGACATAGACCTGGCGGAAGTCATTTTTATTGTCGGTTCCAACATGGCCTATGCCCATCCGGTTTTATATCGCCAACTGGAACAGGCCAGGGAAAAAAATCCAAACCTGAAAGTGATTGTTGCCGATCCGCGCCGTACTGATACCGCGCGTGAAGCAGATCTGTTCCTGCCTATCTTGCCTGGCACCGATGTTGCCCTTTTCAATGGCATGTTGCATCTGTGCCTGTGGGAAGACTTGATCGATCTGGCCTATATCCAGGAACATACCGAGGGGTTTGCAGAACTCAAGCAAACCGTGCGTGACTACACACCTGCAGCTGTCGCCAAGACCTGCGGCATCAAGGAAGTCGATCTGGTGCAAGCGGCGCGCTGGTTTGGACAATCCAAAGCCAGCCTGTCGCTGTATTGCCAGGGGCTCAATCAATCATCTGCCGGTACTGCAAAAAATGCGGCGCTGATCAATTTGCATCTGGCTACCCATCAAATCGGCAAGCCGGGTGCCGGGCCGTTTTCCTTGACCGGGCAGCCAAACGCCATGGGCGGGCGTGAAGTCGGTGGCATGGCCAACCTGATGTCGGGTCATCGCGACCTTGGTAATGCTGAACATAGGGCAGAAATTGCTGCCTACTGGGGGGTAGATGACGTACCTGCAACACCTGGCAAAACCGCAGTGGAAATGTTTGAAGCAGTCCGGCAGGGTGAGATCAAGATCATCTGGATAGTCTGCACCAATCCTGCACAATCCATGCCTGAGCAAAACCTGATACGCGAAGCTCTGCAAAAAGCCGATCTGGTGATCGTGCAGGAAGCGTATACAACTACGGCCACCGTGCCGTATGCAGACATCCTTTTGCCAGCCAGCACCTGGGCTGAGAAGACGGGCACCGTCACCAATTCTGAGCGCCGCATATCCCGTGTGCGCCCCGCCTTACCTGCGCCCGGTGAAGCAAAACATGACTGGCAAATCGCCAGCCAGTTTGCGCAGGCACTGGCCCCCTTGCTGGGTAAGTCGCCAGCAAACTTCAAGTACGATAGCGATGAACAGGTATGGAATGAACACCGCGACAGCACCGGTGGCCGTGACCTGGATATCACAGGTTTGTCTTACGGCATACTCGAGCAGCAGGGGCCGCAGCAATGGCCTTATCCGGCTGGTGCCAGCACCGGCAAACAGCGTTTGTATGAAGACGGCATCTTCCCCACAGCCAATGGTCGCGCACGTTTCATCATTACCGTGTATCAGCCGGTCAAAGATGCAGTTGATGCGCGCTATCCATTCTCCCTCAATACCGGTCGCCTGCGTGACCAATGGCATGGCATGAGCCGCACGGGGACAGTGGCGCAGTTGTTTGCCCACGTAGCAGAACCTGGCATCTGCATGGAAGCTACAGACATGCAGAGGCGTTTCCTGAAATCGGGTGACCTGGTACATGTCAGTAGCCGCCGTGGCACGGTTATATTGCCAGTAGTCGAAAGTGATGAGCAGCGTGCTGGCCAGGTTTTCATTGCCATGCACTGGGGTGAAGAATATGTATCTGGTCGTGGTCATAGTCAGAATGCCAGTTATGGGGTGAATGCCCTGACATCACCAGCGATAGATCCCAGCTCAAAACAGCCAGAGCTGAAAGCTGCCGCCGTCAAGATATTGAAGGCAGAATTGCCATGGCGTTTTGTGGTATTTGCATGGCTGGACAGTGAAAAAGCTTATACTGTCCAAACTGCCTTGCGCCCTTATATGCGCGAGTTTGCCTATGCATCCTGCACACCATTTGGTCGCGACAAAGTGGGAGTGATCTTCCGCGCTGGCAATGAAGAAGCGGTAGCAATTGACATTCTTGAAAAAATCGAGCAACTGTTTGGTATAAAGGGTACAGATGTCTTGCGCTATGACGATAAGCGTCGCAGTGTTTCGCGTCATATTCTGCTGAAAGAAGGTGGCCTGGCTGCTGTTGCGCTGGCTGGCGATGTGTCTGCTGAGGCCTGGCTCAAGGACTTCCTGCAGGCACAGGAGCCGGTCGCCAGGCTGGGCCGTCTCTTGCTTATGCCCAGTTCCACGGCGCCGCAGGGCTTTGCCGCACGTGGCAAAGTGGTTTGCAGCTGCTTGAATGTCACTGATGCCGAAATTAATAAGGCGCTTGGTGACATGGATGGTTTGGCTGCCGATATCCTGACTGACTTGCAGGGTAAACTCAAATGCGGAACGAATTGTGGCTCCTGTGTACCGGAACTGAAGAAAATGATCAATTTGAATATGCAGGAAAAAAATTCACTAACAGCATGAAGTTAGAAAAAATAGACCTGGCTTAACAGGCGGCAGGCAGGCACTCCGATTTTCACTATTACAGTCAACAGTAATGCGGTATCACGAGGCGCTAGGCTTGTATTTCCGCCTCGGTTATGCCGAAAGAACAGTTTTTGGCAATTATCAGGAAGACCCCTTGAGCGACTTCTTGGCGAAAATTTTATCTGCCTGAGTCCTTAGGCAGTTTGCCTGCGCAAATTCAGTAGCATCGCTCCAAATGAGATAAAGGCTGCGCCGACTATCCGGTTTATCCATTTCACGAAACGTGGCTTGACCAGGACGTGCATGGCACGCGCTGCCAGTTGGGCATACATCAGGTGGGTCAGGTAAGACATTGCCATGAAAATACTCATGAGGATGAAAAACTGCGGTGCCAGTGCTTCATTGGCATTGATGAAATGCGGGAACAGGGCGGTAAAAAACATCAGTGCCTTGGGATTGGTAGACGCCGTCAGAAAAGCTTCACCAAATAATTTCTTTCTGCTGGGTTGCTCTCTCAGGGCATTCGGGGATGCCTCTTGCGCCAATGCGCCATTCTTTCCAAATAATTGTTTGGCACCGATATAAAACAGATACAACGCGCCCATGATCTTGACGGACGCAAACAGAAAGGCAGATGAATTCAGCAAGGCTCCCAAACCCAGGAAGGCTGTCGTTGACAGGCAAAAGATGCCACTGATATTGCCCAGGGCTGACCACATGACAGAGCGGGTGCCATAGCTGGCACCATTCTTCAGGGATAACAGGATGGCCGGACCAGGGCTGAGTATGGATAGTCCGGCTATTGTCGTGAAAGCAAGCAAGGTCTGGGGTTGCATGTTTGATTCCGGGCGTGATAAAAAAATTGTGTTTGGCTTATTGCATTTTTGCTCCGGTTGCCTGGCGTACAGGAATACCGGCAGGATCAAAATTGTCCAGGCAATGCACATTGATACCAAAATTATCCGGCGTCACACGCTTGCGATGAAAAGGGTAAATTCCACAGGTTTTGCAAAAGTAATGATGGGCAGTATGACTATGGAACTGATATTCGCTGAGTGATTCTGCACCCGCCAGCAGTTTGAAATGACTTTCATGTACCTTGACCATCAAGGCATTCTTGCGGCGGCAGATCGAGCAGTCACACATCGTCAGTTCGTGAAAATCTGTCACAATTTCAAATCTTATAGCGCCACAGTGACAGCTGCCTTGATAAGTTTGCTTGCTGCGAGTGCTGTTTGTTTGCATTTGTATACCTGTCATGAAGGATGTTTCAAGCGCATCTTAAAGGACTGCCGTGTAGCTGTACCGGTACAATTTTCTGCTACGCACGGCGCTGCCATGGTCATTTCACCATGACAATTTCATGCACATCGATCCCAACTTGCCCTAAAGCCTTTTCTGCCTGTTTCAGGTGTGTCCAAATGTAAGCCATACCTTGGTATCGTTGTAATGAATTAACAATGGTCTTATCATGCCGGGTCTGTGCTTATTTCATTGCTCCCTTTGTTTGCAGCACGCTTGCCTCATCTATTTTTTTTGTCCACCTCCATGTGCTTCACTCTTCAGGCTTTGACCGCAAATTACCATGCAAGCAATGGTGGCCATGCATTGCGCCCTGGCCTGATCGCTACTTGTGTGGCTTTGGCATGTCTGCAACCAGGTCTGGTTTTGGCAAATGATGTGGCATCGTCTACGTTTAGCTTGCCCGCAGTACAGGTAAAGAGCAGGGAAGTCCTGGTCACTGAATTTCAATTCAGTGGCAATACAGTGATCAGCAGCGCCGAATTGAGGGAAATGACTGAGGCGTATATTGGCAAACGTGTCAGCTATGCCGAGCTGGAGGATTTGCGCACCCGTATCTCGCGCCTGTATGTCGAGCGTGGCTATTTGAACTCTGGTGCCGTGCTGCAGGTGACGGAGGGCGAGCAGCCTTTTCCATCGGGCATCGTGCCAGTTCGCTTGATAGAAGGGCGGATCAGTGAGGTCAGAATAAAGGGCGAAGGAAGATTGCGACCTGCCTATTTGCAGCAGAGATTGATCAATGAAGACGAAGCTTTCAATATGCCCATCTTGCAGCAGCGCTTTCAACTCTTGCTGACGGACCCGCTGTTTGAAAAAATCAATAGCCGGATTATTCCCGGTGAGCAGCCGGGCATGGCGATACTGGATATGGAGGTAGTGCGTTCCAAGGCATATGGCATGAATCTGTACGCCAATAATTATCGTGCACCCTCCATAGGTTCACAAGTTCTGGGTGTGAGTGGCTGGGTGCGTAATTTGATGGGCTATGGTGACTACCTGGACGCCAGTCTGGCTCATAGTGAAGGGGCCGATCCTGTGCATCTGGGGTGGACCATGCCTGTCAACAGCCATGGCACCAGCATCAAGCTGGGCATAGACAAGGGCAGTTCCTCAGTGGTTGGTGAATCCCTGGCTGCAGTGGATATTAAAAGTAGCAGTTCTGGCTATGAACTGGGCGTCAATCAGGCTCTGGTCCACCGCTTGCAAAGAAAAGTCGAGTTGGGCTTGACGTATAGTCAGCGCGATAGTCAGACTAGTTTGCTGGGCGAAGCATTTTCCTTCACGCCTGGAGAGCCGGATGGTTATTCAAAAATCAAGGTAGTACGGTTTTCCCAGGAGTGGACTGAGCGCTGGGAAACCGAGGCGCTGGCCATGCGTAGCGTCTTTGCTTTTGGTCGCAATAATATAGATAGTAATGAAAGCGGCACGCAAGTACCGGCTCAGCATTATCGTATCTGGACCGGACAACTACAGTATGTAAAAAACCTGGATAAGTCAGGCCAGCAAATAGTCTTGCGGGCAGTAGCCCAGCAAACGCCAGATCGCTTGTTGCCGCTGGAGCGATTTTCTCTGGGTGGAGTAGCTACTGTGCGTGGTTATAGAGAAAATGCGGTGGTGCGTGACCGCGCCTGGCTAGTCAATGCGGAATACCATTTTCCTTTGCCTGCCTGGCAAGACGCTGGGCAGTTCAAGCTCATTGCGTTTGCCGATATGGCCAGTGCCAGCAACAAGGATGAATCTGCCCAAAGGCTGGCCTCGTTGGGCGCAGGCTTGAACTGGCACAGGCAAAAATGGAGTGCTGACATGTTCCTGGCAAAGAAGCTCATCAGCCTGCCAGGGCAAAACAGCGGCAACTTGCAAGACCATGGTCTGCATTTTCAATTGACTTACCATTTATTTTGAGAGTGCGGCATATGATCATGAAATTTGCCCCACCTGCCATGCGCATGCTTAAACTTGGTCTGTTTGCATTGTATGCGATAAGCCCGGCTGCTTTTGCCAGCGAACGTACGCTGGAGCAGGGTTTGCGTGACTGTGCCAGTGGTAATTACAACCAGGCACTGAGTATCTTGCAAACGGCTTATGCCAAGGCAGAAAAAAACAGCGATAAAGTCAAGGCAGCGTCTGCCCTGGCCCAGACTTTTATACAAACGCACCAGACGGTCAAGGCTGAGCCTTATTTAAGTTTTGCCTTTGAAAATGCAGAAAACAAACTGGATAAGGCGGGCTATGCCGTCGATTTTGGAAACTGGCAGCAGCAACAGGGACATGCAGGGCAGGCACGCTATTATTACGACGCCGCATTGAAGCTGGCCGGAAATGATGCTGCAATTGCCATCAGTGCAGAGCTCAACCAGCATAAGCTGGATGCAAAAAAACAAGCTCCTGTCGATCAATTGAAAAACCTGCAAACACTGTGGCAGCGGTTACAGCAAGTTGGTGACAGCGTACAAGTGGCGCGCTATAGCTTGAATCTGGGCGTGCAGGCTAAGTCTTTAGGTGCAGTAGGGCAGGCGCTGGCTTTCCAGGCGTTTGAGCAAGCCCGTGTATTGACAACTAAACCTGGTCAGCCGCGTTTGCAGTTGGAAGCGCTGGACCAACTGGCGCAGATGTATGAAGATGCCCGGCGCTTTGACGAAGCACTGGCTTTGACAGACCAGGCACTGCTGGCAGCACAAGGCCAGGAAGTGCATGACTTGCTCATCAATATCGAATGGCGTCATGGTCGCATTCTGCGCATACAAGCCAAAGCTGCTGAAGCTATCGCGGCATACCAACGAGCAGTCGAACACATTGAAGCTATACGCACCGACATACCGGTGGAATACCAGGATGGCCGTTCCTCTTTCCGTGAAACCCTGGAACCTGTCTATCTTGGGCTGGCAGATTTGCTATTGCAAACTTCTGATCCGCTTGATGATGAACGCAAAAACGCACAATTGCGCCGTGCCCGCGATGTATTGGAATTACTGAAGCAAACCGAATTGCAGGATTATCTGGGTGACCGTTGTGCAGTGGATACCGCCAGGGCAAATCGTAAAAGCACCATGCTCGCCAGCGATACAGCAATACTTTATCCTATCGTCTTGCCAGACCGGCTGGAACTCTTGCTGGAAACTGGCAAGGGCATGTACCGCCATAGTTTACCTATGTCTGCGAATAAACTGCGTGCGGACGTCATTGATTTTGGCAACAACCTGAAAGATAATTTATCCTTCCAGCCACAGGCAAAACGCCTGTATCTAGCCCTGTTGACACCTGTCGATGCAGAGTTGACTCAGCAAGGCATACGTACCCTGGTCATCGTTCCTGATGGCGTCTTGCGCCTGTTGCCCTTCGCCGCCTTGCATGACGGACAGCGCTTTGCCATAGAGAAATATGCTATCGCGGTCGTGCCAGCCCTGAGCCTCACGAATACCAATGCCCGCGTTCATCAAAAGGGTGGTTTCAAGACGCTGCTGGCGGGTATGAGTGAACCTGGAACTGTAGTGGATAAATTGCCAAATGCCATGGTAGAGCAATTGTTGAATGCCAACCAGCAGAGCGCCGCCATGAACGGGCGACAAGTCGCCAGGGCCGTGCTGACCCGTAGCTTGCGCAATATCCCCAAGCCTGCAGATACCAGCATGACAGGGAAACTGCCTCAACCCTACGTCAGCAAGCCAGAACAACATCAGCAATTACAGCAAATGCTGGCACTGGCTGGTGTCGATGAAGAAATCCGTACGCTGGAAAAACTCACCATTAGCCAGACCTTGTTAAATGCCGGCTTTACTGTGGCTGCATTCAGCCAGAAAGTAAAAACTGGCGACTACCAAATCGTGCACATTGCTTCGCATGGCGTCTTTGGTGGGACAGCAGATACCAGCTTTGTGATGGCCCATGATGATGTGATTACCATGGATAATCTACAGCTATTCTTAAGGGCTGGGAATATGAAAAGCCAGGAGCTGGAATTATTGACACTGTCCGCCTGTGAAACTGCAGAAGGTGATGACAGGGCACCACTGGGTCTGAGTGGGGCTGCTTTGAAAGCAAGAGCCAGAAGCGCACTGGGTTCACTCTGGCCAGTGTCCGACGATGCAGCCACCTTGTTGATGGGGCAGTTTTATCGCAGCCTGGCAGAGCCTCTTACGAGCAAGGCGCAAGCATTGCAAAAAGCCCAGTTGAAGTTGATGAAGAATAATAATTTCAATCATCCTTTTTACTGGGCACCATTCATCATGGTAGGGAGCTGGTTATGAGTAAGGTCGGTTCGCACTCCTTGAGCTTGCTCAGATTAAGTATCTTGCTGGCTTTTGGAAGCATGTCTGCATGCGCATGGGCGGGTGCTACCACTGATGGCACTGTCGGCGCAGTGCAAAATCTCAGCGGTAATTTTGTCGTCCCGCAAAATCTGGGGACGACTAAAGGCGGAAACTTATTTCACAGCTTCAAAAATTTCAGTATAGAGAGCGGTGAGTCGGCAAACTTCACGACAACAACTGCTTTGCAAAACGTGATAGCCCGTGTCACTGGCGGCACCGCATCGAATATCAATGGTTTGCTGAAGTTGAGTGCTGCTACAGGCAGCCAGCCTCATTTTTATTTCATCAATCCTGCTGGTGTGATCTTTGGCGCAGGGGCGGCCGTTGATGTACCTGCTGGTTTGCACATCAGTACGGCTGATTATGTGAAATTTGCTGATGGCAATTTTCATGTCGATACTGCCAAAGCCAGCACCTTGTCAGCCGCCGCACCTGAAGCTTTTGGTTTCCTGGGAAATAACTCAGTCGCTCTTGAGTTCAGGGATGGTGCGACGGTGAGCCTGCTACCGCAAAAGGCATTGACACTTGCCGCAGGCGATATCAGCATTAACGATGCCACTGTACTGGTCCCTGGTGCAGCAGTGCGCCTGCTCGCCGTGGGAAAAAACAAGCTTGAGGCTGGCTTCAATGGTGACTTACCCAAAGCAGATGGCAGCCTGAACATACTCAACGGCGGCAGTATCAATGCTACTGTCAATGGCAATGTGGATGGTAATCTGTTGCGCATACAGGCAGGCCAGATTCTGATCGATGCCCAGGACAATCGTCAGCCTACTGGTATTTTCAGCAACGCCAAAGAAGGTGGTGGCAAATCCGGTGACATGCTGATTGCCGCCAGCCAGCAACTCAGCATACAAAATGGTGGCCGCATTTCTTCCTCTACTTTCACTACAGGCAATGCAGGAGCGATCAAAATAGATGCTGGCGCTGTCAATATGAATGGCCAGGGCAGGCTCAGCGGGATTTTCAGCCAGACCAATGAGGATAGTGGTCATGCTGGTAATCTCGATATCAATGTGACTGGCAAACTCGCAGTTCTGAATGGTGCGCTTGTTTCTTCATCGACTTACACGGCGGGCAATGGTGGTAATGTGCGCGTCAGCGCCAATGAGATTTTGCTTGATGGCGCAGAGGCTAACGGGCCATCGACTGGTTTCTTGAGTACCACTAATAGCGGGGCAGGAAATGCCGGTAACATTGAGGTAAGCGCCAAGGGTAAATTGAGCATCCTCAATAGCGCGCAGATATCGACAGCGACCTACTCCGCAGGGAAGGGTGCCGATATCAAGCTTAATGCCGCAGAATTGCTGATTAACGGCAATGCAGTTTCTACCGGCATTAACAGTATTTCTGGTGGCGCTGGCAATGCGGGCAATCTGAATGTGAATATCAGTGGTGCCACCAGCATCCTGTCTGAGGGCGGTATTGCGACATCGGCATTTGACACTGGCCAGGCTGGAAAAATCAAATTTACTGGCAATAGCCTGCATATAGATGGGCAGGGACTGGAAGCTGGTATTTATAGTGATGCCGGTGATTTCCGCACCGCTGCCAGTTTTCGTGGTGGTAACGGCGGCGACATTGACGTCAGCGTTTCTGATAAGTTATCTATCATCGCCGGGGGGCGCATATCTACGACTACGTATACGCGCGGCAACAGCGGCTTCATTCATGTGTCTGCCAAAACCTTGGACTTGTATGGAAATGGCAGCGGTATCATGGCAGAGACCATAGGTGTGGGTAACGCTGGCAGTATTGCAGTCAAAGCCAGCCAGACTATCCAAATGCAAGCGGGGGCAAGAATTTCTTCGGCCACCCGTTTTGTTGGCAATGGCGGCAGTGTCAATATCGATACTGCCAGTCTGGATGTCGATGGCAAGGGAGTTGCAACTGGTATTTATAGCGATGCAGGTACCCAGGCTCAAGGGAATGCTGGAAATGTTGATGTCAATGTTTCAGGTGATCTGTCATTGAAGGATGGCGGTCAGATATCGTCTGCGACCGTTAGTTATACTACTGGTTCGGCTGGCGCCGTCAAAGTGAATGCTGGCAGCCTCAAGCTGGATGGAAAGCCAGGCAATGCCGTCAAGGGCGAAGTTGGCAATGTGCAGACATTGAACACCGGGATATTCAGCAGTGCCAATGCAGGTGATGAATATACCAGCAGATCAGCGGGAAATGCCGGTACGGTGAACGTCACTGGCAAGCAACTGCAAATGAGCAATGCTGCGCAAATTTCGTCGAGCGCCTATGCCAAAGGCAAGGCTGGTGAAGTCAATGTGAGTGCGGATAAAATACGGCTGGACAGCAATGCCATCATTAGTTCAGAAGCGGGGGCTGATTCGGGCGGCTATACCGGTAATATTAATATCAAGGCGAATGAAAGCCTGAGTATGGAGCAAGGCTTGCTGTCGATACGCAATGCTGCCCAGGTAAGTGCCGATCAGCTACCAGTGAAAACCCTGCTGGCTGTTGACGCGCCTGAGATCAAATTGCAGCAATCACAGATCACGGCTTCAGCCAGTGGCAACGTGGCAGCCAGCGATATACAGCTCAGTTTTACCCATCGCCTGCTGGCGAAAGACAGTACGATTAGCACCAGCGCATTTCAGGGGAATGGCGGTGCCATCAATATCAAGGGCAAGGGGCCACTCATGCTTGAACGCTCACAAATCACGACTTCGGTCACTGGTATGCAAGCGGGGAATGGTGGCATTGGAGCTAATGGTGGGGATATTGGTGTCACTGCACCAGCACTGATACTGCGTAGTGGCTTCATACAGGCAAACACGGTAGCCAAGGCTGGCAGTGGTGGCAATGTGAATATACAAGTGGACACGACCATCGCCAGTGGCAATCAACTGGTGCTTGGTGGCCCACTGCAGAAGTTTGATGGCAGCGGCAAAAACCTGATACAGGCTTCAGCACCTGATGGCGTGAACGGCGTTATCAGGCTGAGTAGTCCACAAGTCGATTTTTCCGCCAGTCTGTTGAATCTGACGGCGCAAGCCTATGATCTGGGAGACCTGCTGACTGATTTGTGCCGAGTTGGTGGTGGAAGTTCCCTGAGTACGGTCGGGCGCGGCGGAATAATGCCTGGTGCCACCAGTCTGTTAAGACCTTGATTGCTGGTAAGCTGAACTGACATGATCAAGACTCCATCCATGCCACAATTCTTCACGCCACGCTTGTTGCAAGTGCTGGGCTTGTTGATGCTGCTGGTGCTGGCAATAGTCTTTCTACATCTGCCGGCAGTACATGTGGTTGATAATAAAATCCTTGACCTGCAGTTCAAATTTTCCCGTGAATATTTTCCCCAGCAGATAGAGATAGACCCTGTTGTGGTCGGTATAGATGAAGCCTTTCTGGATGAAGTGGACGAACCGCTGAGCTTGAACCACATTCATCTGGCCAAATTTTTAAAGCTCATGAATCAGGCCGGAGCCAAGGTGATCGGCATGGATTTGAGTTTGCCAGAAAAACGCTTTGATACCCTGGTCTCAACACGCAAGGATGCCCAGGATTTTCATAAAACCTTGTTGACTGGAATGCTGGAAACCATACAAACAACGCCCGTCGTGGTCGCCAAGGTATGGGACTTGAAGCACGCACATTTTCGCAACATCCAGCTTGACTATGCCGCAGTGCTGGGGATGCAGGGCGATCAGTTTCAGGCCGTGGCTTCGGCAGAGTTTTGTCGGGATAGCGACCAGCGCATACGCCGTTTCCCGGGGGCTGATTGTCAGCCAGACCGCATGGCTCGCGGACTGGCGACAGAAATCGCAGCAGCTGCGGGCGTGCGTCAGGACTGGTCTGGGCTCATCAATTATCGCCTGGGCGCACGCTACAACTATGTGCCCTTGCAAGAGGTGTTCAAACTCGCGCAACAAGTCAAAGTGGCCGAATTGCAGCAGCGCTTTGGCGGCAAAGTCGTCTTGCTGGGTGCTACCATGGATGCCACTGACCTGGTGGATTTGCCAGTATCTTTGGCTGCCTGGCTGCCTGTAAATGATCCTAATCCCGGTGTGCTGGCCCATGCGCAGTTATTGCGCAGCATCTTGAACCAGCGACTGTTGCAGCAAGCCAGCATGGTCAGTTTGTTTGTCTTGTCAGGCTTGTTTGCGCTGTTCTGGCTGGGGCGCAGCATACGCATCAAAATGATGGTCTTTGTCATGGCAACCTTGGGTTTGCTCTTGGCTAGCACTATCGCCATGCAATATGATTTCTGGTTACCGCCCACCGCTGTCTTGTTGACGGGTTTGCTGGCTTTTGGGAGTAGCTCAGCCTGGCAAGCCTGGCAGCACTATGTCGACAAGCAGCGCCTGAGCAAGGCATTTTCTGGGCGCGTCAGCCCGGCAGTCATGCAGGAAATAGTTGAAGGGCGGATAGATCAGACTTCGCAAAGCCGCCGTTTGCCCGTCTGCGTCTTGTTTTCTGATATACGCGGTTTCACCACGCTGTGCGAACATGCACAGGCAGAGGATGTGGTCAGTCTCTTGAATCGCTATTTCGCTGTCATGAGTAAAATTGTTCATGATCACGGTGGCACCATCGATAAATTTATTGGTGATGGCCTGATGGCTTTTTTTGGGGCTCCTCAAAAACTGGACAATCCTGCGCAAAATGCCTTCAATGCTTCGCGTGACATGCTGGCCGCGCTCAGCATTTTGAATGAGGAATTGCAGGCAGAAGGCAAGGCTAGTTTGCAGATAGGCATAGGCCTGCACGCCGGGGATGCGGTGATTGGCCAGGTCGGCTCAGCCGAACGACATGAATATACCGCAATTGGTGATACCGTCAACACAGCGGCGAGGATCGAAGGCTTGTGCAAGGATGTAGGGTATCCTGTCGTTTGTTCGGCGACGGTGCTCGCCAGTCTGGCAGAAGCAGATGCCTTGATTGCTCTGGGCGATAAAAATCTCAAGGGCCGCTCTGCCATAGCCGTGTATGGCTGGCAACCTTTGTTGGCATAAAATTTTGGAAGGTAATGAAGATGAAGACAATAATGCGTAGTTGGTTGGCGATATCAATGACGGTGTTTGCGCTTATCAGCGGGCAAGCACATGCACAAGCTGCTCTGGGTATGGTTCTGGATGTGCAGGGAAATGGCAAGATGGAAGTCAATGGGGTCAGCTCTAAATTGCAACTGCTGGCCTACCTGCAACCTAAAATGCAAATCACGCTGGATGCAGGTGCCAAGGCTTCATTGTCCCTGTATGCCACACGTGCGGTATATCAGCTGACTGGGCCTGCTACCGTCACGGTAGAGACAGATGGTGTCGTCAGTGTACAAGGACAAAAAGCCGTGGTTAAACCCATGGCAGAAAAACTGGTGCGCGCCGCAGAAACCAGCAACGTGATTGCCGGTGCAGTACGCATGCGCCAACTGCCGCCGCGTATTGTCGCAGTTATGCCAGAAAACAATTCTTTATTGTTGGGTAGTCGTCCTGTATTCAACTGGATATCCGCAGAAGCGGCAGAATTTGATATCAGCATTCACGACATGGATGAAAAGCTTATTTTCAGCGAAAAAATTAGGGAGAATAACTGGCAGTTGCCAGAGAAAGTGAAGCTGGAAGATGGGGCAACTTACCGCTGGCAAGTCAGCTATGTTTCAGCCAAGGATGGCAAGACCAGTACAGCCAAGGCAGAATTTAAACTGGCCAGCAAGGCTGAAACCGCCACCCTTAATGATCTGAAGCCTGCGGACACAGCCGCATTGGAAGAGTGGGTCATGTATGCGGCCATGTTGCAAGGCAAGCGCGCCTTCACCGAGGCCAGGCAAGTATGGCAATTGATCGCAAAACAGCGCCCCGACTTGCAAAAAATGTCTGAAACCGCACCCTGAGCTACCATAAAAAAACGCCACTAAGTGGCGTTTTTTTATGCAGCTGTATTCATCCCGGTATCGAGGAAATCGACATGGAAATCCACGATGACCTGGCCAGCAATGCGTTGCACTGAACCGTCCTTGTGCATGCGACTAACGGTTTTATCTTCGCGCGAACGCACATCGATCTGGAATTCAGGGTGATTTTTGGCAAAAGCCTCCTGTATGGTTTCCCGGACTTGCGCCAGCAAAGCTTTTTCAGATGCAGACACGGTATCTATCGCATCCTGAACGTTTTGCTCAGCTACTGCAGCAAGATTTTCTGCATCGCCAAAGAACTGATCTACGGTTTGCCTGAACTCTTTTTGCGTCGTCACGCAATACTGGATTTTTGCAATAGGAAAGAGGCTATGAACAATGCGCGAAGCCATGACGCGCTCAGGGTCGGTCGTCATGACAAGCAGACTGTCTGCATTTTCTTCCAGGATCAGCCAGTGATGGTCTTCGACATAGGCACGCTTGAAGTTTTTCAACGCTTCAGGGCGTGGTCGGTCTTCTTTAAATGGCTGGTATTCACATTCAAAGAAAGTCGCCAGAGAATTACCTATATCAGCAGGGCTGACTTCAAATTCATCAATCAGGATTTCTTCCACATCGACACCCTTGCGGCGGGCTGCACGCGCGGCCAGGCCCAGTTCAGGTATGGACAGTATCGACGATTTGATCAGTGAATCAAACTTGGTATGGATGACCTGCGGTGACATCAGGCGCTGGGCAAAGGCGACAGCCAGGGTATTGCGCAGGTATTTGAAGCCTTCTTCCAGCAATGGCGGGAACTGGCAGTCATTGCGGTTATTAATCAGTTGCAGCACACCCAGCAATTCATTGCTTTGCTCATGAATCAGCGGGCCAACCAGCATATGCTTGGTACGAAAACCGGTACGCTGATCAACACGGCGCAAGAATTCCAGTTTTGGGGAGTGTTTTCTGAGTTCGGCCTCGTCATACACATTCAGAATATTGACGGTCTGTTTGCTCATCGCGACAAAGCCAGCGACACTTTTCTCTGAAATAGGCAGGGCAAAATCCTTGAATGAGGTCAAGCCAGTCTTGACCTTGGATTCTATGGCATTTTTCTTGTAATTGACCGAGTATAGAGTGAGGCGCTCACAATCAAACAGTTCACAAATGCTTTGTGATAAATCAAGCATGATCTGCTCGATATTACTGGTCGAATGAATGGCATTCGTGATGGTTTGCAGATTCTTGAAGAAATGTAAGCGAGCATGCACGTCCTCTTTATCATAGACATCATACTGATCTTGCTGGATACGGCGTACAAAACTCATAAATATGCTTTCATCGATGGAATTTCAATCCCAGCTATTTTGCCACAGACAGGCCGTGTCGTCATTGCGACACTGATAAGCTTCAGCGCGTTTTTTGTAAAAGTCTGTTGTTAATAATTGGCTTGGTAGAAAGTATGGAGATTTTATGGTTTTCTTCTCAATAAAGGGAGCGTTCCTTGCTCCCTTTACTTGATTTTTAGTTACCAGATGGTGATACGCTTTTCTGGTGCGACATACATCTTGTCACCTTCCTTGACACCAAAGGCAGAATAGAATTCTGGCAGATTCACCAGCGGGCCATTACCTCGGAACATGGAGGGTGAATGTGGGTCAGTATTCACTCTGAGTATGGTTTCGCCGTCGCGTGACTTGCCACGCCAGACTTGTGCCCAACCCATGAAGACGCGCTGGTTGCCAGTGTAGCCATCAATCACGGGAGCAGGTTTGCCGCCCAGTGAAATCTGATAGGCCTTGTAGGCGATCGATAAGCCTGAATTGTCAGCAATATTCTCACCCAGGGTCAGCGCGCCGTTAACCTTGTAGCCAGGTAGCGGGCTATAGGCACTGTATTGGGCGATCATGGCTGCCGTCAGTTTACCAAAATTGGCCTTGTCATCCTTGGTCCACCAGTCACGCAAATTACCGTCGCCATCTGACTGGCTGCCAGAATCATCAAAACCATGGCTGATTTCATGCCCTATGACGGCACCTATGCCACCATAATTGACGGCGTCATCGGCTGCCACATTAAAGAAAGGTGGCTGCAATATCGCTGCCGGGAAGACAATTTCATTCTGGCGCGAATTGTAATAAGCGTTCACGGTTTGCGGACTCATGCCCCAGTCAGTGCGGCTGACAGGCTTGCCCAGTTTTGCCAACTGACGCTGATATTCATGCTCGCGGCCACGTATGATATTGCCGACCAGGTCATCCTTGGCGATGTCCAGCTTGCTATAGTCACGCCATTTATCCGGGTAACCTATCTTGGGATTGAATTTGGCCAGTTTTGCCAGCGCTTCTTTCTTGGTTTCAGGGCTCATCCAGCTCAGGGTTTCTATACTTTGCTTATAGGCCAACATCAAATTGTTGACCATGGTTTGCATGCGCGCCTTGTTCTCAGGAGGGAAGTATTTTTCTACATACAATTGCCCCAGTGCTTCTGACAGGGCTTCTTCCACACGGCCGACGCCGCGCTTCCAGCGTACCTGGTTAGCAGGGACGCTGCGCAAGGTCTTGCTGGAAAATTCAAAATCCTGATCGACGAAACGCTGGCTGAGGAAAGGCGCGTAGGCATTCAGGGTTTGCCATTTCAGGTAAGTCTTCCAGTTATCGAGAGGCGTGGCGGCGATGATCTTGCCCAGGCCGCTGAAAAATTCAGGCTGACGCACGATGACATAATCCATTTTGCCTGCCATGCCATTGGCGCTGAAATAGGCGGCCCAGTCAAAGCCAGGTAGTAATTGCTCAAGCTGTTTCAGGTCTGCCTTGTTATAGGTTTTGACTGGGTTACGGTTTTCTACCTTGGTCCACTGGACCTTGGCGATCTCGGTTTCGAGCGCCATGATGGCTGCGGCCCCCTGTTCAGGCTTGGCCTGCCCACTCATGCCCAGCATTTTTTCCAGATGCTTGAGATAGGCTTCGCGGAAACCCTGCAACTTGGCATCATCCTGCTTCAGATAATAGTCACGGTCAGGCATGGTCAGGCCATTCTGGTTCAGATATACCGCGTACCGGCTAGAGTCACGCGCATCCTGATTAATGCCGATCGCAACGGGCATGTTCACGCCCAGTTTACTGAGTTCTGCCATCAAGGTGGGCAGTTTTGCCTTGTCTGTGAGTGCATCAATGCGGGCGAAATGGCCTTGCAATGGCTTGATATCAAGTGCATTTGCGCGAGCCTCATCCATGAAGCTATTGAACAGATCAGCAATTTTTTTCTGGTTTGAACCAGCGGCGAGCTGCTTATTCGCAGCCAGGGTCTGGATGATGTCATAAGACCTTTGCTCAGAGAGATCACGCAACTGGTCAAATGAACCAAAACGGCCACGGTCCGCCGGTATCTCAGCAGTTGCCAGCCACTTGCCGGACATATGCAGGTAAAAATCATCCTGAGGTCTGACGGACGTGTCTATCCACTGCAAGTCTATGCCGGATTGCAGTTTGTGCGCAGCGACCGTGCTGTCAGTTCCAGAACTTGCTTTTTGTGCAAGGGCGGGTGTTGCCAGCATATTTGTAAACAGGCTGGCAAGAGCGAGAGAAATCAGGGTACGTGACATGGTATGTCCTGGCTATGAAGCTTGTTGAGAGGAAAGAGTGGTAGATGCTTGAATTTCTCTAAAGTTCAGAGAATTTAGAGAAACTTATGCTGCAGAACGGCAAAAGTGAGGTTGACAGCAATATTTGTGTTCACCCTTATTTATTGGGCCAGGCTTTTTCGGTAAACAATAAATCCTGACCTGTCTGCTACCTGGCTATACAGTTTTTGCGCTGTCTCATTGGTTTCATGCGTTTGCCAATACACCACGGTAGAACCAGCCAGCTTTGCCTGTTCGTACACCGCCTCTATCAAGGCGCGGCCTACCCCTTGACCACGCACATCCGGGCTGGTGAATAAATCATTCAAATAACAACTGGCTTCAATGCGGCTGGTAGTCCTGTGGTACAGATAGTGTGCCAGCCCGACCAGGCGGCCATCCAACTCAGCCACCAGGGCATGCACTGGTTCATAGCCATCAAAAAACCTGCTCCATGTCCTGAGTGTGACTGCTTCTGGCAAGGCATTTGGGCCGGTACGTTCATAGAACTGGTTATAGCCTTCCCACAAGACGGACCAGTTGGCGAAATCTTCTTTGGTGACGGCACGGACCGCGACTTTACTCATTTCTTTTCCTTATGATTTGATTTTTATTCAGATTCAAACAATTGCTGCTCCATGACATCCGCCAGCGCGTGCGAGGCAGGGTCCTGCTTTTCACGTAAACCATCCACCATATTCACTCTGTCTTGCGTGCTTTTGTTCTGGCTGGTTTTCCATTTTCCGCTGATGCGGCGTACCGGGATTTCTATGCCAACGATCATGTCCATCATTCTGTCTACATATTCTGCAGGGGCATCGCTGACTTTCCAGGGTTGGTCGAACTTCCGCTCAAAATTGTCACTGAGATCGCTGAGCAGGCGCAAAAATTCTTGTCTGTCTTCGACGATGCGGATGGGGCCATGTGCATGCACGACTGCATAGTTATAGGTCGGCACGACAGAACCACTGCGCTGCTTTTCTTCATACCAGCGCGGGCTGATATAAGCTTGCGCACCCTGGAAAATCAATAGCGCATCCTGAGCTGAAGCAGCACTTTGCCAGACTGGGTTATTGCGGGCGACATGACCACGCAAGACGCCATACGGTGCCTCTGTCGTTGGTGCTGAGATGAGGAAGGGAATGTGATTCGCCGCCAGTTCGCCATCCTGCAAGCTGACTAGTGCAGCCAGCGGGTGTGCCTGTATTAGCGCGTGCAAGACTTCAATACGTTCTTCAGAAAAATGACTGGGCATGTACATGGTTTACTCGATTTCTATGATGACTTCGGCATTAATGGAATTGGCGATATAACAATGTTCATGCGCCATATGATGCAATTCTTCACGTTCCTGCAAACCTGGTTGCTTGTCTCCACTGTAGGTCTCCTGCGGACGCAGATGAATGCAGGTAATGGCGGTCTTCCCTTGGGGATTTTTTTCCATGACGCCTATCGCCAGGTCGCGATATTGGTCTAGCACATAGCCACGTTTGGCGACAAAGGATAAATAGAACAGCATGTGACAAGAAGCTAGCGCGGCGACCAGCGCTTCTTCCGGATCAACATTTTTTTCTACCGACATAGGTACAGGGACGGATAAGGGTGATGAAGACGCTGGCACCACCAGGCCGCCATCAAATTCCCATGCATGCGCACGGCTATAGCGATTGTCGCTAAATACCTGTTCGCCACGGTCCCATAAAATTTTTGCCTGGTATTGATGCATTTGTTACTCCTATGCGGTGAATTTGCGTTAATCTTATTCCTGGTATTGGTTATTGAAAAGTACCAATTTTATTAAAAATAAGAATGCCAATTTGGTGTAAGCATGCATATTTCTCAGATGATTGCCGGTATTGTTCTCGATAGAAAAAGTGAGCTGCCCTTGTACCGGCAGTTGTATGCCGAAATACGAAGAGCCATTTTGGTAGGCCAGATGCTGCCTGGTATGCAGCTCCCACCCAGCCGGGAGTTTTGTCAGGTGCTGAGTATTTCCCGGCAAACGGTCTTGAATGCCTATGACCAATTACTGGCAGAAGGTTATTTGCGTGGGTCAGTAGGGCAGGGTACTTTTGTGAATGAAGACTTACCTGCCATTGCCGAACGTAGCAAAGCACAGCTTACCAATCTGCCTGCGACACAGGTGATGGGCAGGATTTCAAAACGCGGACTTCAGCATATAGACCCCCGCGGCAGCACGCGCTTTCATCAGGGCAGTGTAAGAGCATTCAGGGTCAGCATGCCTGACCTGGATCTATTCCCATTTGATATATGGGCGCGTCTGGAAGCGCGCCATTGCCGTCATCCCAAAGGGCAACTAGGCTATGGCGATCCTGCTGGTCACCTGGCTTTGCGTGAGCTACTGGCGGTTTACTTGAAGGCGGCGCGTGGTGTGAACTGTGCGCCAGAACAAATCCTCATCACATCTGGCTCGCAACAGGCCTTGTATTTACTGAGTACCATGTTGCTGGACCCGGGTGAGAAGGCAGTCGTTGAACACCCGTGCTATCGCGGCACGACGGCTGCTTTGCATGCCGCGCAAGCCGATATTTGCGCCGTACCTGTCGATGATGAAGGCATGGATGTTGCGTATGCAGCGATGCATTATCCCGATGCGAAAGTCGCTTTCGTCACACCATCGCACCAAATGCCATTGGGTATGACCATGAGCCTGCAAAGGCGCATGGCCTTGCTCGAATGGGCACAGGCAAATGCAGTATGGATAGTCGAAGATGACTATGACAGTGAATATCGTTTTGGCAGCTCACCGCTGGCATCCTTGCAAAGTCTGGATACACATCAAAGTGTCATTTATGTAGGCACTTTGTCCAAGGTACTGTTTCCTGGCCTGCGGCTCGGCTATCTGGTTTTGCCAGAAAAATTGCTGGAGCCCATGATACAGGCCAAGGCTGTCATCGATAAGCACACCAGCATCATGCCGCAAATGACACTAGCCGACTTTATTGCAGAAGGCCATTTCGGCAGGCATATCAAGCGTACCAGAAAAGTATATGCCGAACGCCAGGCATGCCTGGTGAGCTGTCTGGAAAAAGAATTGGGAGATGAATTGCTTTGTGGTGCGCAAGATGGCGGGCTTGATCTGGCTGTGCATTTTAAAATGGCTTTTGATGAAGAGCAGATCATAGAAGCCGGGCAAGAAATTGGACTGGAGTTGCGTGGCTTGGGGCACTACGCTGATGTGCCCGGGAAAACAAACAGACCGGCAGAAAGTCATGGCGGCCTGTTACTTGGTTTTGCTTCACTGACTTGTGCTGAGATAGAGCACAGCGTTAGCGAGCTCGCTACGCTCTTCAAAGTCACTGCTTTGTGATCAGGCAGCGATCATCTGCACGACAGCACCAGAGTTGGCATGACGATTGATCACACTGATGATGGCACGCATGGTGGCCGTTGCTGCATCGTCTGCAATGCCTGCGCCATGCTGGCTACTGCCATCATTGACGCGTGCTTCGATGATGCTGATGTACTGTGAGCGACCATGCTGTGTCACTTGCTGCTCTTGCTTGTCAATGATCCTGACTTGGTAGCCAAGTACTTGGCAGGCATTGATCTGTGCTTCAACAATACCATGACCTGTACCCTGGATAGCTTGTGGCTGTCCGTGGTGCAGCAGATCGACATGCAAGGATACTTGTGCCGGATCAGATGGTGAGGTCCTGTGATGCAGGACAGGGTTTGCATGATGAGCTTGATAATTGATGGGTGTTGCTGGCGCGAGATAGCTGTCGCTGAAAATCTGGTGTATCTGCTGTGCTGTCATTTCTTTGCCGCTATCATCGGCTACTGCCTGGACGACGCGGCTGAATTCAATTTGCATGCGCCTTGGCATGCTGATGCCATATTCCTGCTCCAGCAAGAAAGCCATGCCACCCTTGCCAGACTGACTATTCACGCGTATCACAGCGTCATAACTGCGGCCAAGATCAGCCGGGTCTATCGGTAAATAAGGCACTTCCCAGATGGCATCTTTTTGTTGCTGAGCGAAGCCTTTTTTAATCGCATCCTGGTGTGAACCTGAGAATGCAGTGAATACGAGGTCGCCTACATAGGGGTGACGCGGATGCACAGGCAATTGATTACATTCTTCCACGCACTGCCTGACGTTATCGATGTCAGAAAAATCGAGGCCGGGATCAACACCCTGGGTGTACAAATTCAAGGCCAGTGTGACGAGGTCCACATTGCCGGTCCGTTCACCATTTCCAAACAGGCAGCCTTCAACCCTGTCTGCACCGGCCATGACAGCAAGCTCTGCGGCGGCGACTGCCGTGCCCCTGTCATTGTGTGGATGTACGCTGAGGATGATGGCATCGCGTTGCGCAAGATTCCTGTTCATCCATTCGATCTGGTCGGCATACACATTCGGCGTCGCGCATTCGACCGTGGTCGGCAAGTTGATGATCATCTTGCGTTCAACGGTAGGCTGCCAGATGGCGGCAACTGCATCGCAGACTTCCTTCGAGAAATCCAGCTCGGCCATGCTGAAGGTTTCTGGAGAATATTCAAATACCCATTCTGTCTCAGGCATGGCATCAGTAAGTTGCTTGATGAGGCGTGTACCTTCAGTGGCAATCTGTTTGACTTCTTCGCGCGATTTTCCAAAGACGATGCGACGGAAAGCCGGTGCTATCGGATTGTACAAATGCACGATCGCACGCTTGGCACCGCGCACAGAATCTATAGTGCGGCGTATCAAGTCTTCCCGTGATTGCGTCAATACTTCTATCGTCACGTCATCCGGTATGCGTTGCTCTTCTACGAGTTTACGCACAAAGGCAAAATCAGTTTCTGATGCAGAAGGGAAGGCGACTTCAATTTCTTTGAGGCCTATCTTCACCAGCATTTCAAAGAATCTGAGTTTTTTCTTTGCATCCATAGGTTCTATCAGCGCCTGGTTACCATCGCGCAGATCCGTGCTCATCCATATCGGCGCTTTGGTGATGCTGCGGCTGGGCCATTGCCTGTCGTGCAAAGCGATAGTGGGGAATGGTTGATATTTTTTCGCTGGATTACTCATCATGATGCTTTTTCCTTGGGCTGGCACAGTGCCTCAGCAAGGCGCTGATATTTTCATTTTGTTGAATGGATGGTGATGTGGCGGCGCTAAGCTAACCGGCTGCCACAGAGATACGCGAGGCCGGTCAACTGATCAGTAGTCGTAGCGCTAGTAGATCGTGACTACGTTGCAGCGCAGACTGTGGGCGGGCAAAGTCAGACATGACGCTGATAGCGTCTGCTGAATTCTTTGCTGATGTGCCTGATGGTGTCATGCTGTTTTTCCTGATGTCAGGAAGCCTGTGCTGGGTACGGCTGGGATATAAAGGTAATTTTTGATACTGGAGTTTCAGGCCGGCAGGTATGCCGCTTAAAACTGGACAAGACGCAACTTATAGTAGCGAGCTTGCTAGAGATGGTAGTAGAACTAGGGATGCTGGCACAGTCATCAGCGCTGCTTGCAGCTTGGCGCTGTCAGCAGTTTTTCTTGCAGATGTCGATGTCAAAAAAGAGTTCATATAAAGACTGTAAGAGAAATGGCCGGTATTCGTCAAGCGAAATTTTCCTCATCGTAAAGAATATTCAAAATTCAGCGGTAAGCATTGATCAGTTTTTGCCAGATAGGGTCATTGACAGCATTCCTCAAAATGACATTGATCTGCTGTTGGACCTTGGGCATGTTTAAGGGAACCAGAATTTGTCTGTCATACTGGTCATGCGGTTTTTTCGAGATGTAAAACTGATCTTTCAAGTCAGGATGATTCTTCATTTCATAATCGTAGTTGGAGCGACTGACGATGGCAGCATCTATGCGACCTGCCATCAGTTTGCGAAAACTGTGCTCTTCACTACTGGCATCGTCGCGTTGAATTTTTCTTTCCGCGATGAGTTCATTGATACCGTAATAGTAATAGCCCAGCACCAGCCCTATGCGCAGGCCAGTCATCGACTTTGCACCTGTGAACTCGAAAGGATGATTTTTTGATGAGACGACATCGTCGATATCGTTCATGACCGGCAGGGTCCACAGGAATTTTTGTTCTTCCTTGTCGTTAAACCAGACCGGGTTGACACCAATCACCAGGCCATCCAGATTACCGGAGTTGACTAGCAGGTCAAGACGGCGGCGTGGTAGATAAATGAGTTCGAAGCGATATGCTGTGTTTTGTTTATTCAGATAGCTCAGCATATCGTTATACAGGCCCCGACCTGTGATTTGATCAAGTATCAAAGGCTGCTTCAGATGGTAGCTATACACTTTTACCATCTCGACAGCACCAGAATTCTGCCAGCACAGGCAAACCATGAGTAACAATGCTGAGCAGATTTTATGCATAGTCGCGGTCTTGTTCCTATAGACGGATACGCGAAAAATACGATGAAGTGCGTATTCCCAATATGCTTAGGAGTTTATATGAATTTGACAAAGGAAATAGTTAAATCTGGCAGGGCCTATTTTTTATTAAATTTATAAGAAAATGCTAATAAAAGGAGGCCGCCAATAATCATGGGGAAAGACAGCATCTGCCCTGCCGAAATTGTCGCGCCAAGAATATTGACTTCATAATCCGGGGTGCGGAAATATTCAGTGAAGAAGCGGGCGCAGCCGTACAGGGTTACGTATAAGGCACCCACGGCCAGCCTCGGCCTGGCTTTGGACGCGAATATCCACAATATGATGAATGCCAACAGACCATCGACCAATGCCTGGTAAATTGGTGAAGGATGGACAGGGTGGTCGATACCCGGCCAGATCATCGCCCATGGCAGGTCTGCTGATGCGATGCGGCCCGGTAACTCATGGTTGATAAAGTTGCCAAGGCGACCAGCTGCATACCCCAGCGGTACCAGGGGAGCGATGAAGTCATACACATCCGCAAGATGAAATTTGGCTTTGCGTGCCCATAAGAACATGGCGATCAGTACGCCGATGAAACCTCCGTGAAAGGACATGCCGCCTTTCCAGACGGCCAATATTTCCAGCGGATGCTCCATATAATATGAAAAACCGTAGAAAAATACCTCGCCCAGGCGGCCTCCAATGATGACTCCAAGCACGCCGAAAAACAGCATATCGTCGATGTGTTCACTCGTCCATCCTTGCGCTGCAATATGTGGTTGCCTGATCCTGATACGACCAAGAGCAATAAACTGGGCAAAGGCGAGCAGGTACATGATGCCATACCAGTGCACAGAGACAGGGCCAAGATGGAAGGCAACGGGATCAGGATTTGGATGAGTCAGCATGGATGAATGGATGGTTAAACAGATGGGCAAAGGCGGCCAGTACGGCGGAATGATTATCCTTGCGCCATGCCAGGCCAATTTCTACGATGGCACTTGCATCTGGTAAATCAAAATATAGCACGCCAGGACGCTGCAAGTTTGAGACGGATTGTGGCACAAGTGCGATACCCATGCCAGCCGATACCAAGCCAACGATGGTTTGCATCTGTATGGCTTCCTGGCCTATGGCTGGAGTCAGCCCCGCAGCATGGAAGCAACCCAGGATGGCATCATGCAAGGCGGGGGCGATTTTACGTGGGAACAGTATCAGTGGCAAGTCTGCACAATCCATCAAACGCAATTGCTGGCGTCCCATGGACTGGCTTTCCGGGACTGCCAGGATCAGTGGTTCTGACAATACTTTTTGATAGTTGAGCAAGCCCTGCAGTTTTTCTGGAATGGGGGGGATTAGGAAACCTGCATCAATTTCACTGTTTTCCAGCGCCAGCAACTGCACATCGCTGGTCGCTTCGCGCAAATCTATATGTACATCGGTATGGTGACGACGAAACTCCCTGAGTGCAGGCGGCAGGATGCTGTAGTCGGCGATGGAAACAAAGGCCAGCGACAAATGTCCGCAGGCACCACTTGCTGCTCTTTGCGCGAGTTCTGGCAGTGCCTGGGCTTGAAGGAGTAGTCGCCGTACTTCTGGCAAGAGTGCCAAGCCAGCAGAGGACAATGAGATATTGCGCGTGTTGCGGATAAACAGTTCGGCCCCTAGAATGGCCTCGAGTGCTTGTATGGCCTGCGAGAGCGGGGGTTGGGTCATGTGCAACCGCGCCGCAGCACGGCCAAAATGCATTTCTTCTGCAACCGCCAGGAAATAGCGCAATTGGCGCAATTCCAGATTTCTTATTTCAGGTAATGACATCTGGGACTATAGCCCTGGTGAATCATTGTCGGCAAATATTGCTTTCATCGTCATTAGCGTCGTTTTGTCGTCTTGTCAAAAGTGCGCTTTACTCTTTCTTTCTGGATTTTCTCAAAATGCGCATGGTCTTTACGCTTATCCAGTCCAAGCATGCGCTCAAGGAATTCAAACCAGACAAATGCCGCTCCCGCTGCACCGATAATCCACCACCAGGACATGTTGGCGAATATCCATACATCTCCTACTTTTAATAGCAGCACAATAAATAGAGGTACGATGATAAACATAAGATGCTTTCTTTTTCAGGAAGGAACAGTCCTAGACTAATTTTACTGCAGGTCAACCCCGGCAGGTAGATAAACGTTAAAATCTACAAAAGGCGGTAAAATGCTTACAGTTTTTAACCTGGAGAAAGCAATGAAATATTCTTTGTTGGTAGGTGCTGTGTTGGCAGTGACGGTTTCAGGCTCTGCAATGGCTAGTGCAGATTTGGCTAAAGCCAAGAACTGCATGGGTTGCCATGCGGTAGATAACAAGGTCCTGGGTCCTTCTTATAAAGAAGTGGCGAAGAAATACGCAAATGATAAAACGGCAGAAGCCAAGCTCGCACAAAAAGTGATCAAAGGTGGTACCGGTGTTTGGGGTGCAATTCCCATGCCTGCGAATGCCCAGGTGTCTGAAGCTGAGGCAAAAACCTTGGTGAAATGGATTTTGAGCTTGAAATAAGCTCTAAATGAAGTTGCCTTGATCTGCATCAAACAATAAAAAAACCTGACAAATGTCAGGTTTTTTTATTCGCAAGAGCTGTTTTCATCAAAATTGCCAGCTTGGCTGGCAATTTTGATATGTTAACTATTACTTAACAACTTGCAGCAGTTCGCGTTTGCCGCCTTTGTATGTGTACAAAGTCAGAGTACCATCTTTGATGTCGCCTTTGTCATCAAATGCGATATCGCCCGTAACACCTTTGTATTTGATTTTTTTCAATTCTGGCAGGTATTTTGCTGGTTCTGCAGATTTCGCTGCTTTCATCGCTTCAACCATGACCATGACTGAATCATAAACATACGGTGCATAGATTTGTACATCTATACCGAATTTCTTCTTGTATGCAGCTTTCCAGTCATCATTGATTTTCTTCTGAGCATCCAGAACACCGCCTGCTTCAGCACAAACTACCTGGCCTTCGCCAATGCCGTTGTCAGCCAGTTTAACCAAGTCAGCTGTACAGATACCATCGCCGCCCATGAACTTGGCTGTAATGCCCAGCGCTTTCATTTGACGCAGCATAGGACCGGCAACCGCATCCATACCACCGAAGAAAATAACGTCAGGGTTTTTAGCTTTGATTGTGGTCAGGATGGCGCTGAAATCTGTAGATTTGTCAGTTGTATGTTCTTGCACAACAACTTCTGCACCCTTGCCTTTGGCGCCTTTGATAAACTCAGCAGCTACACCTTCACCGTAGGCTGTTTTGTCATCAATAACAGCGACTTTTTTCGCTTTGTTGATTTGTACAGCGAAGCGGCCCAGTGTGCCACCCAGTTGACCGTCATTGGCCACTACACGGAACGCGCCTTTGAAGCCTTGTTGTGTATATTTAGGATTAGTTGCAGATGGGGAGATTTGAACGATACCAGCATCATTGTAGATTTTGGAAGCCGGGATGGTTGTACCGGAGTTCAAGTGACCGATAACGCCGTTTACTTTCGCGTCAACCAGTTTTTGTGCTACGGTTGTGCCTTGTTTTGGATCGGCACCGTCATCTTCAGCCAGCAATTCGAATTTGGCTTTCTTGCCGCCGATCATCACGCCTTTGGCGTTCAGTTCTTCGATCGCCATTTTGGCGCCGTTTTCATTGTCTTTACCCAAGTGGGCGATCGCGCCGGAGATAGGGCCAACGTGACCAATTTTTACTACCAGATCTTGAGCTGCCGCAGCACCAGCGAAAGCGAAAGCAATTGCGCCAGCCAGTGGAATCATTTTAGTTTTGAACGACATGAACATACTCCTAAGGGATTAAAAAGTAGGATAACAATACTGCATCTCTGACTTATTCAGATAACTGAACAGCAAGAAGGTACAACAGAAAAAATATTTCGCAAAGCTATTTTGTGTGGTTTTTTCTCAAAACAGACGTTTTTTATATGCCCCAATATCGCACTCTTGATAAGCTTGATCGCAAGCTTTTGAACCTCCTTCAAAAAGACAATCAAACCCCGACCAGGGTACTGGCGGACAAGCTACACATTTCCCAGCCTACCTGCCTGCGCCGCATACGTGAATTGCGCGAAGCCGGGGTCATTAGCGCAGAAGTGGCAATGGTCGACAGCTTTGCCCTTGGCTATGGCATGCTGGCTTTTCTGGAGGTATCGCTGATCAATCAGTCGGACGAATTCATGCGTGAATTTGAAGCGCGCATGAACAAGGAGGCCGAGGTCATGCAGTGCTATTTTGTGTCTGGGGAGTATGACTATTTTCTGGTCGTCCATATCATTGACATGGATGCTTACTACCAGTTTGTGCGGCGCGCCATATCCGGCTCTGGCAATGTAAGACATTTCCATTCCCGTTTCCCCATGAAGCGTGCCAAATTTACGACACGCATTGCGTTTGATGAAAAAGCCGAAGAGTTACCTGTACGTATCAAAGGCAAATGACTCAGGCTGTTTATCCTTAAACGCAGAGCTGGGGAAATGGATGACAAAAAAACGCAAGTTGGTGCAGATAGAAATTCCATCTGGCAACTTGCGTGAGGGGAAACGGGTTTTTACCCTTGCGGGACAAGGGTTTTTAGCTGGAGATGCAGCTGCTATTATTTTTTGCGTCTGCTTGTATTGAACTGAGAGGTGCTGTATCAGGCAGGCAAAAGTAAATTTTTGTTCGTTTTGCGTTCCATACCGGTAAATGCAAAATCCACGGCGGGTTGCAGACCTGAGACGATGTCTGCAATAGCGCGGCCCGAGCCAGCTCCCATGGTCCAGCCCAATGTACCGTGCCCAGTATTGAGGTAAAGATTGCTGATGCGGGATTTACCTATATATGGCACGTTGGACGGTGTCAGTGGACGCAAACCTGTCCAGTACACGGGATTTTCATAGTCACAGGCGCCTGGGAACAACTCGCGGGTGCGTCTGGTGATGGCTTCGCAACGGGCAGTATTCAGTTCTCGGCCATAGCCATTGATTTCACAAGTGCCAGCCACCCTAAGGCGGTCACCCAGGCGCGACACTACCAGCTTATAGCCATCGTCAGTCAAGGAGACGACAGGTGCCAGATCCGGGTTGGTGATTTGATAGGTCGCGGAGTATCCTTTCCCAGGATAAATCATCAAGGAGATGCCCAGAGGCTTCAGCAAAGTTTGAGAGTGGCTTCCCATCGCCACAACAAAGGCATCTGCCCGCAAGGTTTTGTGTCGTCCAGCCGCATCGATGATTTCTACGGCGGTAATTTTGGCGCTGGCACCCGTACCTTCAGACAGAAGACGGGTGACCGTGGTGTTGAACTGGAATTGCACACCTGCCGCGGCTGCCATGTCGGCCAGGCCTGTGGTGAATTGATAGACATCGCCCGATTCATCGGTTTCAGTGTAGTCACCACCGACGATTTTATCGCGTATGCCTGCCAGTGCAGGTTCTCTGCGTACCACTTCATCTGCATCGATAGAATCGCGTGGACAACCCAGGTCGCGCATGAGTTTTGCCGCAGGCAGGGAAATATCAAATTCTCTTTGATCAGTATAAAAGTGCAGTATGCCTTTGCTGAGGCTGTCATACTGTATGCCGGTTTCTTCCCGCAAACTGCGTAGCGTCAGGCGGCTATATTCGGAAATGGCAACGATCTGGCGGATATTTTCTGCGGTGCGACCAGGCGTGCATTCCCGCAGGAAATTCAAGCCCCATACCCATTGCAACCACTCGGCACGCGGACGAAACAACAGTGGCGCATCCTCTTTCCCCAGCCATTTCAAGACTTTCATCGGAGCCGATGGATTGGCCCATGGCTCGGCATGGGAGACAGATATCTGGCCGCCGTTGGCAAAACTGGTTTCTTGCGCGGCACCGGGCTGGCGATCAATGACGATGACCTCATGACCCTGTTTTTTTAAAAACCATGCGGAGGACGTGCCGACGATGCCGGAACCGAGAACAATGACTTTCATGGGGTAAATCTCCTGTGTCTCATCTTATGTGCGATGAAGGAGATTGTAGAAATACTTTGCTTGCGCAGGTAATCAGAAATGCATTCAGTATTTTTATTTTTAAACGAAAATTTGTTCTTTATGTTTAAAAATAAAAATATTATTAATTATTTTGATTATTTAGGTGTTTTTACCTTGGTGATTTCCTGAGTAACGGCACGCGTGATTACTTCTTCCAGGGTTTTGTGCAAACCTGAACGTATTTCAGTTGATAAATTTGCCACTGCAATTTGCAAGACATCTGCAAGATTGTCACGAATCCGGTGTTCCAGCACAAAGTCGATGCGCGTCAACACCTGGCGCAAGACGTTCTCTCTCAGGCTTTGTTCCAGTGCCTGCCAGTCTTCTTCTGTTTTTCCAGGATAGTTATTGCTGGCAGTTTCTTTTTCAATTGATGGAGATGCATTTGTGCTTGCGATTTCCATTGTAGCCGCAGGCTTGGTGGAGGCCAGCAGTTCTTCCGGCTTGATGACTTCAGTCAATACTGGAATGCTGGCATCTATTTGATTATTCATTTTATTTCGCCACGGAGTGGGTAAGGGTATAGCCTTGCTGCTGATAGAGGCGATAGCGTTCACGCCCGGCCAGTTTGTCCGCGTCATCGGCAGAAATCACTTCTATCATGCGTTGAAACTGGCTTAAATTGGCAGGTGCTGCCGCCGTCAGATTGATCAGCAATTCATAGTGTGGGCAAGTGGCATGCTCGTCGTGACTGAGGATGATGGGAGTCATGGCTGACAGTGGATCAGTCAGCATGACGTGGGGCAAAAAATCAGCTTCAGTCAGCGTCCATAAGCTGTCATCGAGCTTTTGCAGATAGGCGCGATCATGGTGGTATACCACCATTTTGCAATTGGCGGCATAAGCCTTGCGTATGAGGCGGCAAGTGTAGTTGAACTTGTCCACCACGTTGCTATGAAAATCGATGCGTGTCATGCCGGATCAAAATTGGAAACCAGTATCTGGTTTCTTTGTTGCTGGCTGAGCAGGCCTGGCCGGTTCTGCCTTGGGTGCAGGAGGCGGAGGTGGTGGTGAAGCCGGTTCTGCTTGTGGGTAACGATAATCCTTGGGTAGTTTGTTGCTGGAAGGATAGCCTGCCTTGGAGATCGCATCTTTCCATTCATCCGCGCTATAACCGCGAAACTTCACATTGGCAATAACCAGCAAAGGCATTTGCGTATCGCCGCTGACTTGCTTGAGCTTTTCCTGATCTGCAGCCGTATTGACTGTTTTTTCTGAAAATGGCACGCCCGCAGCTTTCAACATATTACGCCCGTCATTGCATGGCGAACAGCCAGTTGCTGTGTATAGTGTCACAGGATTTTTAGCGACGACGATTGCAAGTTCAGGCGGGAAATTATTACTCTCGGCGATGCCTGGCAGATTCTTCTTTTCTACCTGTTTCTGGTTGGCTGGCGGCTGGTCACTATAGGTGACTTTGCCATCTGGTCCGACGGATTTATATAATTGTGCCTGCGCTGTCGCCACCATGAAGAAGCTGGAAAACAAGCTACAGATCAGGACCTTTTTATGGGATGTCATCATTTTCTCCTAAAGACTCAGGCACTCATGCCATTGTGACGCAACAAGGCATCAATATTGGGTTCACGACCACGGAAAGCCTTGAACGAAGCCAGGGCAGGGCGGGAACCGCCGGCTTCCAGGACTTCAGTTTGAAATTTTTCACCTACAGCACGTGACAGGGTGCTACCTGATTCACTTGCATGTTCTTCAAAGGCGGCATAGGCGTCGGCTGATAAAACTTCTGCCCACTTATAACTATAATAGCCAGCCGCATAGCCACCAGAAAAGATATGGCTGAAAGAGTGCTGGAAACGATTGAATTCCGGCGGCTGCATGACAGCAACCTGAGCGCGTACTTCATTGACGATGTCTTGCACGCTTTGCTTGCCATTAGGTTCAAAGGCATCATGCAGGCGCATGTCGAACAGAGAAAATTCAACCTGGCGTAGCATTTGCAGTCCAGACTGGAAATTTTTTGCAGCGATCATTTTGTCGTAGAGTGCACGTGGCAGGGCTGCACCGGTATCAACATGGGCAGTCATGTGCTGCAGCACATCCCATTCCCAGCAAAAATTTTCCATGAATTGCGAAGGCAATTCAACAGCATCCCATTCAACACCGGAAAAGCCGGATACAGACAGATCATCCACCTTTGTCAGCAAGTGGTGCAGACCATGACCAAATTCATGGAACAGAGTAATCACCTCGTCATGGCTGAACAGGGCAGGTTTTTCTACACCATTCATGGTGACGGGGGCACTGAAATTGCAGACCAGGTAGGCAACAGGCGTTTGCACACCTTGCGTCGTCAATCTGCGACCGCGCGCATCATTCATCCAGGCGCCACCACTTTTGCCATTGCGGGCATACAGGTCGAGATAAAACTGACCGACCAGTGAGCCATTTTTCTCAATCCGGTAAAACTTCACATCCTTGTGCCATGTGCCTGCTTGATCAGGTTTGATGTCAACAGCAAACAAGGTCTGTATGACGCGGAATAGGCCATCAATGACCTTGTGTTCCGGGAAGTATTCTTTGACTTCCTGTTCAGAAAAAGCATAACGCTGCTGGCGCAATTTTTCAGAAGCAAAAGCAGTATCCCAGGCCTGCATATCACTGATGCCCAGTTCTTCGGCAGCAAAGGTGCGCAATTCTGCCAGATCTTTTTCTGCAAAGGGGCGGGCGCGTTGTGCCAGATCTTCGAGGAATTGATTGACTAAGGCTGGTGACTCGGCCATTTTGGTGACCAGGGACACTTCAGCGTAATTCTTGTATCCCAGCAAGGATGATTCTTCTTTACGCAGGCGCAGCAGTTCCGCCATGATGTCACTATTATCCCACTCCGGTTTGATGCCAAGTTCAGATGCCCTGGTAGCGTAGGCGCGATAAATCGTTTCGCGAATCTGACGATTTTCGGCGTATTGCAGCAAGGGGAAATAAGATGGAAATTGCAGGGTGAATTTAAAGCCAGGCTTGCTATCTGCTTCCGCTGCAGTTTTTGCCGCTTGTATTACATCTTCAGGCAAGCCTATTAAATCAGTGGCGTTTTCGATGAACAGGCTATAGCCATTTGTTGTATCAAGCAGGTTTTCCGAAAATTTAGTCGACAAGGCAGCGTGTTTTTCCTGAATTTCCGCATAGCGGAGCTTTTTGTCCTCAGCCAGTTCAGCACCACTGAGGCGGAAACCTCGTATCTCGTTCTGAATAATAGTTTTTCTGGCTTGAGGCAGGTTGCTGAAATCAGGAGACTGTTGCAAGGATTTATAGCCTGCAAACAAGTTTAGATTTTGCCCCACCTCTGTCGAGAATTCAGTAATTGCCGGCTGATTTTCATTGTAGGCCGCGCGCATTTCAGGTGTGTCGACAACTGAGTGTAAATGACTGACGATACTCCAGGCACGGTTTAATTTTTCACCAGCATCTTCCAGCGGCTCTACAAACTTGTCCCATGTTACCGGGCCAGTGTTTTTTTCAAGTTCAGCTATGACAGCACGATTTTCCTCCAGCAGGGCCGCTATGGCAGGGCCAACATGCTCGGCGCGGATATCGGCAAAACGTGGCAAATCGCTAAAGTCCAGCAGAGGATTATCTTGAGTCATATTAAATTCTTTCAGCAGCTTCTATGGTGTTGACCAGTAACATGGTGATGGTCATGGGACCAACACCGCCTGGTACAGGCGTAATATAACCCGCAACTTCTTTACTTGGCAGATAATCAACGTCACCGCACAGTTTGCCTTCATCATCGCGGTTCATGCCTACGTCGATGACGACAGCGCCTGGCTTGATCATGTCTGCCGTGACGATATTGCGCTTGCCTGTCGCCACTACCAGAATGTCGGCATTGCGGGTATGTGCTGCCAGGTCGCGGGTCTTGGAGTTACAGATGGTGACAGTAGCACCCGCTTGCAAGAGCAACATGGCTTGCGGCTTGCCAACGATATTCGAGGCTCCGACTACCACGGCATTCGCCCCACGTACCGGATAATCGATCGATTCCAGCATTTTCATGACGCCGTAAGGCGTGCAGGGGCGGAACAGAGGTTGGCCTGTCATCAAGAGACCGGCGTTGCTAATATGGAAACCATCCACATCTTTTTCTGCCGCAATCGCTTCGATGACCTTGTTGGCATTGATGTGCGCGGGCAAGGGCAGTTGTACCAGGATGCCATTGATTTTTTGATCATTGTTCAGGCGGGCAATGTGCTCAAGCAAGGCCTGCTCAGTCAAATCTGCATCATATTTTTCCAAAACCGAGTAGAAACCACAGTCTTCACAAGCCTTTACCTTGTTGCGCACATACACCTGTGAGGCCGGATTTTCACCGACCAGGATGACTGCCAGGCCAGGTTGTTTGCCCTGGGCTGTTAGTGTAGCCGCGCGTTGAGTGACATCGGCACGAATTTGTAGGGAGAGCTCGGTTCCACTGATAATTTGGGCAGTCATATAGGGCTTTGTTAGTAAGAGATAAGTCAAGATTATAAATGATGCTGGCACAAGGGCTTAAGTCTAAGGGGTGGGCATCTTGATTTTGATCACTCAGAAAACAGTGTACTTATTGATTAAATAATTTATTTATCTTTTTCATTACCCTTATGTAATTTTTTAAATTGATTTAGTTATGAGTTTGCGGTGGTATGTTGTTTTCTGGATGCAGTCTTTGACGAGTGATTGACTTCAAAATTCAAGAATGGCTTGATACCAGTTGTGAAAAATAATTTTCAAAATATTTTGTGATTGGTTAAGGTGCAACAGGGCAGCAGCAGGGCTAATTCTAAGGAGAGAAATAAATGTTGAAAGAAAAAGTAATTTCAAGATCGCTGCGTATGATGTTTTCTGGTGGCCTGATGGTGACTGCGGGCATTCTCGTGCAACCAGCATTTGCTCAGGAAGAAGCCAAAGTTCAGCGGGTTGAAGTAACCGGCACCAGTATCAAACGCGCAGAAGCTGAAACTGCCTCACCGATACAAATCATTAGCCGTGCCGATATCGACAAGGCAGGTAAAACAACTGTTGCTGAATATCTGCAAACCTTGACTTCTGATGGTGCTGGCTCGCTGCCAACCAGCTTTGGTAATGGTTTTGCTGCCGGATCGACTGCAATTTCTCTGCGTGGACTGGGTGCTACCTCCACACTGGTTTTGTTGAACGGCCGCCGCATGGCGCAGTTTGGTCGCGCGGATGACGGTCAAAAAGCTTTTACTGATATTTCCACCATTCCCATGGAAGTGGTTGAGCGTATCGAAATCCTGAAAGATGGTGCGTCTTCCATCTACGGTGCAGATGCAATTGCCGGTGTCGTCAATATCATCCTGAAAAAGAATTATGAGGGCGTGACTGTCAGCACCACTGCCGGCACTTCCGGTTCTCGTGACGCCAATCAGATTAAAGGTTCCATCACCGCTGGTTTTGGTAATCTCGACAAGGACAAATACAATATCATCCTCAATGCCGAGGCTTACAAGTCCAATGAGTTGATGAATAAAGACCGCGCTGACCGTGACTGGATTGGTACAGGTGACTGGCGTCGTTGGGGTTATCCTATGGTGACGGTGGGTTCTTTCACTTCTGGTTACATCGCTGGTAACAACAGCGCGCAACCAAATCCTGCTGGTTCCCTGCGCGATCCCAAGACACTGAACTATGTCTCTCTGCCAGGCTGCTCGTCCTTGTCCACCACCAAAGTGCAAGATCCGGGTGGTGGCTGTTTGTGGTACGCAGATCAGTTCCGTACCATGCTGCCACAAATCGACGGCGTGAACCTGTTTGCCCGTGGCACCTGGCAGTTAAATGATGATTTGCAGGCATATGCGGAGTTTGGTTATTCCCAGCGCAAGGCAGCGTTTACTGTCATTCCACCTGCAACATCTTCCAATTTATTCTTTCCGCCTAACGCGAAAAGCCCAACGGGTAATATCAACTACGGCAATACTATCCTGATGTCGGCATCGCATCCGCAAAATCCGTACGGTGCTGATGTTCGTCTGCGTTATTCCATGTTTGATGTTGGCGCAAATCGCCGTATCGCTGACAACTCATTCTATCGTGCTGTCGCAGGATTGAAAGGTTCAGTCGCCGGCTGGGATTTTGACACTGCCATCCTGCATTCAGAGTCCAAGCTGCATCTGGACTACACCAACATGATCAATATGAACGTGTTGAAATCTGCTCTGGGTGATCCCAAGAGCCCTTACTTCCCTTACTATATCGGCGCTCAGGCTGGCAAAAACCCAGCGTCTTTGTATGCTGCCATGGTCAAGGCTGCGACTCTCGATGCGCCCACCAAAATGGATGTCATCGACTTCAAGGCTTCGCGTGAATTGATGGCTTTACCTGGCGGTATGATGGGCCTGGCGGTAGGTGCTGAATATCGTAGAGAATCCTATGACATGCCATCCCTTGATGGTTCCAGAGACGGTTCCATCAACAGCAGCTATGTGGCCGCCAAGGGTGATGAAACAGTTTCTGCGATTTACGCTGAATTGCTGGCACCGGTACTCAAGTCAGTGGAATTGTCCGGAGCTCTGCGTTACGACAAATACTCTCACTTCTCTTCTGTGACACCCAAGGTTGGTGCCAAGTGGACTCCAGTGAAGACATTTGCCCTGCGCGGTACTTACTCTGAGGGCTTCCGTGCACCGAGTGCGCCAGAATCTGGTACAGAGAGTTTCAGTGCCGGTACAGCTGCGGTCCGTGATCCGGTTCGCTGCCCTAACGGCACAGCACTGCCAGGCGCACAGGCATCTGATTGCAACACGACCTTTACAGGCTTCAAAGTAGGTAACCCTAATCTGCAACCTGAAAAATCCAAGGGCTATACCCTGGGTCTGGTCTGGGATCCATTGCCAGACACCAGCATGGCGGTGGACGGCTGGTTGATTCGTCGCAACAACGAAATCAACTCCATGTCCTTCCAGACAGCAGCCAGCTTGCCAGGCGTTCTGCGTCAGGACAACAACCTGACCATCAATGGCGTGGTAACTCCTGGTACAGGCACCATCATCGGTGGCGCAGCACCATATGCCAACTCCAGCTACACCGAAGTCAAAGGTGTGGATTTCAATGCCAAACAGCGTTTCAATCTGGGCGAGTATGGCAAGCTGACTGCGGACGTCAACTGGACGCATGTTATTTCATGGTTGCGAGTGGATGGTGCGGTTCAGCATCAATATGCTGGCACCCACGGTAACTGCGACACGTCCAATTGCGTAGGTACGCCAAAGGATAAAGTCAACTTTGTGCTGGGTTGGGACAGGGGTAACTGGAACGTGACTGGCGTGGTTGCCTATCGCGGTTCCTTGAAAAACATAGGTGAAGAAGGTCAGCCATGCTCCAACAAGTTTGCCAATGGCACTGAAGCCCCGGCAGGTTGCACACTGGAATCCTTCACGACTCTGGATGTGTCTTTCCGCTACAAGGCAATGAAAAACCTGGAAATCTTCGGTTCCATCGCCAACCTGTTTGACAAGGTCGCACCACTGGATCCTCTGACTTACGGCTCCATGGGTTACAACCCGATGGACGGCAGCGGCGCAATTGGCCGTTACTTCAAAGTTGGTTTGAAATATCAGTTTAAATAATAATTAGTTGCAATAAGTGTTACGCTGATTCAGGCGATTTTAAGGGCGATGATTTATTCATCGCCCTTTTTGTTTGAGCTAAAAAAGACAAAACGCTAATGCATACCTCTCGCAAAAATTAATAAACGCGTAAGAGTGGCAAGCAAGATCCATGCTTGTTTGGTTATGCCCAGTTTTTGCACTGCACAGCAAGGATTTCTGAATGCTTGCAATAGAAGGCTTATCGAGAAGATAAAGAAATCTGTCGGCATAATTGCTGCGCTGCGGCGTAAATTTCACATTATGAAATCATTTATCGCTATTTGAAAAAATAAAAAGTCCTGTTAAAATACTTGCGAGAACAAAAAACTAGCCGTAATTTGTCGATTCGCCCCGCGCGTTTCACCCTGACGCGCAATAACAGGAGACCCCTTCTATGTCACCCCAGATAGACCAGGTGCTGGCCCAGGCCGCCAATGATCCCGATGTAGTTGAAACAAATGAGTGGCTGGATGCACTTGAAGCAGTCATAGAGGCCGAAGGCCCTGAACGTGCGCATTACCTGATGGAGCGCATGGTTGACCTGGCGCGCCGCCGTGGTGCCCATATTCCGTTTTCCAGCAATACTGCCTACGTGAATACCATTCCGGCTGACCAGGGTGAGCATTGCCCGGGCAACCTGGAAATTGAAGAGCGCCTGCGCTCTTATATGCGCTGGAATGCCATGGCCATGGTGGTCAAGGCTAACCGTGTGGATGGCGATCTTGGTGGTCACCTGTCCAGCTTTGCCTCGCTGGCGAATATGCTGGGCATAGGCTTCAATCATTTCTGGCATGCGCCGACTGAAGATCACGGTGGTGATCTGCTCTACATTCAAGGGCATTCTTCTCCTGGTATCTATGCGCGCGCCTTCCTCGAAGGTCGTCTGACTGAAGACCAGTTGCTGCATTTCCGTCGTGAAGTTGATGGCAAGGGTCTGTCTTCTTACCCGCATCCAAAACTGATGCCTGATTTCTGGCAGTTCCCTACCGTCTCCATGGGTCTGGGCCCGTTGATGGCGATTTACCAGGCACGCTTCCTGAAGTACCTGCATGCGCGCGGTATTGCAGATACTGAAAAACGCAAGGTCTGGGCATTCTGTGGTGATGGTGAGATGGATGAACCAGTATCCATGGGCGCGATCGGCATGGCCGGGCGTGAGCAGCTGGACAACCTGGTCATGGTCGTTAACTGTAACCTGCAACGTCTGGATGGCCCGGTACGTGGCAATGGCAAGATCATTCAGGAACTGGAATCAGATTTCCGTGG